>JAHBAE010000001.1 GCA_018384485.1 Kiritimatiellia bacterium
TACCCTTGCGCCCCTTTTAAGAGGTGCGCGGGATAACACGCCCGCGTTTTTCTGAGTTGATTTAATTAGCAGTAGGGCACGGGCGAGTTGGAAGAGGGAAAAGGAAGAGTTCTTATTTTATCCTAAAAACGGCAGTAGGGGCGAATTTTACCTCACGCAAAGTTCGCGAAGTACGCGAAGTCTTTTAGAAGCCGTTTCTTTCCATTATTACTTTGCGTGAGACACAATGAGGATGCTTGGGGTTATGATAGAAAACTACCTTTTCTCAGCATTCTCTGTCTCTCTGCGTCTCTGCGTGAGACATTCAATTGACGAGTATAGGTTTATTCAAACATTCTAACATTCTAACATTTCTTAACTCCCAACTCCCAACTCCCTCACTTCGCGGGCAGTTGTCTTTTCACCCGATTGTCTTTTAACACCTGATTTGGTATAATACGCCAAAATTTTCACCAACATCCCGTTCTGGGGTAAATTAAGGAGAATAAAAGATGGCCAAGACGCCGAAATTCGCGAACGCCAAGGTGTTCGATTGGGTTGATAAGTGGAACAAGGTCTGCACGCCCGATAAAATCGTGGTCGTGAAAGGCACAAAGAAGGAGCATCTTGATATTTGCGAGATGATGGTCAAGAACGGCCAGTTCATCAAGCTGAGCCCAAAGAAGCGCCCTGAATGCTATCTCGCTCGCTCCCATGAGAGCGATGTCGCTCGCGTTGAGGGCCGCACCTTCATTTGCTCCAAGCGTGAAATTGACGCCGGTCCTACGAACCATTGGATGGATCCGGAAACGATGAAGTCTCTTATGCTCAAGAGCTACAAGGGCTGCATGAAGGGCCGTACGATGTACGTTATTCCTTATGCGATGGGCCCCATCGGCAATCCTATCACGCAGTACGGCATTGAGATTACCGACTCTCCTTACGTTGTCGTCAACATGAACATCATGACGCGCACGGGAGATGCTGTTCTTAAGCACCTCGGCAAGGATGGCGATTTCATTCCTTGCATCCACTCTGTCGGTGCGCCTCTCAAGAAGGGTCAGAAGGATGTCGCTTGGCCTTGCGCTAAGAAGATTGAAGACAAGTTCATCACGCAGTTCCCTGAAGAGCGCCAGATTTGGTCGTTCGGTTCTGGTTACGGCGGGAACGCTCTTCTCGGCAAAAAGTGCTTCGCTCTTCGTATCGCTTCGAAGATGGCGAAGGATCAGGGTTGGATGGCTGAACACATGCTCATCCTCACGCTCACGAGCCCCGAGAAGAAGCAGTACCACGTAACGGCTGCGTTCCCGTCCGCTTGCGGCAAGACGAACCTCGCGATGATGCTTCCCAAACTCAAGGGCTGGAAGCTTCAGACGATTGGTGACGATATTGCATGGCTCAAGCCTGGTGAAGACGGCCGCCTTTATGCGATTAACCCTGAGAACGGCTTCTTCGGCGTAGCTCCGGGAACCTCTAACGATTCCAACCCGAACGCGCTCAAGTCCTGCAAGAAGGGCACGATCTTCACGAACGTCGTTCTTACGCCCGATGGCGACATCTGGTGGGAAGATATGGGCGTTGACGCTCCTAAGGAAGGTATTGACTGGAAGGGCAACCCCTGCTACCGCTGCGTTGATGACCGCCGCCGCATGGGCCCGAAGCCTGGCATGACCAAGGCTGAAGTGAAGGCTTCCGGTTACGTTGCCGCTCACAAGAACAGCCGTTTCACCGCTCCTGCGGAGAACTGCCCTGTTCTCGACAAGGCCGGCTTCAATGGTCTTTACAACAAGAAGCCCACGGGAGTGCCGATTGATGCTATTCTCTTCGGCGGCCGCCGTCCTTCCACGATTCCGCTCGTAAACGAGGCGAAGAGCTGGACTCACGGCGTGTTCCTCGGCTCTGCCGCTGGTTCTGAAGTTACCGCAGCTGTCATTTCCGATCAGATCGGTCAGGTCCGTCGCGATCCTATGGCGATGCTTCCGTTCTTCGGCTACAACGTCTGCGATTACTTCCAGCACTGGCTTGAAATGGAGCGCACGAGCCCCGACGCTTCCAAGTTGCCGAAGATCTACTTCGTCAACTGGTTCCGCAAGACGGCCGACGGCAAGTTCATGTGGCCTGGCTTCGGCGATAACAGCCGCGTTCTCAAGTGGATCTGCCAGCGTATCGAGGGCAAGGTTCAGGCTCAGGTAACTCCGATCGGCAATCTTCCTCTTGCCAAGGATATCGATCTATCCAACAACGAGGGCAAGGAGGGCTTCACCGTCGATCCCGAGATGCTCGCAAAGATCCTCACCGTCGATACCGAAGGTTGGAAGAAGGAAATCAGCACGATTGGCGAGTCTTACGATGAGTATGATGCCAAGGCGTCGAAGGAAAGCAAGGTTCTCTCCAAGACGGCCCGCCGCGTCCCGAAGGCTCTTCGCGACGTTCTCGCCAGCCTCTCCGCGGCTTTGGGTAAGTAATAAGCCGTCGAGGCGATAAAACAAAAGCCCCGTCGGCGCTGCCGGCGGGGTTTGTTTTTGAAAATGCATCGTAAGGCATATCTTCTTGCAGGGCCCACGGCAAGCGGCAAGAGCTCCATAGCCTCCCGCCTTGCCGAGGAGATGGGAGCTTGGATACTGAGCGCCGATTCCATGCTCGTATATCGAGGCATGGATATTGGAACAGCCAAGCCTTCTCTTGAAGAGAGAGAACGCTTCCATATCGGCGGCGTTGATATTGTGACTCCCGCAGAGGCATTCTCTTCAGGTGCATGGCTAAGGGCGGCGGGAGAATGGGTCTCTCAAGTGCCTGAAGATGTGCCGATTATAATAGTTGGGGGAACGGGGCTTTATTTTTCCGCTCTTCTTCGCGGGCTTGACCGTAAATGGGAAAAGCCGCCGCCCGAGTATCCTGTTATAAAAATCGATCGCGCTGTAGTCCGCGAGAGAATTGCTTCACGCCTTGATCAGATGTATATGGAAGGGCTGGAGGAAGAAAAAGCTCGCCTTCACGAGCAGTATCCAGTATGGTCTAAAACAGCTTCACTTGCAATCGGTTATCGTCAGGGCGATACGAAAGAGCAGATTTTCATAAGAACGTGTCAACTGGCAAAAAGGCAGGATACGTGGTTTAGGCATCAGTCTACGCCGATTTATGTAGAACCTACGGTGGAATCGGTGCGTGAATGTTGGCGAAAACACGGTCCATGGGAGCTTCGTTTTTTGGTATAATATACTCTAATGATAAGGCCATTCTTTTTTATTTCCGCTCTTGCGCTCTCATTGAGTGCGCAGGCAAGTTGGTTTTGGCCTTTTGATTCTAAGAGCGAAAAGGATGAACCAAGGCTTTCAGAGATTATGCTGCCAGCCTCCACGAATATAGATGCGGCTGCAGATTTCGTAGCGGAAGGGAAGGATACCGAGGCGATAGAGTCTTACAAAAGGGCTTTAGCCGAACTTGATAAAATCGAGCTGATGTATCCCGAGCGGGTTCAGACGCCTGAGTTTTCAACCGTAAAAACCAAGCGCGCTCTTGTTATGTCCGCCATGGACAGCTTGAAGATCAATCAAGTTATGGAGAATGTTTCTCCCGTAACGGTGACTGACACAAGTGTGCTTGAGGAGAAACTTAGAAAGGAACGCTCTTCAGCAAAGAAGATAGAAGATGTCGATTCTTCTCAGGTGAAAAAAGCGCCTTCAATTAATGCTCCGCTTCCAGTAAGAAAGGCTGCTGTAAAGAAGCCTGCCTCTACTAAGCCCAAGGGCCCGCCCAAGAGTATTGAGGAGGCTATCGCGAGAGGGGAGTTTGATTTTGCCGCGAAAGAGATAAACGCGATTTTGAAAATTAATCCAAAAGACGTTAAGGCGCTTAACCTGAAAGCGGCTATGGAATGTGCGCAGAAGAAATTCTCCGATGCCGAGCGCACTCTCGATGTTGCAATTTCATCAAATCCTCAGTCGTACCATTCTTACTATAATATGGCGAGGTTGAAATTGATGGCCGACCCGCCAGATCCTGATGGTGCGAGGCGGTATTACAAAACTGGGCGCGCATACGGTGGCGCTGAAAATAAGTGGATAGAGGAGAGGATTAAATGATTTCTATTTTAGCGGCAATGCTTCTATCGACTAATGCGACTCCTCGTCAGCTTGTACAAAGCTGCAGGGATATGATTCCGCGCAATGTGGAGATCCGCGGCGAGCTTAATCTCCGCAACCGTCGCGGCATTTCTCTTGCAAAGTATGATTATGCTCTTGTCCGTTCCAACGCTGTAACTCGTTTGATTGTTGACGGCAAGAACATCGAGGCAGTTGAGGGCGAAGAAGCCAGCGCACCGATACTTAAAACAGATGTCACGTGGAGCGATCTTACGCTTGAATACCTCTGGTGGGATGATTTTTCCTTTGATGCTGAAAAAGAGGCGGAGTCGGTTCATGGTCAGAAGTGTGCCGTCATCATCCTCAAGAAGGGCGAAAGGTCAGTTAGGGTGTGGGTTGACAGAAAAACTGGTGCGCTTATGCAGGCGGAAGAGCTTAAAGGTTCTTCACCAGTTCGCCGCCTTTGGGGGACTCGCATAAAAAAATTCGGCGAACGCTGGATGGCGAATGTCATGGAGGTGGAGACTCTCGGTTCTGGCCACCGCACTAAGATCACAGTCAAGAGCCTTAAGTAAAGAATTTGATTCTACCGGAAATCATGGAGTAAGAAGATGAAAAAACTTTTGAAAATTTTTCTCGTATCGCTACTCGTCCTTCTTTTGACGATTATCGCGCTTCTTCTTACGATTCCGCTTTGGCTCGGGCCTGTCGTAAAGCCTGTGGCGAACAATATGGTTCCCAAGTACACTCTCTCAGATTTCAATCTCGGCCACATATATCTTAATCCCTATAGTGGGCGCTTTGAGCTGGGCTCTTTGAAGGTCGCCAATCCTTCAGGCTATTCTGAGAAGACGGCGCTTTCGCTTTCCAATCTCGCGGTCGAAGTTTCGGTTCCCACCATCCTCAGCGACTGCATCCGCATTAAAGAGGTGACAGTTGAAAATCTTTTCGTCTCTTACGTGCAAGGCGGCGGCAATAATGTCGATAATTTCACGCAGATCCAATACAATATCGCAGGCGGCAAAGATAAATACGAGCAGAAAAAGGCCTTAGAGATGAAAGAGGCCGAAGAAGGGGCGCAAGAAGAAACTTCGACCGTTGAGGAAGAGAAAAAGCCTGCTAAAAAAATTGTTGTCGAGAAGCTGACGGTTTCAGGTATCAAGTTAAAGTACGGGGCTATTGTCATACCTCTGCCTACGCTTACACTCAGGAATTTAGGCGAGGAAAGCGGCGGCGTATCGATTGAGCAGTTCTTGTCGATAATTGGCAACGAGATTCTCTCCTCCGCCATGAAGCTCGGCAAGGGGCTTAATCAGCTTTTCGAGATGAGCGCTATTAAGACCACAGAGGTTATTAACGATATTGGAGACGGCGCAGCGGAAGCTTCTTCTCAGGTTTCCTCCGCAGTTACAAATGCAGTCTCCAACATTGGCGAAAAATCTAAAGATGTAGTCTTGGGCGTAGCCGAAGGGACGAAAAGCGCCGCTTCTGCCGTTGGTTCCGGAGCTGTAAAGGCTGTAGAATCTGTCGGCGAGGGTGCTTTAAAAGCGGTTGAATCCGTTGGCGACGGCACAAAGAAGGCCGCTTCGGCGATTAAAAACATATTCAAAAAATAATTGAAAAACTTTTATAAAGTATTTCTACGAAGAAGTTCAAGGTAAGATGAAAGCAACAAAAAACAAATGCGTTGGCAAGAAGGATCGCAGAGTTGAAATGTCTGTTGAAGGTCTCAAGGAAGACTTTCAATGGCATTTGAGGTATTCACTTGCCAAGGGAGATACGCGCGCTACCGATCGCGACGAATACACGGCTTTTGCCATGGCCGTTCGTGACCGTATTGTTGAGAGATGGATAAGCACTCAAGAGGAGTACGACCGCAAAAACACAAAGCGCGTCTATTATATGTCGCTTGAGTTTCTCATAGGGCGTCTTCTTGGAAACAATGTCATCAACTTAAAGGCCGATTCCATCTGCCGCGAGGCGCTTAAAGAATACGGGATTGATTGGAACGACCTGCGCGATTACGAGAATGACGCGGGCCTCGGCAACGGCGGCTTAGGGCGTCTTGCCGCGTGTTACCTTGATTCGATGTCTTCGCTTGATCTTGCCGGCATGGGCTACGGGCTTAGGTAC
The DNA here is from genome assembly GCA_018384485.1 of Kiritimatiellia bacterium. Taxonomy (GTDB): domain Bacteria; phylum Verrucomicrobiota; class Kiritimatiellia; order RFP12; family UBA1067; genus UBA1067. The sequence continues at coordinate 6,195 of JAHBAE010000001.1, forward strand.
GATTATGGCATTTTCCGCCAGAAAATCGTCAACGGAGCGCAGGTTGAAGAGCCTGATCACTGGCTTAAGAACGGCTATCCGTGGGAAATGAAGCGTCCTGAATATTCTCAGCACGTTCATTTTGGAGGCCATGTCGAGTGTCATCTTGAGAAGGGCCGTTCAAACTGGGTGTGGATTCCAGCCGAAACGGTAGAAGGCGTTCCTTATGATTTGCCAATCGTCGGGTATAAAAATGCAGTTAACTCGCTTCGTCTTTGGTCTGCAAGGGCTAAGGATGAGTTTGGTTTAGATGATTTCAACAAGGGCGATTACGTAAAGGCTGTTGAAACTAAGGTGCTTGCCGAGAATCTAACCAAGGTTCTTTACCCGAACGACAACACTATGGCGGGCAAGGAGCTGCGCCTTAGGCAGCAGTACTTCTTTGTCGCCTGTTCGATTCGCGATATTCTTCGCCGCTACCGCAGAATCAACGATACGTGGGATAATCTCGCTGATAAAGTCTTCATCCAGCTCAACGATACGCATCCGGCTCTTGTTGTGCCTGAACTGATGCGTGTTTTGATGGATATCGAAGGGCTTGATTGGGATAAGGCGTGGGAGCTTACGCGCAAGGCTACGGGCTACACGAACCACACAATTCTCCAGGAGGCGCTCGAAAAATGGCCTGTGGCGATGATGGAAAGGCTTCTGCCGCGTCATCTTCAGATCATCTATGAAATCAACGGCCGCTTCCTTCGGAAAGTCTCCGCGTGCTATCCTGGCGATATTGCGCGCTTGAGGAGAATGTCGCTTATTGACGAAAGTGGTGACCGCTACGTGCGTATGGCCAATCTTGCCATCGTGGGAACCTCGTCAGTAAATGGCGTGGCAGAACTTCATACGAAAATTCTCAAGGAAGATATCTTCAAGGATTTCAATGAACTTTGGCCTGAAAAATTCAAGAATGTCACGAACGGCATAACGCCGCGCAGGTGGCTTCTTCAAGCCAATCCGAAACTTTCCAGCCTCATTTCTGAGAAAATCGGTTATGATTGGATAACTGATTTAAGCCGCCTTTCCGAGCTTGAGCGTTTCGCAGGCGACAGCAATTTCCTCTCCGAGCTTGCAGTCATCAAGAAAGCGAACAAAGTTGCCTTGGCGAACTGGACAAAGGCCGATATCGGGATAAACCTCAATCCCGACGCTATTTTTGACGTCCAGGTAAAGCGCCTTCATGAATATAAGCGTCAGCTTTTGCTTGCGCTTTATATAATCATCTTCTACAACCGTCTTCTCAATGATTCGTCGTTCGATCCCGTTCCGCGCCAGTTTATCTTTGCGGCGAAGGCGGCGCCCGGCTACTATGTGGCGAAGCTTATCATCAGGCTTATCCACGGTATTGCCGCAGTGGTCAATTCCAACATCAAGACGCGTGATAAACTTTCGGTCGCATTCCTCCCCGATTACCGCGTTTCGCTTGCCGAAAAGATTATGCCTGCGGCAGAGGTCTCGGAGCAGATTTCTCTTGCCGGCATGGAAGCTTCGGGCACTGGCAACATGAAGTTCATGGTCAACGGTGCGCTTACTCTTGGCACATACGACGGAGCGAATGTTGAAATCAATCAGGAAGTAGGCGATGAGAATATGTTCCTTTTCGGAATGCGCACGGAGGAGGTCGCTCTACGCCGCCAGACTTATGTCTCAAAGGACGTATGCGCGAAAGATCCTGAAATAGCTCTTGCGCTCGACATGATAAAGAATAATGTCTTCTCTCTTCTCGAGCCAGGTCTCTTCGATCCGCTTCTGCGCAATCTTCTCGATTACAACGATTATTACATGCTTCTTGCTGATCTCAGAAGCTATTGCGAAGCTCAAGACCGCGTCGATGCGACGTATCGCGATGCGAAGAAGTGGAATACCATGTCTCTTGTCAACATTGCGCGTTCCGGGCGTTTCTCTTCCGATAGGGCCGTTATGGAATATGCGAAGAACATCTGGAATGTGCAGCCGGTCGATTTTTCGTAAGGAAAGGAGGCGAGGATGAAAATCACGTTTTACGGAGCAGCCCAGACCACAACGGGGTCGATGCATCTCGTTGAAGTGAACGGGAAGAGAATTCTTCTCGATTGCGGTCTTTTTCAGGGTCACAGAAAGGAGGCGTTCGAAAAGAACCGCAATCTTCCGTTTGATTCGAAGACGATTGATTCAGTAGTCCTCTCTCACGCGCATATCGACCATTCAGGCAACCTTCCGCAGTTAGTGCGCCAAGGTTTCCGCGGCAGAGTTTACGCTAGGCAATCTACAACAGATCTTTGCGATGTAATGTTGCGCGATTCGTGCTTCCTTCAGAAGCGCGATCTTGAGTACGTCAACAAAAAGCGTAAGCGCGACGGCAAGCGTCTCTTCGAGCCTCTTTACGAAGAAAGCGATGTAAACGCGCTTATGCAGCTTTTCACGCCCGTTCATCTTCATGAGTCTCGCGAAATCGCCCCTGGAGTGACGCTTACGTTTTTCAACGCGGGTCACATTCTCGGTTCCGCGCTTGTGCAGCTCGATATCCGCTCGAATTCGGGCCGCAACCACAAGTTGATTTTCACGGGCGATCTCGGTCAGCCTAACCAGCCTATTCTGCGTCATTACGAATATCCGCAAGGCGCCGATATTCTTATTGTCGAGTCGACTTACGCCGACAGGCTTCATCCTTCGGCGGACGATATAGAATCTCGCTTGGCGGATTACCTCAAATACATCGACAGGCGCAATTCCAAGCTTATCGTGCCTGCGTTTTCAGTCGGGCGCACGCAGCAGATAATTTATTATCTCAACAAGCTTCTTAAAAAAGGCGGCATTCCTTCCGGTCTCAAGGTCTATATTGATTCGCCTCTCTCCCGCAAGGCTACAGGCATTTACGCAAAGCACCGCGAGGTGTATAACGACGAGGCTCTTAATATGCTCGCATCGGGGCAAGATCCGCTTTCGTTCCCGAATCTCACTTTCGTCGGAACGCCTGAGGAGTCGATGGCGCTTAATGAAACGCCGGGCCCCATGGTTATAATCGCCGCGAGCGGAATGTGCGAAGGCGGAAGGGTGCTCCATCATCTTAAGCACGCGGCATCGTGTGAGGATAATATAATTCTCATCTGCGGCTTCCAGGCTGAAAACACTCTCGGCCGGCGGATTGTGGAAAGGCGCGAAACGATAAAGATTCTCGGCGAAGAGGTTCCTCTGAAGGCGAAGGTGGAAGTAATAAACGCTCTTTCCGCTCATGCCGACAAGGCGGGTTTGACGGATTGGATTTCCAACGTAAAGGGCGATGTGAAATACGCGTTCGCAGTACACGGGGAAATTGAGAAAGTCTCCGCAATGGCAGATATTCTTAAAGAGCAGGGAATCTTGAATGTCGCTGCGCCCGAGCCCGGGCAGGTGTTCGAGATTGGCTGATAAAAAGGAATAAGATTTTTTTTGAAAAAGAGAAAACAGGAAAAACGGAATGGGACAGATAGAAGAAACATCAGAGCTCATGCTTGATTTCACCAAGCTTGAGAAAGTTGGCAAACAAGTGTTGGATACTCGCTCGGCAGGTTCTGCGCCGTGTGATCCAGGAGTGATTCCAGTGGCGATTCAAAATATCGACACGAAGGAGGTTATACTTGTCGCATATACGAACGAGTATGCGATGAAGGAGTCTTTCGCAAAGCGCAAGCTCATCCTTTGGTCAACGAGCCGCAACAAGCTTTGGTTCAAGGGCGAGACTTCCGGCGAGACTTTCGATCTTATAGAGGCGTATGTCAACTGCGAGCAGAATTCGCTTCTTTATCTCGTCCGTCCCTGCCGTGGCGGCATTTGCCACACGAAGAACAAGGCTGGCGAGCCAAGGAATTGTTATTACCGCAAGATAGATTTTGATACTCTTGCGCTGACCAATATCAATCCGTGATTTTTCAAATGAAAGGTAAATAAAAATGGATATTCTATTACAAGGTCTGGTACTCATGCTTGCAGGCATGGGCATTGTGTTTGCGTTTTTGGTAGTTCTTATTGTTATGACCGTTACTTCAATGAAGGGTATCGCGCGTTTCGATCATATCCTTCCGCAGGATGCGCCGAAGAAGATGCCTGCCGCTTCTGCTGCCAATGACGATGCGAACATCGCTCTTGCAATTGCAGTCGCGCTTAAGGGCTAAGAGTCAACGAAAGATATTTTCAACAAATAACATTTAAAAATCCAAACAAAATCATTTCTAATGTAAGGAGTATAAAAATGGCCAAGAAAAATGTAAAGTTCATGCTCACAGCTTTCCGCGACGGCTTTCAGAGTGTAGTCGGCGCGCGCGTTCTTTCAAAGGATTTCCTTCCTTGCGTTGAGGAAGCTTACGATGCCGGCATTCGCTGGTTTGAAGCGGGTGGGGGCGCGCGCTTCCAGAGCTGCTATTTCTACTGCCAGGAAGATGCTTTCGATGTGATGGACGCTTTCCGCAAGGCGGCCCCTGAGGCAGATCTTCAGACGCTCTCGCGCGGAGTTAATGTCGTCGGTCTCGAGTCGCAGAGCTCTGATATGATTAAGCTTCATGCGCAGATGTTCAAGAAGCACGGCATGAGCTCAATTCGTAACTTCGACGCTTTGAACGATATTAACAACCTCAAGTGGTCTGGCCAGTGCATTCACGAGGCGGGGCTCAATCATGAAGTCGTCGTTACGATGATGGGCCTTCCTCCCGGAATCGACAACAAGGGCACTCATACGCCTGAGTTCTATCGCGATCGCCTTAAAATGATCATGGATGCGGGAATTCCTTTTGACCGCGTCTGCTTTAAGGATGCTTCCGGCACTTCCACTCCTGCAACGGTGTATAACACGATGAAGCTTGCCCGTCAGCTTCTCGGTAACGACATCCACATCCAGTTCCACAGCCATGAGACGGCTGGCAACGGCGTTGCGTGCTATCTTGCGGCTCTCAAAGGCGGCGCCGACGGCATCGATCTTTCCATGGCTCCCATGAGCGGCGGCACTTGCCAGCCTGATATCATCACCATGTGGCACTGCCTTGATGGTGACCCCGATTTCGGTTTCGATTTCGACATCAACAAGGTGAAGAAGGCTGAGGACAGCTTCAAGAATGCGATGAAGAAGTACTTCCTCCCGCCGGAAGCTATGAACGTCAATCCTCAGATCGTCTGGAGCCCGATGCCGGGCGGCGCTTTGACTGCGAACACCCAGATGCTTCGCGACAACAACATGATGGACAAGTACGACGACATGATCGCGGAAATGTACGATTGCGTGCGTCTCGGCGGCTTCGGAACGTCGGTTACTCCCGTCTCGCAGTTCTATGCGCAGCAGGCCATTCAGAACGTTATGTTCGGTAAGTTCAAGAAGTTTGCACCTGGATACGCGAAGATGGTCCTCGGCTACTTCGGCAAGACTCCCGTCCCTCCGGATCCTGAAATCGTCAAGAAGGCTTCCGAGTTCATGGCTTCGAGCGATCTTAACAAGGCCTACAGCGAGCCGACGACAAAGACCGTTCTCGAAATGAACGATGCCGATCCCAAGAAGGGCGGCGCGGTTGCGAAGAAAATGCTTGAAGATGCCGGCCTTCCCATCACCGACGAGAACATCTTCATTGCAGCCTCCTGCCTTGAAAAGGGCATTCTCTTCCTCAAGGATCCGTCGAAGGCTCCTATGGGCTGCCGTTTCGCCGAAGACGAAAAGCCTGCTGCCGCCAAGGGCGGTGCGGTCACCGTCACAATCAACGGCAAGGCGTACGGCGTTGAATTGAAGGGCGATAAGGCTATCGTCAACGGCAAGGAAGTCGCATTTAAGGCTGAAAGCGGGCTTAAGAGCGTCGCTCCTGCAGCTGCGGCTCCCGCGGGCGGCGAAGAGGTTAAAGCTCCTGTTCCCGGCACTATTCTTCGCGTCACGGCGTCAAACGGCCAGAAGCTTTCCAAGGGCGATGAAATCCTCGTCATGGACGTCATGAAGATGGAAACTCCCGTTACTGCACCGTGCGATGGAACTGTCACCGTTATGGTGAACGCCACCGACAAGGTTGCAACGGGTGATACTCTTGCTGTAATCGGTTGAGTTTAGGAGTTAGTGATTAGTAGTTAGTGATTAGTAGTTAGTGGTTAGTCGTTAGTGATTGATTGAACTAACATTCAATTGAAAGGAAAAAAATGAAGTATTTGATAACAGCGTTGTTCGCCGCAGTCTTTGCGTTTGGAGCGGTCGCTGCAGAGGATGCGCCTTGGAAAGAGACGCTCGGACGAGTCACTGACCTTACGGCGGATACTGGCATCTCTGGCTTTATGAAGAATGAGGCTCCGGCGTATATCACCGGCAACTTCTCCGAAGCCGAACGCCCTGATCTTAAGAAGGGCGAGAGGGCCAACCGCAACGGTTATTATGACAAGGACGGTAAGTGGCACGGTGGTTACTTCGATGAGAAGGGCGCGTTCCATGCCGGTCATAAGGTGGAGACTTTGTTCGGAATGCCTTACGGCGTAGGTCAGCTTATCATGATTCCTCTGTGTCTCGTGATGCTCTACCTCGCTATCGTTAAGGGCTTCGAGCCGCTTCTTCTTTTGCCGATCGGTTTCGGAGGGTTGCTCGCAAACTGTCCGCTTTCCGGCGTTACAGCTCCTGCGATGATGCATTCGGGCGTCATTTCATTCCTTGAAAGCGGCATCCCGGTCATGTCAGGCGGCATTATCGAGCCCGGCGGGTTCCTTCATTACTTCTTCTCGTTCGGCATCGATACGGGCATCTTCCCGATTATGATCTTCATGGGCGTTGGCGCAATGACTGACTTTGGCCCGCTGATCGCCAATCCGAGGATGGCGCTTCTCGGCGCTGCCGCCCAGTTCGGCATTTTCTTTGCCCTTTTCGGGTCTCTTGGGTTGGCTGCCGTTTTCGGTAACGATTTCTTCGGATGCGATCCCTTGAAGGCTGCGGCATCCATCGGTATCATCGGCGGCGCCGACGGTCCTACGGCCATTTGGCTTACCTCGCGTCTCGCTCCAGATCTCTTGGGCGCAATCGCGGTTGCCGCGTATTCCTACATGGCGCTCGTTCCGATTATTCAGCCGCCGATTATGAAGGCGCTCACAACCAAGGAGGAACGCGCTATCAAGATGCCTCCGCTTCGCGAAGTTAAGAAGATTGAGAAAATCTGCTTCCCGTTGCTCGTGCTTCTCGTGTGTGCAGTTCTTCTGCCGTCTGCTGTGCCGCTTATCGGTGCGTTGATGCTCGGCAACCTCGCCAAAGAGGCAGGTCCTTCCGTTGCGCGTATTGCAGATACAATGTCGAATGCGCTTATAAATATCGTCACGATTATGCTCGGCCTTTCCGTCGGTTCTAAACTCGCTTGCGAGAAGTTCCTCTCCGGAACGACCCTCGGAATTCTTGCGCTCGGTCTTTGCGCCTTCTGCGTGGGTACGGCTGCGGGAGTTATTATGGCGAAGTTGATGAATTTGTTCTCCAAGACAAAGGTCAATCCTCTCATCGGTTCGGCTGGCGTTTCCGCCGTTCCAATGGCCGCGCGCGTTTCCAACAAGGTCTCGCTCTCTGAGGATCCTACTAACTTCATTCTCATGCAGGCTATGGGTCCGAACGTTTCTGGCGTTATCGGTTCTGCCGTTGTCGCAGGTGTTCTTTACACTCTTTGCAGATGAATTTTTAAATAAAACCACCAACGGAGAAAAATGAAAAAATTAATGGCAGTACTTCTGGCGACAGCTGTTTTATCAGATGTGGCAGCGGAAAATAAAGGTGAAATCAACCTTGAGAAGAGAAATGTGCTGGTGCATTCTGGATTAGCCACGAAGGAGTTCCCTAAGCTTTCTTTTCCTGCCTTGAAATTTTCATTGAAATCCGGGTGGGGGCTTTGTTTGCCCATTACACTTCTCAAAGACGGTGGAATATTCGTAATCGATGCGGGAACGGTTTCACGCCTTGCCGCATCGAACGACAAAATCGCAAACTTGAGTACAGAAACGCTCAAAGGGCTTAACATAAACGTTAATACGGGCGATATGTTCGATGATCTCGACATGGAGTTTTATCCTCCGTGCGAGTTGAAGAAACTTGTGCCTTTCATTAAGGAATCGAAAGGCACGGTTCTTCTGCAATTCTCAAACGGAATTGCCTCCACTGAAGCTACAGCGATGGAAATCCGCCGGCGGCTTACGGCTCTTTTTGGCGAAAACCTTCCGTCAAACGTGTTTTTAGGTTCTGGCCATGAAAATATGCTTATAGACCTTAGGCGTGAAATGCCGAATGCGCAAATTATCAGGTTTGCGCGTCCGTGGAATGATAAATACGGAAAGTTTTTAGCTTGGGGCTGGCCTAAGCACCTTGCCGCAGCGATAAAAAAGCATAAATTCAACGCGATTGTCGTCTCGTTTATTCCTGGTTACACCACAGAGGCGTACTTCAAAGAATTGAAGAGCCTTGGTGTTGAGACTGGTTGCTGTGTTAATGCTTCTGATTTGACTTCTAAATTCATTCTTGATTCCGACCTTACTTATCCCATCATAAATAATCCCCAAAGCATAGGAAAGATTTTCAAGGAAAAATGATATATAACAATTTTATGTAAAAGAAAGGAAAATAAAAATGAAAACAAAAGTAATGTTTGCAGCTGCAATCGCAGCAGGGGTAATATCGGCCAATGCCGATTTTGCTCTTAATCTCGATCTCTCGGGCAAGCCCGTAAGAGACGTTCGTACATCGCGTTGCGGGCCTATCGTAGGTTACGCAGGTTGCTTTATGGGCAATGGAGGCGATGATAATTTCTGGTTCGATGAAAATAAATTTGAAACTGCTCGCGCGATGAAGGCTGCCGGAGCCTGGCATCAGCGCATGTGGCATGCAAATGATTGGTTCGCAAGGCGCCACCCGAACCCTCACAAGGAAGGCACGCGCGAGTACAAGAGCTATGCGCGTAGCTATCCTGACGCCGCATTTAAGTTCTGGAAGGCTAATGGATTTAAGCTTATGTTCACCCTCGAGGCATGGGGCGGCGAGAGGGCGCGCAAGGAGATTTACGAGTTCGTCAAATATATCGTCGACAACAACTATAAAGATGTCGTCGCCGGTTTCGAACTTGGCAATGAATCGTATTTCGCGAAGCCCGATGCGATGGTTCCTCTCTGCAAAACTTGGGCGAACGTGATTGACGATATTTGGAAACTCTGGCCCAATGCTCCTATGGGAATTCCGATTTGCGAGCTTTTCGAGAACAATCCTGATTTAACCCAGGTGAGAAACCGCATGCTTGCGGCTGGTGAAATCAAGCGCGATACCTACTTCGCCGCCGGTTATTACAACCAGACCTCCGCCAAGATGATCATGGAATTGAAGGCTCACGGAAAGCTTGATAAGATTTCCCACATCATCTACCATGCGTACGGCGCGGAAACGCCTTACAGCTGCTCTTATTACGGAATTCAGCGCTTCCGCAACTTCTCCGAGGCGTTTCCGGAAATCAAGGGCAAGAAGTTCTGGCTTACCGAGATCCGTCCGCGTTCTGACGAAGACAACCGTTGCCAGCGCATCTTCCGCGAGGCTCTCGTCATGGCGCACTACTCGCTTATGACCATTATGCAGCCTGATGTCGACGGTTTTAACCATCATCAGATTTATGCGATTTCCGGCGGTCTTTACCAGTCATTCGGCAAAACCTGGGCAATTCAGTGGCGTGATGGCGCAGGGGAATTGCCCGACTACCGCGCTCCTTTCAACCGCCCTCATCTTGATGTCGGTGGAATGGGAGTTATGTACCGCATAGTTTCCGAAGCGATCAAGGAACATCCTCTTATGTTCCATCACGGCACTTCCAAGGCCATGAACAACGAAGATACCTTCTTTACTTCTGCCCGCGTGATGGATCAGGTTTATGCCCGTCGCCGCGCGCTCAAGGAAGCAGGCAACAAGGTTAACAAATCCATCCTTGGCTCAGCCAAGCGCGTTCGTGATACAGTTCCTCAAATCGAGGGCGAGATTGAATGGGTTGCCGCAACAACTCCGAACCGCAGCCAGCTCTGCCTTATCATGGTAAACTCAAAGTCTGTCGCGGAAACAATCACGCTCACCGTTCCTGGCAAGCAGTTCGCGGCTCCTACATATAAAACTCTCAGCTGCCCTGAGAAACTTCTTGATTGCCGCGAAGTTCCAGGCGAAGCTAAGCCGTGGAAGGAGCTTGCGTGGGAAGATACGCAGTGGGGCTTCGATGTTGTTGCCATGGAGAAGTACGAGGGAATGCAGCCTGCTTCCGACAGCATAGACATTACGATCGAGCCGCACACGGTGCAGTCTGTTACGGTGGCGCTTCGCAATGCCCCCAAGCCGAAGAAGCCTTCGGAAAAGTAATTCCTGCAATTATGAAATTTGAGGATAAACTCAAAAAACTCGAGCAGCTGGTCTCCAAAATGGAGGCCGGCGAGCTCTCTCTTGATGATATGATTACCGCCTTTGAAGAGGGGCGCCGCCTTGCAGACGAATGTCAGCAAAGCCTTGATTCAATACGGTTGAGAATAGAAAAGGTAACGAAAGCAGGTGAAGTTGAGGAGTTTAAAGCGTAAACTCCTCGCTTCTTCATCTGAATTAAATCTTATTTATGAGCAAACAGATATTCGTCCAAGCGCAGTCGGATCATATCGAGTCTCTCTTTGGGGGCACTCCTCTTTCAGCCGTTGAGGAGCTCGTCTGGAACGCTCTTGACGCTGATGCAACTGAAGTTAGAATAGATTTGATTACGAATCAGCTTGGTGCCGTTGATGCCGTTCGTATATCTGATGACGGAACCGGGATAGATATTCTCCGCGCCGATTCCACATTCGGCAATCTTGGCGGCAGTTGGAAACGCGAGGGTAAAACGACAGTTTCATCTGGGCGGCGTCTGCATGGGCGTCACGGCCGTGGGCGCTTTCGCGCGTTTGCTCTTGGCACACATGTTGAATGGCGCACGACGATGCGCATTGGCGGCGAGTTGATGTCGTATTGCCTTTCTGGAGAAGCCGATAATCCGGGAGTGTTTAATCTTGAGTCTCTCGCATCAGGGCCCGCATCCGGAACCGAGGTGTATATTACAGGCGTTCGCGCCGTTACAGATTCGCTTCTTGACGCCTCCGAGACCGTTCAGAATCTCGCGGCTAAATTCGCGCTTTATCTTAAAAGCTATCCTCATGTCAGGATATATTTCAATGGCCTTCCAGTAACTCCTGTAATTGTTCAGAAGCAAGTGTCTGATTACAAGCTCACTCTCGACGGCGGGCGCGAAGCCAAGCTTGAAGTTATTGAGTGGAAGCGCAAATTTGTCGGCGCGGGCAGGCTTGTCTTTGCTGGGCCGGATGGCTTTCAGCTCCATGATATGCCCGCCGGAGTCCGCTCAGGCACAGGTGCGAGTTTTACCGCTTATGTCGTTTCAGACCGTTTCCCCGTTCTTCATGAGGAAAATGCCCTTATTATGGACGAGCTTAACCCCGAGGTGCGCCGCTGTATCGATGAGGTGAAGAAGGTCCTTAAAGCGCATTTCCTTGCCGCTTCAGCGGAGAAGAGTGCGTTTGAAATGGAGTGGGAAGAGAAGATATCTCCTCTTACAAAACAAGAGCGTAAATCGCTTATTGAAATATTGAAGCGCTCGCTCAAGGCGAAGTGATAAAAAAGCTGATGACGGGCGAGGCGAAAAGAAATTTTCATCTCATTGCGCCGTACGCCGCTTGGATGGCGTTGATGCTCGCCTTGCCGGAAACGGCATGGGCGTATGCGGCAAGAGGAGTTGTAAGCGCAGCTCTTCTTGTTTTTTCTTTTCGTGCAATTGCATTTCGTTTTGGCGCGGCGAAAGGCATTTTTACTGGGATCGCCGCGGGATGTGCCGTTTTTGCCGTTTGGATCGCGCCTGAAATTATTTTTGGCGTCTCAACCGGCGAAGTTAAAGCGTCTGCTGCTTCTCCGTATTCGCCGGAAGTATGCGGGTGGCCCCTCACCTTAATTAAACTTGCTTCAAGCGCTTTTGTAATCGCAGCTGCCGAGGAGCTTTTCTTTCGTGTGTGGCTTGTGGAGTTTGCAGGATTTTGGTGGATGATTCTTCTTTTTGCCGTCGAACACGGCGAAAGGTGGCATGTCGGTGCGGTTGCAGGCCTCATTTATGCGTTTCTTGCGAAAAAGTACGGCGTCTATGCGGCCATCGCGTCTCACGTAACGACGAATTTAGTTCTCGGCGTGTGGGTGATAGTTTTTGAGAGGTGGGAGTTTTGGTAAGGATTGGTTTGTCTTCTTCTACAGTGCGCGAGAGCATATTTGATATAATGCACGTAAATGGATAAAATTTCCTATATCGTCAGAAGGTTGCTACTTGCCGTGCCGACATTTATCGGCATTACATTAGTATGCTTTTCTTTGACGCGCTTTCTTCCGGGCGGACCTGTGGAGATGAGGATTCTGCGCATGAAAGGAGCGGGAGCAGCAGGCGAAGTGGGGGCTGTTTCCGCGTCCGCGAAACAAGTGACGGAAAGCTACCGCCGTGAGCTTGAAACGCAATTCGGGTTTGATAAGCCTATAGTCGTGCAATACTTCAACTGGCTCGTTAAAAACAAGATGGGGCTTTCGCTTACAAGTTACGAATATCCGAATAAGACCGCGTGGGAACTCATATCTTCTCGCCTCCCCGTCTCTATCTCATTCGGTCTTGCCGCTTTTCTTCTTACTTACCTTGTTTGCATCCCTCTCGGCATAGCGAAAGCTTTAAACCATACGCGGCCGTTTGATTCCGCATCAAGTTTTATAGTCTTTGCCGCGTACGCCATTCCTTCGTTCGCGCTTGCGATGCTTTTGAAGACTCTATTCTGCGGAACGGTCGATTCTTGCTGGGATATATTTCCTCTTGGCGGAATATCAGGCGATTTCGATTACGAGCCGACATTCTTTGAATACATCGCCGATCGCATCCGCCATATGGTTCTCCCCGTTTTATGCTATGTGGCAGGCTCTTTTGCCATGCTCACGCTTCTTATGAAAAATTCTCTTCTTGATCAGATATCTGCCGATTATGTCCGCACGGTAATTGCAAAGGGGGCTACGCGCACACGCGCCGTCTGGGTGCATGCGCTGCGGAATTCTTTAATCCCCATCGCCACAGGCTTAGGTCCGATGATTTCTTTAGTTTTTGCTGGCTCCATAATAATAGAGACGATTTTTGAAATTCCCGGTATGGGCAGGCTTGGTTGGGACGCTCTCGTCGGCCGTGATTACGCCGTCTTTCTTGCGCTTCTCGCCCTTACTTCGATTTTCCAGCTCGTCGGGAATTTAATCTCCGATATTCTTTACATGTTTATTGACCCAAGAATCGATTTTGCCAGGAGATGAAAATGTCGTTCCTTTCACCATTGACAAGAAAACGTCTTGCTGCGTTTCGAAGGAACCGCAGGGGGTGGTGGTCGTTTCTTCTTCTCGCCGCAGTTTTTATCTTTTGTCTCCTTGCAGATTTCGTCTGCCCGTGCGATCCCCGGGCGGTGGTCTCACCGTCGTCTCTCGAGGAGTTTCGCAAGAGCGTCTCGATAAAGGAATATAAAATTAATTCCGCTCGCTTCAATGTTTCTTCGTCTGGCGAGGTATATGATTTCGAAGGTCCTGACGATGTCGCCAAAAAGGTTTTTTCTGGTGCGAAAAACGGGGGCGAAGTAGCATCTCTCTTTCCAGATTATGATGTTAGCTCCACACCGAGAGAAGGGTATACGCGCTTTTTCCTTGAGCCGAAGGCGAAAAACGCCGTGAGCGTCAGGACGTTGCCGCCGCAGCCTGTCTCATTCCCGTTCCGTCCGTGTAAAGGCCATCCTTTCGGTATTGATGCCGGCGGGCGCGACGTGTATGCAAGAGTCGTTCATGGTATGCGCATCCAGCTTCTTTTTGGTTTTCTCTTGGCTGGCTCAGGTCTTCTTTTCGGCGTTGTGATTGGCTCATTGGAAGGGTATTTCGGCGGGCGTACTGATTTGACGCTTCAAAGATTTACTGAAATTTGGAGTGCGCTTCCGTTTCTTTACGTGATGATATTTTTAGGTTCCACGGTAGGGCGCTCGTTTCTGATCTTGCTTATTTCGTATGCTATCTTCAACTGGATAGCAGTGTCGTATTATATGCGTGCCGAGTTTCTCAGGTTGCGTTCTCTGCAGTTTGTTGAAGCGGCAAAGATTCTTGGCTTCTCGCATTTCAGGATAATATTTTCTCACATTCTTCCCAATGCGCTTACGCCTCTTATAACACTTTTCCCATTTCTTCTCATGGGGGCCATCGGGTCATTGGCGGCGCTTGATTTTCTCGGCTTTGGGCTTCCTCCCATGACGCCATCGTGCGGTGAGCTTTTAAACCAGGCTCAGCAGTTCAGGGATGCGTGGTGGCTTGTGGCGTTTCCTTCTGCGGCGCTTTTTATCGTGATGCTTCTTGCCGTGTTGGTCGGTGAGGGCTTGAGAGACGCTTTTGATCCGAAAGTGTGTTCTCGCTATGAATGAAGCGATGAAGGTCGATCGCGAAAATTTCACTTGCAAGATGTGCGGCGAGTGCTGCCGCATTAAGGATGGCATAGTTCGCGTAAATAACGTGGAGATCTCGAGGATCGCCGCTTTTTTAGGAATGTCCGAGGGCGATTTCATCGAAAAGGAGACGGAGGTTTCTCCCGATCGCAAAAGTCTTATTTTGCGCAGCAGGAAGGATGGAGCGTGTGTTTATCTCACAGATGCAAATCTCTGCGCCATAAATCCCGTGAAGCCAGAAAAATGCAGCACCTTTCCTTTTGAATGGACAAATCCGGATTCTTCCTCCGTCTGTCCTGGCTGTCGAATAAAATAGCTCGTGCTTATTCCAGCCGCGCGAGGTCCAGCCTATCTTTCGTAATTTTGGTATAATTCGCACATGAGCAAATTACATCTTGGAATTCTTGGATCCGGATCAGGGTCTAATATGCAGTCTGTTGTTGATGCCATAGAAAATGGCCAGCTTGACGCTGATGTGCGCCTTGTTCTCGCCGATGTGCCTGATGCGAAGATTCTTGAAAGGGCGGCGCGTCATTCTATTCCGTCAATGTATCTCGACTGTGCGCCTTGGAAGACTAAACTTGAAGGGCCGGCTGAAGATAAGTGCATTAGTCTTCTTAAAGAGGCAGGCGTAGATACTGTTGTTCTTGCAGGCTTTATGCGTATCGTAAAGCTGAAACTCCTTGAGGCGTTTCCGAATCGTGTTCTTAATATTCACCCTGCCATTCTTCCCGCGTTTCCCGGTGTCCACAGTTGGACGCAGGCGCTCTCTTACGGCTGTAAGGTTGCAGGAGTTACAGTTCATTTCGTTGATGCAGGCACTGATTCTGGTCCGATTATTGTGCAGAAGGCTGTTCCTGTTCTTGAAGACGACACTCCTGAAACTCTTCATGCGCGAATACAGGTGCAGGAGCATATTGCTTATCCTGAAGCTTTGAGAATAATTGCTTCAGGAGCGTATAGGGTTGAGGGCCGCCGCGTCAGGATCTTTAATTCCTGATGTTGTCGCCTTAATATGGGTGCGATTTTCTCAGGTGACATCCCTTTGACGGATCATT
>JAHBAE010000033.1 GCA_018384485.1 Kiritimatiellia bacterium
AGAAAAAGAATTTGAGTTGACCTCTCACACAAACATTTACTGTTTTCTCAAACATCCGACTTTCAAAGAACGACGTTCAAACCCTTTCAGGCGAACGAGTGCGTAGTATACCATAATCTTCGCATACCGCGCAAGGGGGTTTTTAAATTTTTTTCAATTTTTTTTTTGCAATTTTTTTTGAGCGATGCGAAAGGAAAGAAAAACGCCCTTTTTAGCCGATAGTTACAGCAATTACATGATCTTTGCCATCTGGCGCGAAAACTCTATGATAATTCTTTCCGTCATCACCTTTCGATAGTTCTACATGAACAGTCTCACCAGCAAGAGTTTCGCTCCTGAACACAATTTCGATATTTGACGGGCGCGCCGTTTCATGAGGTTCAAGGAGCCATTCTACATAATGAACGTTGTTCACGTGCCCATTAAGATCAATATGCGAACGCTGCGCCGCAAAAGGCCCTGCGGAAATATTCGATGCCCGAGGCGGATACTTAAGCCTTGCGGTGAACGGCTCTGGCCCCAAGACACTCTCCGAGCCGAATTGGCAAGCCTCCAAAACCTTCGATGGAATTTGAACTATCTTTCGTGTTGAAAGATCAATCAGCATCCATTCACTCGTGGCAAGCACAATCGTCTGCCCATCGGCGTCCTTAACTTCAAAATCGCGCCATGCGACTATCTTTCTTCCTCCGCGCGGAAATGTGACAACGGTCACCTCCTCGTTCCAGGCGGGATAGCGGAGAATTTTCACGACGAGCCTGATAAGCACCCATGAAACATTTTCGCCCTGCTGATTAAAATTTAACTTTGAAAAACCAAGATCCTCGGCGTTCAGGCTTGCGGCTTCCTGCAAGTAATTGCAAATCGCAGACAAAGTTGCCAAACCGTCGGCGCCGCATTCATACGAGCGCACCCTAAAAAGATATTCGCCTTTTTTCATAACAGCAAACTCCTGTCATTAATATTTGAGAGTATTTTTAATAGGAATCACCACCGATTGTATCGTATCAGGACCGATAACAAGCGTTCCTTCCGAACCTTCAAAGCCGGAAGTTATTTTTTCTGTCTGCATTTTCCAAAGCGGCTCTTCGGGAGGAATGTTGTGATGGTAAATAAGCTCTGGCTCGCACGATACGCTTCTGCATACGGCACCGCCCGAAAAAGAAGCATTCACAAGTTTTACAGGAAGCGCCTGTTTCTCTACAGTCGTATTGCACATAAGTAAGGCAAGCGAAGTTTTTTCAGGGTTGAGGGCGGCCACCCATTCGACATTGCCTTTAATGGGCGGAACATCCTTCCATTTTCCGCCGCGATTCAAAACTTCTCTCTGAGTATGAGTGGAACCGTAAAATATCGCGCTTGACCAGCACGAAGCTTTCTCCCCCTGTTTGCCGAGAGTGCCGTGCTCCTGAATTATCGGATGATCCATAAGCGCATCGGTATATATTTTAAACAGCGGCGCGGCAGGCCCCATCAGATAACGCCGCTGACCTTCCTTTACATCGGGATCTGGGTAAAAATTATACCCTTGAAGCGGATCCGACTGAAACATAAAGCCACTACGCCAGCCTTCACCTGCAAAAGAACAGTTCATGGAAATATTAAGCCCGCCCGACAGCGAACTTATGCAATGCAGATTTATCCCGTCGATATTAGGCTGCGTGAGGCAGGCAAGCATGTAATGCGCCTTGAAAAGAGTGGAAGCGAACATCTGATGACACCTCACGTCTTCATCGGAGCGCTCTCGCCATTCTGTTATCCATACACGCTTCCCCGCTATCTGCGGATATATTTTCTCGAAATTTTTAATCCGGCCGAAACCGCTCTGACTGCAACCGTATGCCGCATCTCCGCCGTAAAAATGATATATGACATGAGAGATGTTGTGAAGCTGATTCGACATGGCAACTACAAAACGCCCTGACCATTGATTGAAGCGGTTGATCTCAAATTCACCGCCGCCGGCCATCATCTTCTTCTCGCCGAGACGTTTTCGCACCACATCAAGATCAGGGTCGCCCGCCCTGTACTCGGCTATTGGAATGCCGATTTTCACATCCGGCCAAAGCTTTTTTATCTCAGGAACAATCTCGCACCATCGAGCCGCGTATTGTTCCGGGTCATTCCCGAAATACGGCTCGTTGCCTAATTCAAAACCGGCAACGACATCCTGATAGCGGTTCTTTATTATCCAACGCACATATTCTAAAATGACGCGCTTTACCGTTTCCAAATCACCTGTGCACTTTTTAGCACAAGCTTTATCTGGCCAAACTCCATAATGCTCAAGCGTCAGAAGAACTTTTACCCCCATTTTCTTCCAAAGCGGCCAATACGATTTAGGATGAGCTTGATTCCACGGCCCAGTCATGCCGTACTGCCATGTTTTGACGGCATCCCATTGCCTAAGAAACCTTCCTCCGCAATCACGCAAAGCCTTTTCAGTATCCTTTATTCCAGCCCCATACGCCCATACTGAAAACGGATCGTTATAGAGAGACACTTCCGTAAGGCACCCGGCATACCCAAGGTCAGGGCGGCATGTAGAATCGCGCTGATCTTTTATCGGGCTTTGATTTACATCAAGCACGATTGCAGTCGCCGCCGCAAAAATAAAATTTAAAATCATTTGAGCCTCACTGTAACAGTTTGAAAGGAATATGGCGGTATTTCAATTGTATATGGAAACGGCATCGGCTGAAAGCACCCCGTAACGCTGCTGTGCGGCGGCTCAAAGGCGATTGTCTTCCATCTTTTGCCGCCGTTAACGGAATAAACGCGCCTATATGTCGGCGGGAGAGGTTTTTTGTCCGAAAGCTTAAAAACGATTTTCCGCGCCTTTTTTGTATTGTTTCTCGTCAAGAAAACGAGAGTCGAATTCTTGCCATCCTTGCATACGCTCCAGGAAAAAAGTTTTTTCTCAGACTCTTTGCTCGCGATAATACGCGGCGCCTGCTTAGCGGCAAGAAAAAGATAGCGAGAATATAATTTTTTCAATTCGCCGCCAATGCCGCCGACCGAAGGCCTAAAGGTTGCCCCTTGTTTAGAGATATTTATTTCTGTTTCAATTACCTCTACTTCTTCCTCTTGCGCAAATGCACATTGCCACGAATCTACATTAAATGCCCCCGTGGCAATGAGGAAAATAAATACAAACCGTCTCATTTTAAAGAAGTCGTAAAATATGTTTAAAGGAACAGCTTTATCTAATTATGATGACAGAGCCCTTATGCGGCGTCATCGTCGCATACCTGGTGCCTCCGTAAACGCCGAGGTTCACCCTCTTTCCGCTTGTGCCAACACCTGCACATTCAGGCTCCATCGACCAGTCGTCCGCAGGGTCACCAGCGTCAACGGCGATGGAAACATTTCCCGCACACCTGACCCAGCGGCCAGTCTTCTCATCGTAACGACCTCCGCGGCTCGTTGGATGCACGTCAAATGCTGCGACGCGCTGAAGCTCTGCAGCGTTATAACGCTTGGCGTCATCCGCACCTGAAATGAGCGAAAGCGCCTCTTGAACAGTTGTACCGAAAGACGGATCGCCATATATGACGCCGACGCCGTGATCCATAAGATTTGCCGCCGCCGCGGAAACGCTCAAAGCATTATTCGACGTAAAGAGCGTATATGTCGCAGAGGCGCTTGCGGTGGACTGCGCATGCAAATCGCTGCCGACCGTAGAAGCCGTTCCTCCGAAGTTACCGGCGATTATTGAGTTTTTAATCACCATCTTCCCTTTAATGAGCGTAACGCCTGCGCTGTATGTTTTTGACGCAGTCTGATTTAAAGCTATCGTACAATGCTCTAAAGTTATATCATTTTCCTGATGTCCAAGATCGGTGACAAGCGCACTTCCATACAACTCGTCGTTTCCTACCCAGAGGCAGTGCGACAAACGCGAGCCACGAGCGTTGAGAATGCGTACAATTCCTAAGTCTTGCGACGTGCCGCGATTTGCGCGGAATTCAGTTCCGCTCATTGTAATTGGCGCAGTATCCACAGCGAGTGCCGTTCCATTCGTAATGAAAAGGCAGTCGACAATTTCAAATTGCCTGAAATTCTTGACTGTGAGGCCTTGCCCTGACACAATCGATCCATTTGTCTGGACATTCCCCTCAAAGACGCAGTTTTCAACAAGGCCCAACGTACCCTCATTGATATCGCCGTCGCCTTCAAGATACGCTCCCCGACCATTTATGTTGTTGGAGCCTCTATTCCCTACAAACGCGCAGCCGGAAACAACCACACGTCCAACTCCTCCCTTCTGGAATCCGCGCGAGGTTGCGCGCATAAAACGCATACGCTCTATAGTGAGAAGCGCAGAAGAATTGATGATAACGCCATTTACTTTACCAGCGAAATCAAGCGTTGAATACTTGATTGACGAACCGCGCTCTTCAATCGTGTTTTCATGGCCGTCAAAACCGCCGCGAATTTCAAAATTATGGGAAAGAGTCGGCTGCGATAACGAATTGACTATTGTATAGTCGCCAGAAACCCAGATCGCATCATACGAAGGATTTATTGCGGCCATTGCAGATTCGAAATCAGGGAACGCATCAGTCCAGTTCCTGCCGTTACCAAGCCCGTCTGCACCTTTACGTACGTGAATTATGCGTTCACCGCCGCCCTTTCCTGCCCAAATCGGGATTTCTCCTTCAACAGTTCCACTCTTCACGCTCGATGATATCTCAGCACCAGGAGCAGACACTTCCGCTGAAATTTTAAAATCATCGCCGCTTACAAGATATATCGAAGGGGCAAACTTCACCTCTGTTCCAGTCTTCACACCGGCAAATGTTTCAGAAGCGACTATTACACCTCCCGTCCTGCAGAAAATCGTCACAGTTGTACTACACGGGGCGCCATCTTCAAGCCCGACAGCAAGCGTAATCCACGGACGGGAGAAACCATCTTTATATTCTACTGTTAAAGAGTCGATCTTAGGCTGACCAAATACGCTACGCGAAGCATTTGGAGTATTTCCGTAAGCTCCAAGATTGATGCGGCCGCCGTTGAACGAAGGCTCGTTTGAATAGTCGCTCGACGGATCACCCTTATCAAGGCATTGAGAAATTTCCACGGAATCCGTCACCTCTTCGCCGCTGTTGAGAAAATACCCGCCTGCAGAAACAAGGTGCAAATCTACATTAGCCAAAAAGCTCTGATCGTTCTCAAAGTTCAAATTACCATTTACCTTCTTAGCCGAAACTTCTTCGAGCGTTGTCACAAACATTGGATCGCCATACAAACATGTCGACCAATCAATATCAAGCGTTGAACCTTCCGTAGCAGCCACGGAAGATGCGGTATTATCGGAAAACGATGTGTACATCGCCGAAAATCTCGAACCGTTTGCAACATAAACATCTGAAGAAACTCCGTTGTCTTTCGATGCCTGTGTAATGAAGTTTCCATAGAAAATCGAGTTGCGAGCCGTAACCGTACCGGTATGGACAAAAAGGCCACCAGGAACTTTCGTTCCACCGGCAAGATTATATGCTATCGTACAGTTGAATAAATCAACGTGTGCATCTACGCTTGAGCATTGAACCAACAACGCCCCTCCATGCGAGCCTGTAGTGCTAGAATCGTACCATCCTTTAACATCGGAATTGCAGGCAAATATGCAATTTGTAAATGCCGTTCCTCCCGATGCGCCGGCTATCCTAACAGCACCCCCATTTTCATTTCCATTGTCTCTCGAAGTGCCATGGTTAGACACAAAAAGACAATTACATGCTGTTAGAGGTGCAGTTATCGCATAGAGTGCAGAACCGAGAAGTTTGTCACTTCCGTCGCCACCACCTGGCCCGCGAATTGCAATTCCATTTGAAACGAAAAGCGTGTTGTCTAAAGTGACACGCAGACAGTCTTTAAAATATGCTCCGCAGCCGTAGCCCGCATTATAGTTTCCTGTTGAACCATTATCAAAAATACGGCAGTTGGAGAGAAAAACTTTCGTTTTTTCTGCGCCACCAGCGACATACAGCCCCCCGCCATCAAGCGCAGCGCTCCTGCCGCGCGCATTGCTGATAAACGTACAATTAGTAAAGGCAATGTCGCCATCTCCGCTCTTTACAACACCTTGCTCCTTAGAACGAGTGAAAACCATACGCTCAACCGCAACGGGATGAGATGCGTTCTTGATTGAAAAAGCATTAAAAAGTTTTTGCGCATCAAAAGTGGTCATCTTCCCTTCTGCGCGGCTCTCGGGTTCGTTACATATATTATCAAATCCGCCGCGAATAATAAGATTTGTCGTTACCGTAAGCGTACCGGCCTGACGCGTGTAAGGCAATGCATCTACAATCCAAATTTCTGTAATGCCTTCT
This sequence comes from Kiritimatiellia bacterium, assembly GCA_018384485.1. GTDB lineage: Bacteria > Verrucomicrobiota > Kiritimatiellia > RFP12 > UBA1067 > UBA1067. The sequence continues at coordinate 6,339 of JAHBAE010000033.1, forward strand.
GTCGCATTGTAAGCGGCAACAAGATCTTCCCATGAGGTAAACGCGTTATGCCAATCCGAGCCGTCGGCACGCCCTGGAGCCTTCGACCAAAGGTGTAAGACTCCCTTACCGCCACCACAGAAGTACCAAGGAGGAAGATCTGCCTCTATTGAGGACATCAAACTTCCTCCCTGAACAGTACCTGACGATGAAGTTCCTGAAAGAGTAATTTCTACAGACGTACCACGCTCAACGTATTCAGGAAGAAGAATCGTCGAAATCGCACCTGCCACGCAACCAGGCACTTCATAAACATACTCTTTATCTCCAACGGTGATTACGGCATGCACGGAAACGAGACACCCATTATCACCGGTAACAAGGAAATTCACCTGACCACGCGAATATGTATCGGGATATGTCAAAGATATATCAGTCAAAGTCAACGGAGAAAGCGATTCCACCGTCTTTGAAGCTTCTCTTGTATTCCCGTAATATCCGGCATTTCTGCGATTGCCGTTAAACGCAGGCTCCAACGCATACTCGCCAATACCAATGTCGATTGCAGGAGAGTTTACGCCGTCACTCTTACACCAGGCATTTGAGCCTATGCCGTTTGTAGCATACCCGGCAGACGAAAGAAGATGGCAATCGATATTCTCAAGCTTATCGACATTTGAAAGGAGAAAGTACGTGTATTTCGAATTGAACTTGACTAAGCTCTTTACATATTGAGGTGTTGTAACAAAAAGCGGATCTTGGAATATAACGCCCACGCCTTCATTAAAAACTCCCGCGTTACCTATTGAAAGGTTGCGTTCAGAGCCGAAGAGAGTATATGCCGCATTTACAATACCATCCGCCCTGATTCTAATATCATTTGCCATCTCCGTAGCCGTGGGTGAAATGAAATTCCCGCTGAAAATGCAATTTGTGATATTTGCAGTGCCTTTAATAACTGTCATTCCACCTGATGCCAATATACCATCGGCAAAATTGTATGCGATTGTAGAGCCTGTGATAGTAACTGCATCGCTCTTGTTGCCGAGACTCAAGACAATTGCGCCGCCAATCTTCCCGCCGATATTCTCACATCCTCTGTCTTGGTTAGCTTTAATCAAACAGTTAGAAATCACGCTGCCATGAGAGCCTGGGTCAAACCAAATCGCACCGCCTCCCGTCCAGGAATCTCTGATGTTGTTCCCGCTTGCGCTTATCTCACAGCGGACAATCGCTGTCGGTACCGCAGTATATATGGCAGAACCTTTTGAAGCTGAGTTCCCGTTTGCACTGTTGGAGTAACATCCATCATTATTCTCAAGCATTTCTGAACCATTGCGATGCATAAGGCAATCTACGACTGTAGCCGATGCGCAACCTGAAAAATACAGCGCGGCACCAGGTCCGCCTGTACCAGACTTTGAAACTTGACGATTGCCGCGAAAAACGCAGTTTGTAACTAATATATTAGCACCTGCGGCATCAGTCACGCGAATTGCTCGGCCGTCAACACCTTTGCCTGGCCAAGTCTTATCGACCGTAATGGTGCACTCAGTTGAATTTGTAAGGAAATGACAATCTCTTACCGTAAGATTTCCGCCGCCTACCTTAGAAATGCCGTTCAACGCCATGCGGTAAAACGCCACGCGCTCAATCTCGACATCGCATCCCGTCGCATTTTGAAGAATGCAGACATTAAAAGCACCCTGGCCGTCAACATACGACACCCCTATCGAAGAGCGTTCGTCTAAAGAATCTTCATTTCCCGAAAAACCGCCACGAATAATCAGTTTCTGAGCCGCCGGTGAGTATGCTTTAGTGACGATAGTCGTAGAAACGCTATGCCCCGCAATCCAGATTTCCGTCTTTGTAGGATCTGATGCGACAACCTCTAAAGCTTCTTCCAATGTCGGAAAAGCATCAGTCCAATTTTCACCATTACATTTTTCAATGGCGCCGCCGCGCACATGAACAACATTTTCTCCTCCTCCATGGCCAAAATAAGATGGAAGAGTTCCTCCAACGTCAAAAGCTTTGAGTGCGACGACTGGCGTTTCGCCACCCGGCACCGTTGCTGTAACGCGCACGTAGAGTTTCTCGCAGTTATTCAGTTTAGTGCCCTTTAAAGTAAGAACATTTCCCATTTGGACTGAATAAAAGCACTTTGTTTCAACAGGGATTGCCTGAGCATCCAAGTTAGGGTCGGTGGAAAAAGTTTCTATTTTCACCGTTGCATTGCAAGGTGTCTCTCCTCCCAAGCGAACGGAGATAGTAACATAAGTTGATTCATCAAATTGAGCCGTCACGTCTTCATCGGCAATAGCAACAGGGCATATCGAAGACATTGAAGCCTCTGCCGTCCCTCCGTAGAAGCCGGCATTGCGACGGGAGGCGTTCGGAGAAGGTTCGTCTCCCACCTGCGAAGCAGGAGAAGAAGCGTCAATTGCAGGTGAATGAACGGAAGCAGAAACAAAAGAAGAATCATTCACTGTGCGGTAGCCAGCCAATGACAAAAGATGCGCATCTATTCCTTCAAGAATATCATACGTCGAAAGTCCGCTTTTGAATATTTTTCGACCAGAGCTTATTGCAAGGATGTCATTTAAATAATCGGGACGAGTAACAAACTGTGGATCGGCAAAGACGACACCCTCGCCCAAGTTAATATTACCATAAATAGTTTTGTAATACGTGTTTTCCTCATCTTGCCCGAATACGGTGTAACTCACATTCGCAACTCCATTGTCATCGACAAAAAGATCGTTCGCTTTATAAGTCGTCATAGGATTGACCATATTCCCGCCGAAAACGCAATCTCTAATATTAATAGTGCCTTTGAGAACACAAATTCCCGCCGCGCTTGCAGTGACATCCGATAAGTTATATGCAAACGTCGAGCCTACTACCTCAAGAGTTTCTGACACGTTTCCCATTTGCTGAACTATAGCACCGCTACTCTTGCCGTTGTAATTCCACGCTGAACGGTCGTAGTTGCCATAAAAAAGAGAGTTTGAGACAATACTGCCAGAAGATCCGTTAGCGAACCAAATAGTCCCTGACGTATTAGAATTAGAGCGGATATTGGCACAGTTTCCTGAAAAACGGCAACCAACAACAGTTGTTTTTACAGTCGTATATATTGCAGAGCCTTGAGTAAATTTATCGCCAAGAGGCATATTGGAGGCTTCGCCTGTCCCGGGAGGCACGATAAGCAGTGAATTGCCGAAAAAGGAGCATCCGTCGACAAGCACTTCTTTGCATCCGGCCAAGGAAAGAGCTGGCTGAGGAGATCCTGATCCTTTCGCGGCAGATTCCTGGCGGTTCGCACGAAATTCAGTATTGCGAAATGTTATCGTAGCGCCAGTCGCGCTTTCAACTAAAGCACCCTTACCCGTTCCTGCATTAGCAAGCCCATTCGTCATAATCAGGCATCCCTCCACTAAGAGGTCGGCCTGACCCTTTTTATACAGGCCGCGGGCATAACCGTTTTTCAAGCCGATATTTATTACTTTGTTTATCGCTCCGCTTGATGTTGTCGTAATGCTAAGAACAGAATTGAATGTCGTTTTACGATCAGTATCAAAAATCGTAAGCGGTTTTCCCGCCATAGTTTCATCATCAGTTCCTAAGAAGCCGCCTTTAAGAGTGATCGGTTTGGAAATATTGATCGCATTATCAATTATATAAGTACCTGCTTTAAGATAAATAACATCATCGGCCTGAGCTACACTAAGAGCGTTCACAAGCGACATTGGAGACTGCCAAGAAGAACCATCTCCTTCTGTTTCGAGAGAATATGCTGTAACACGATATACAGTCGCATAAGATGAAATTGCCATCATCAATGATGTCGCTACAAAAAGTATAATTTTTTTCATTTTAGAGCTCCTCGACTCTTATACTTTAAAACATCGCGGTAATTTCGTTTTAATTATAGCAAAAACCGTTTCTCTGCGTCAACCCTAAAAGCGAGGCTGTTAGATTCTACTTCCCGACACAAAAGCGGGAGAAGAGAGACTCCAGAAGGTCTTCGGAATAGACGGCGCCCACGAGAGCAGCCAAGCGTTCGGCGACATCTCTCACATCATTGGCCAACAAAACTAAATCTGAAGACTCTATTGCTTTATCAAGAAGCCCGGCAACCTCCTGGAGCCTGTCGGCGCCGACATCGCCCAGATTGGAAGATGGGCTTTCGGCGATTTTTTCAAGTGCAGAAGAAATCGCATTTTTTAATTTATCAATCCCAAACCCTGTTTTTGAACTTACAAAAACAACTCCTTCCGAAGCGGGAACTTCTGCACTTTGAAGATCGCACTTGGTAAAGACCTTGATTTTATGCGCCTTGCCTTCTGTAAGAAACTCATTGTGAAGGGAGCTGGGCTGCGATGGCGTGAGCTCCTCCAACTCAAGAACAATATGAGCATTATCGGCTAAATCAAGAGCCCTTCTCACACCTTCATTTTCTATCTCATCAGGAGTTTCGCGCACACCCGCGGTATCTACAAGGCAGATGGGCCACCCCGCAATATCCATCCAAGACTCAATTGAATCGCGCGTAGTGCCGGGAGTGGCGGAAACAATCGCCCTGCTTTCATTGAGGAGCGCATTAAAGAGCGAACTTTTTCCAACATTTGGCGCGCCTGAAAGAACGATACGCGCACCTTCCCGCAAAATCTTTCCCTCGCGCGATGCATGAGCAGACGCTCTGAGAGCATCTCTTAAGCGAGACAACGAGGAAATTTGCGATGAAATAAAACCTTCAGGAAGCTCCTCTTCCGACACATCAAGAGCATGCTCAAGAACTGAGGAAATGCGCACCGCCTCTTCATATAAGGCGCGATGATTGCCGGAGCTTTTCCCATCCATGGCATCAAGAGCGGCGGAAGCTGCACGCTCAGTCAAAGCGTCAACCATCGCCAAAACACCCTCAGCTTGAGAATAATCAAGCTTTCCGTTTAAGAATGCGCGTTCCGTAAATTCACCTCGCCGCGCAAGGCGGGCTCCGGCGGCAAGCGCCGCTTCAAGGACGCAACGCGGCGCTACAGCCCCTCCGTGACACTGCAATTCAACAACATCTTCACCTGTGTAGCTACGAGGGGCCTTAAAAAAAAGCGCTATCCCGTCATCAACATCCCGCGACGAGCAGGGATTATAAAACCGCGCACGGCGGACAGACGGAAAGACACCTGATGAAACTGCGCCTGGAGAAAAGCGGCAGACTTTTTCCGCAACACCGAACGCTTCTGCCCCAGAAATACGGATTACAGCAACTCCACCTCGCCCAGGGGCCGTTGCGACAGCCGCAATCGTATCGTCGGAAGCAGACATCCTTAAAAATTATGAATCGTGGAAAACTTCGCCTGAACAAGTGACGAGTTTTTCAGCCACCGGATACTCAAAGCAAGGATTCTTTTCCAAAACTTCAACAAAACGGGCAGCCTCCCATTTCGCCATCGCTAAATCATGAAGACGGAAGTTGCCGCATGTTTCTGCCGTAGTTCCAGGCACTTCACCTTCATAATCCCTACAATGACGAAAAGCCGCAAGAACGAGAGGAAAAACTTCTTTGGGCGTACATTCGCCTTTGATGATAAGATAGTTGCCCGTAAGGCAGCCCATCGGCCCCCAATAGACTATGCGGTCTTTCCATTCAGGATCGTTTCGCAAATACGTTGCGACGATATGCTCGATTGAATGAATCGCATTGGGATGGATTGCAGGCTCGACATTGGGCTTTTTCATCCTAATGTCGAACGTGATTATTTTTTCGCCCCCGGAAAAATCCGTTCGCGAGACATAGATGCCAGGAACTATCTTAGTGTGATCTACCTGGAAACTTGCGATAAGTTCCATTATTTCACGCTCCTGAAAAAGCGGCGCATTTCATCGGCCGTATTGCACTGAAGAAGTTTTTTGTAGCCGTCGTCAACGCGAAGCGCCTTTGAAACGAAACTCATAAGCTGAAGATACGGCGCTTGCTCCGTGTCATTCGCTAACGTGAGAACTATAATATCGACGCGGGAATTATCGATCGTTTCATAGTCGGCAATAACGCCGCCCGCGGAATCGGAATTATCGACAAGAGCCACCGCGCCGACAATCCCAGTAACTGACGGACTTCTGCCGTGAGGAACGGCTATGCCATGATCAAGACCTGTAGGCATTGAAGCTTCACGCTTGAGGACGGCTTCAGTCGCCGCCGCGACATCGCTTACACGCTCCGGGCAAGACTCGGCAACTTGAGAAACCATCTTCTCAATGGCCTCAATCTTTGAAGACGCCTTGAATTTGGGAATCATAACAAAGCTCTGCATATAGCGGCCGACGCCAGATTTAATATTGCCCACCGCGGACTTCTGGTCGCTAAGCATCTTATCGACATTTTCCGTGCGAATCGGCTTTGCAATGGACTTTGCGAGGTTGTTCATTTTGCTGGCGACCTCCATCCACGCCGTCATGAGAATCGCCTCCTCAGCGGGAGTACAAGAGACGGAAATAACGCGCCTTTCGCGGCGGATTGAAATTTCGAAATTATCCATCGCGATATTCCAGATGTTATCTGCTTTCGAAAGCAGCGAAGTGAAAAAGCCTTCATTGCGGAATTCCTCGACAAGCTTCGTGAGCATAAGGTCTGCCACATCGCTTCCCGGAAGCTCAAAACGAATTTCACGAGAGCCTTCATTGCTCGGACGCGAACGCTTGACGCCCTTTGCCTTCGGAGCGAAAAGACCTACGAGCGCGGGCGGGGCAACGATGGTGGTGACGAGCGTCATCATAATGCCGATACCGAAAATTTCCTGCGTCAAATAACCGTATGAAAGGCCAAGACCTGCGATGATGAGCGCAACTTCGCCACGCGGCACCATGCCCGTGCCGATTCTAAGGCCGCCGAGTAAGTTGAAGCCGCAGAAAAGCGAAGGAACCATACAACCGACAATTTTCGCGATGATGGCAAGAACGGTATAAATCGCGCCGAAGACGAGAACCTGCTCTGAACAAAGTTTAGTAACATCAACCATCATTCCCATCACGCAGAAGAAAACGGGCACTAAAAACGCATATATGGGGGAGAGCATTTCCTGGATCAGATGTTTTAAATCGGTACGCGAAAGCGCAAGCCCCATGACATACGCGCCGATAATCATCGCAAGGCCCATACACTCGAAAAACGCCGCGAGAATAAGCGAAAGCGAGAATGCCATCGTCGAGATGACGATAGGCTGCTTAAAAGTCTTTTTGAGGAATTTCGCGATATAGCGAGCGAAAACGATGCCCACGAGAGTGGCTCCAAGCCAAACACCGAAGGCCTTAACCGCGACGATGCCGATTTCACCCCAATTCATCCCATTGGCGGCAGTTGCGCTTGACCCTGCCGCAACCTGAGCTGCAATAATACCATTGCCGACCGCAAGAACGATAAGCCCGAGAACATCGTCGATTACGGCGCCTGCCATAATCGTAACGCCCTCCTCGCTGTCCATCTTTTTCTTTTCCGAGAGAATGCGCGCCGTAATGCCTACGGATGTTGCGGTAGACATGATACCCATGTACAATGGCGCCGACTGCGTCATCGCATCAGAGAGCGGCAATTCGGAGAGATTCTTAAAACTGTCGAAGAAATACGGGAGCAGATAAACGGCTGAGAGGTCGCCAAGGAAAAACGAGAATACAACGCCGCCAAGACCGACCATAGAGCCAACGAACGAATACTTGAGGAAGAGTTTTAAGTTCGTTTCAAGACCGGAAAGGAAAAGAAGCGTGATTGACGCGATGGTCGCAATACCGTAGAGAGCGGGAGATGTGGCGTCGACAATACTGCCAGAGGCCATAATCTTCTTAAGCTCGGCACCGTGAAAAAGACCTGACGCGAAAATTCCATCGCCGAAGCCTATTCCGCCGAGCGCCCACGGGCCGATTACGATACCAACGGCAAGCTCGCCGAGAATAGAGGGCATTTTCAGCTTTGCGGCAAACATGCCGCCGAGACGCGCTGCAATTATAATAACGCCAACCTGCATCACAAGGAACATCATCTGCTCGACTCTGGGAAGACCGAAATCAGGATATTGAACCGTTCCGGCAGCCGATGAGGCAAAAGAAGAAATAGTTGCGAAAAGCGACGCAACTAAAAGGAGATATTTTCTGTTTTTCATATTCGTGATATTATACCAAAAAAATCAGATTACTTTTTATTGTCGCAATGGCAGAGAATCGCCTCACAACCGAGCATGATGTTCTCGGGGAGACACCTGAAGATTTTTGCGTAATCGCACACAACGATCAAGCAGCGCGTCTCCCATTTAAGTAAAACTTATTACCTATCAACGCGGGCGGAGCCTCCAGCGGCGAGTTTTTCGACATCCTTGAGCGTGGCCATCGAAGTATCTCCAGGCGTTGTCATAGCAAGCGCCCCGTGAGCCGCACCGAAATTAACAGCCTTTTCAGCGTCATCATACTTCATAAAGCCGTAAATGAGCCCAGAGGCAAAACTGTCCCCTCCGCCGACGCGATCGTAGATTTCAAGACCGGGGCGCTCTACCGAACGATGAAGCTCGCCTTTGTACCAGCAGATTGCCGACCAGTCGTTCACTGTCGCCGACTTCACCGAACGGAGAGTCGTTGCAACAGCCTTAAAATTGGGATAAAGGGAAACGGCCTTAGCGATCATTTTCTTAAACCCTTCAATCGGAAGAGTTTTCATGTTTTCATCAACGCCTTCAACCTCTATTCCGAGAGCGGCCGTAAAATCCTCCTCATTGCCGATCATGACATCGACATATTTTGCGATTTCTCGGTTGACCTCCTCGGCGCGGGCTTTGCCGCCGATAGATTTCCAGAGAGAAGCGCGGTAATTTAAATCGTAGCTTGTGACAGTACCGTAGTTCTTAGCGCACTTCAAAGCCTCTATCGCAACCTCGGCCGTCGATTCTGAAAGGGCCGCAAAGATGCCGCCTGTGTGAAACCACCTAACGCCCTCTTCGCCGAAAATCTTCTCCCAATCGACCATCCCAATTTTAAGCTGCGAGACTGCCGTAAGCCCCCTGTCGGCACAACTGAGCGCACCGCGGCAGCCGAAGCCGCGCTCGACGAAATTAAGCCCGTTTCGGACTGTCCTGCCTATGCCATCGTAATCTTTCCAGATGACATGAGAAACATCAACTCCGCCCTGAAGCATGAAATCTTCAACAAGCCTGCCTACGGGGTTGTCCGCGAATGCAGTAACGGCGGAAGTTCTCATTCCAAAGCAGCGCCTAAGCCCGCGCACGACATTGTATTCGCCGCCGCCTTCCCATGCTTTAAAATTGCGCGCAGTATGGATGCGGCCATCGCCGGGATCGAGGCGGAGCATGATTTCACCGAGGGAAACTGCATCCCAACGGCATGATTCAGCAGATTTTACATTAAGAGAATTTTCCATATTTACTCCTTATTACTCCTTATTTTTCTTTTGTAAATTCGCTCACTACGAGAGCGTCGTCAAATGGATGTTTAACGCCTTTTATATCCTGATACTTTTCATGGCCCTTGCCTGCGATTATGACAACATCACCCTCTTTAGCATTTTCAAGCGCGAAATATATCGCCTTAAGCCTATCGGCCTGAACGATGCACTTGGCGCCGCTCGGCACTCCGGCAAGAATATCTTCAATTATCGCAAGGGGCTCTTCGCTTCGGGGATTATCGGAAGTTACGATAACCTTGTCGGCAAGGCGCGAGCATACTTCTCCCATCAGAGGGCGCTTCGTTTTATCGCGGTCGCCGCCGGCGCCGAAGACTACCCAAAGATTGTTGCGAGTAAATCCGCGCACCGCCGAAAGCATTTTTTCAAGCCCGTCAGGCGTGTGGGCAAAATCAACGTACACATCGGCCAGAACGAATTTATTTGAGACTTTCTCAAGCCTGCCCCAGCGCGGATACAAAGAAGGAATCGTTTTTTGGATATTTTCGCGAGGCACGGAAGCCTTCTCGGCTAAAGCTGCCGCCGCAAGAACATTTGCCTTGTTATATTCGCCTACGAGCGGAAGAGCCGAAAGATCATAGGTGGAAGATGCGACCGACGAGGCGATTACGTTGACTGGAAGATTTCCCGCTGCATTGAACATCTCACGCCCGTACCCACCGTCGAGACAGACTACAAAAGGAGGCAAATCCCCCCTTCCCATGTCGGCCGTGGGCGTGCACGAAGAGGCCACCATCCGAGCGAATGAAAGTTTGACGTCGAAATACTCCTCCATCGTCTTGTGGTAATCGAGATGATCTTCCGAAAGATTCGTAAAGACGCCGCCGGAAAAAACGATATCTCCCGTGCGGTGCTGATGGATGGCGTGGGAAGAGACCTCCATCACGCAGTCGGTGCAGCCGTTCGCCTCCATCTGCGAGACGATTTCCTTAATCTGAGCGTATGGCGGAGTCGTATAGCCAGTTGAAAAGCGCCTCTTCCCGTCAAAAACCTCGACGGTCGTGATATAGCCGCATAACCGAGAAGGAACGGAATTTACAAACTCGGCAAAGATCCATGCCGTCGTAGTCTTTCCGTTAGTGCCAGTAATTCCCCAAAAGCGCATCACCCTCTCACCCCGCTCCATTCAGCAAAACGCTTCTCGGCAAGCGCGCGGTATTTTGCACCTGTTCCGCCGTTAACAAACGGGTCGATTGAAATTCCGCCGCGCGCGGCAAACGCTCCGTAAACCTCCATATATTTAGGCTTGAGAAGCTTAAAGAGATCGTTGTAAATAACGTTGATCACATCTTCATGAAAATCACCGTGATTGCGAAACCCGAAAAGGTAGAGTTTGAGAGATTTCGACTCTACAAGCTTCTTCGAAGGGATGTACCTGATAGTCAAAGTCGCGAAATCAGGCTGGCCCGTTTTAGGGCAGAGCGTGGTGAACTCGGGAGCCGTGAAAACAACCCAGTAATCGCGATCGGGATGGGCGTTGGAAAAAGCCTCAAGGATAGAACTATCGTATTGAGCGGGAACGCGGGCTGTTTTACCAAGAAGCTCCAAACTTTCAAGATCGTTTCTTTTTTTCATCTACTGTCCTTTCTCTAAAATTTTACATAAAAATCAGAACCGCCGCCGATACAGCGAGAGTATACACGCCGAACATCCAAAAAACTTTCGACTTTAGAGTTTTTAAAAGAAGCGCGAGCGAGACGTACCCCGTCAAAGCGGCAAGCGCCGCACCGTAAAGAGTAAGCCCCCATGAAACTTCAGTAGCAGCGGAAGAGACTTGCATAGACATTATTATCTCATATAAAGCCGCCCCCGCTATCGGAGGAATCGACATAAGAAAAGAAAATTCAGCGGCTTTACCATTTTCAACACCAAGCGCCTTCGCCATCGAAAGCGTCATGCCAGAGCGGGAAACGCCAGGTATAATCGCAACAACCTGAGCGAGCGACATTAAAAGCGCGCTCTTAAACGTGACGGGAGCGTTGGAATTTTTGAAAAAGCGCGTCGAGATAAGAACGCAGCTTGTAAACGCCAATGCCGCGCCCACCATCCGCGGAGATGAAAAAAGAGATGTCAGATTGTCGTTAAAGAGAATGCCGACAACTCCGATGGGAATCGCGCTTAAAACAATCTTGAAAACGTAAAGCCACGCTTCTTTCCTATCAGCACCTTTTGAAACCATATTCAAAAAGAGAGAACGGAGCGTAGAAAAATAGAAAGCGATTACAGCAAGAAGCGTCCCTGCATGGAGGAACACATCGAGCCGTATGCCAACTTCACCAAGACCGAGAAGCTCCTTGCCGATAACGAGATGACCGGAACTTGAAATCGGAAGAAACTCCGAAATTCCTTGAAGAACGGAAAGAATGGTAACTTCTAACATTTAATACTCTAATTGACTGCCGCCTATCGTCTCACGCAAGATAGAATCGCCCGGAACGTTCGTGCAGTCGATTGGAACGACGGCAGAAAGAATGCGCCTTAATTTTACAATAACGGGAATATCACCCAATTTCAGAGCTGCTAGTTCAATCAGCCCGCCGACATAATTTTTGAGAACGAGCGTTTCGTAAACAAGATACGAATCGAAAAAGGCGTCGGCGGAACTGCGGAAAGGCTCTATCCATTTCTTTTCGCCGTCAAGAACGCCCTGCCAGCGTTCGATTGTTGTTGCGGGATCAACCTTCCTGAACTGATTGTCGCGAACTAAGCGGCGCAACAGCCGCGCATCGGAGATGGAAGGCTTCAAGTCGAGAAAAAGCTCAATCGACGGCTGCGGCTCGATATAGATTCTGTATTTAAGCGAATCGTCAATGCCGGCTGTCAAACGCGGATTAAGCGCATGAATCCCCTCTATGATAAGAAAACCTTTTTCAGGAAGAGTAATCATTTCCGATGTGTACATCGGCTCATGCGTGACGAAATTAAACTTTCTGCAGCGGATGCTCTCGCCGGACAAAAGCATTTTAATGTCGGAAACGAGGGCTGGAATATCTACGCATTCTACATGTTCATAATCGAGCGAGCCATCGGGATTGCGGGGATTCAAATCATCGCCGACGAAATAATCGTCGGTTGAAAGGCGCATCGCCTTGCGGTCGTTCACCATCAGCTGCGTCGCGATGCGAGTTGCCGTCGTCGTTTTTCCTGAAGACGAACCGCCTGTAAGAAGAACAAGCCTGACATCAGGCCTTGAACAGATATCATCGGCTATGCGGGAGAGCGCTTTAAGCTGCTTCGCTTCGGCGACACGGATAATCTCTTCAATCGTTCCGTTTTCTGCCGCTTCGTTAAGTTCACCTGCCGTCATTTCAAAATCACCTTTCTTTTCAAATCATTTTACAGAGCTTCCCGACCAACCGAGTTTCCTCGCAAGAACATCGTAAGGATCATAACCTTCAAGCTCTACAAGAAGCGCGCTGCGCTCCGCGCGCGTAACTGAAACGCATTCCCCTTCTGAAAGATTCATCGCCAAAACGCCATCGGCGTAAACGCCTATGCGCAACCCTTCCCCGGGAGTTCTGCCGCGCGAGACTGCCGTAAACGAAACATCATCGCGCAACACCAGCGGACGAGAGCCGAGGGCGTGGGGATTTAACGGCGTTACGACAACACTATCAGACTCAGGCATAAGGATCGGCCCGCCCGCCGAAAGCGAATATGCCGTAGAGCCTGTGGGAGTTGCAAAGACAAGGCCGTCGGCGAGATAATTTGAAACAAAACGCCCATCGATTGAAAGATCAATCGAAACGGACCTTCCGCTCATTTCGCGGGAAAGAACCACATCGTTAAGGGCGAGAACACTTTCAACGCCGTCTTTAGAAACAGAGAGCATGCGCCTTGAAGAAACGCTGTACTTTCCTTTTGAAAGACATTCAAGGGCGAAAACGAAATCCTCACGCCCTACGGCCGCAAGATAACCGAGCCCGCCGAGATTAAAGCCCAATACGGGGACGCCTATAAAAGAATGGACCGCGCGAAGGATTGTGCCATCGCCGCCAAGGACGATGACAACATCTGCATCCTCCGCGTTTTGAGTAACTTCAAGGCCAAGATCCTTCGCTTTAAGCGAAAGCTCGCAAGCACATTCCTGCGCTCCCTGTTTTGAAGAATTGGCGTAAAAGTTAACCCGCATAGAATCAGTCAGCCAGAACCTTTACAACAACCTTGCGTATCTTTCGATTGCCAGAAAGCGACCTGCACGGGACGTGTGCACCCGCCAAAGGCATAAAGACGGCAAATTCGCCGGGCTTCAGCGTTTTAGGCTCGGTGGGAATCATCATAAAGCCTACATCGTTTTCAACCGAAAAATCGTAGGCGGGAGTCTCAGGCCCGAGCACGGCGACACCAAAAGTCTCTTCACCGGAAACTGGCGATTGCACATCGATATACTTTTTATGAACTTCGGCTTTTTGCTTTTCGCCCTCAAAGGGAGTAAGCTCCTGCTCCTGAACAATTGCAAAGACGGGGGATTTGCCATCGGCACCAGGAGGCTCAAGCTGATAAGTCCCCAAGGCGATTTTATCAAGGTCATCACGCTTTAAGAACTCAAAAGCCTTTTTTAACCGCGGATGAACCTTTTCAATCTCTTTCGTATCGGTAATGGAACCGAAATAATGGTACATCTTTGCCTCCTTGTTTATTTATCGCAAACTCCTCTTATACCCTACTTGCCAAGGCGTATGGAAGCGCTCTTAAAGGCAGGAGAGGAAGCTTCAAGCACAGCCGCGCCGCTTGAATTCAGACGCACAACAACCATAGCCTTGCCAAAGAAAAGTTTATGGCTCTTTACATAGCTAAAACTTTCCCTGCCGCGAGGGTCGGCGTTGCCAACTGCGACGATCTCTCCACCGGTGCAGGAGAAATACACGCGGTCGTTTGAAAGAAGATCTGGAACTCCATTTTCATCCACAAGATCGACCTGAACGAAAACCGTCTTTGCGCCGACAGGATTGTACGGATCTTCAGTAAGCTTGAGCGCCGCCCCCTTCCCAGACGTGCGCATTGTCGCAGTGGCGATATCTTTTCCTCCGCGGCGCACCACAGCCTTAATTTCGCCTCTCTCGTAAGGCACATCAGCCCAACGAAAACGATACCGCTCACACACGTCGTAATAGCTGTTCGTCTGCCAATTCCCCTGCTCCACAGAGGGATGTTGCGTTTCCGCATCCTTAGGATATTTTAAATCCAACGAGTAATTTTTGACTGGCTTTTTCCGACGCACACCGAGCGAACGGCCGTTTAAATAGAGCTCAGCCTCATCACCGGAGCCGTAAACGAAAACAGGGACATTGTCGCCCTCGCGCCAATTCCAATGCGGCAGAATATGCGCAGACGCTTTGGAGGGATTCCAATACGACTGATAAAGATAAAACCTGTCCTTAGGCCGCCCGGTAAGATCGACTATGCCGAAATAGCTTGAACGCGCAAGCTCCTCAAAAGGCACTTCCTTCATCGCTGTGAACCATGATATAAAAGGCGTCGGCTCACCGAGATAGTCAATTCCCGTCCACACATATTCGCCTGCGCAGTAGGAATCTGCCTCCATGCGAGCGAACTCAACATCGGCAATATCGCTCCAAGGCGCTGCGTTATGGTCGTATGAATCCACTGCGCGCATTGCTACATTCCACCCGGTACGCTGACCAGACGGAGGGTTAGAATAAAAGCCGCTCGTCGAAAGTGCAGAGGCGCTCTCTGAATAAACAACGGGCTTATCTGGATAAAACTTTTTCATAGTAACGTACTTACCCTGATAATTCCAACCCGTTATATCCAAATCGGCAAATGCCGTGTTTGTTACAGACTCGGGGAAGCAAGAGCCTATGCCCACCGGCCTTGTCACATCAAGGGACCTGATAGCCTCGCGGAAAAGGCGGCAGCGCTCGCGCGTTACGCCATCAGGGTAGGACTTGTTGGCAAGCGGAATTTCATTTCCGATCGACCACACGAAAACGCATGGATGATTTCTGTCGCGGCGAACAAACTGATGGAGATTGCGGATGCAATAATCTTCAAGTTTCTCTTCACCCTTTCTTCCGGAAAAAGCGTCCCACCTGTCGAAACATTCGTTCCAGACTATAAAACCCATTTCGTCGCACAGATCAAGCAATGCCGAAGCGGGAGCATTGTGACTTGTTCTAATTGAATTAACTCCCATGCTCTTCATAATGTTAAGCTGTCTCTTCGCGGCATCCTTATCGAATGCCATACCGAGAAGCCCGAGATCCGAATGGAGGTTGACACCTTTTATCTGACAACGCTTTCCGTTGAGATGAAGCCCGTCATCGGCCGTAAACTTAAATGTCCTTATGCCATAACGGAATTTTTCGCCTTCTATTTCAACCGTATAAAGGAAAGGAGACTCAGGGCTCCACAAGCGCGGATTTTTGACGATAAACTCTTTTTTTCTCTGGCCGCTCAAATCAAGCTCGTACGAAACTACTACACGCGCTGAAGAGGCTGAAACATCTTCCGTTACAATCGAAACAGAGCCCGGCACAATCCCATCGCGCTTTTTCACTTCAAATGAAACATCGCGATAAATGCCGCCGCCTGGATACCACCTCGAGTAGTGTGTGCGCGTCGTGACGAAAACGGCAAGTTTATTCACCCCTTTCTTCACAAACGGCGTTACATCAAGCGTAAAGCCCATATAGCCGTAATCCCATCCGCCGGCCTCTTTCCCATTTACGAAGACCTTGGGGCGCGCCATTACGCCATCAAACGTAAGATAGGCCTTTCCGCCTGAAGAGATTATTTTACTCTCATTCTCCGTAACTTCAAACGAGCGGCGATACCAACCGTCCGCCTTGAAAGGAAGGCCCCCGCACGATGTGTTGTTCTTCAGGTCGAAAGGGCCTGAAATCGCCCAATCATGCGGAACCGTCACTGATGCCCAGCGCTCAGGCAGAACATCATCAACACTTGAAGGCGCCCTGCCAACATCATGACGGGCAAATTCCCAAGTGCCGTTCAAAGAAACTGAAGCTGCTAAAAGAAGAGAGTAAAACATATCAAGTCCTTTCGTTAATTCAATAGGTGTCCTTAAAAGACGGCGCAGTCGGGAAGTTCTCCTACGAGAGGACGAGCGTATTCTACAAACGCACTCGTCACGTCATTGCCGCTCGGCGAAATAAATTCACGCGGCATTGAACGCGTATCTTTCGCAGCATCGGAAATAGGTCTTACAGCATAAGCGACTTTATAAGACTTCGCCTCCTCGCGCACGATACCGATAGTCCCTTTGTTCACGCCCGATTCAAGAGCGGCGCGAACAGCCGCAGCTCCTGCGAGAAACGCCTCCTCGCGGTCAGTCTCGGAAACCACACCCGGGAACGAACGCTGCAGATACCCGAACGTATCGGCGCGAACGCGCTTGATGCCGCATTTCGCCTTTACAATGCGAGCGAGAGCATCGCCAAGCGCACCAGTACCAGACATCTGGACATTTCCGTGGGAATCACGCTCGCCGTCCGCCAGCTTCGCTCCAATCGGAATGCCGTCCTTTCCGCGGATTCCTTCGGAAACGGCAATCACGCAACGACCGAATTTCTTCATCGCCGATTTTACATCGCGCACAAAGCGCGTTTCGGAGAAAGGCGTTTCTGGCAAATAAATAAGGTGCGGACCATCGTCGGGACGCTGCCTTGCAAGAGATGACGCGGCGGCAAGAAAGCCCGCATCGCGCCCCATGATGACATCGATTTTCACGCCGCCAAGAGCGCGGTTGTCGAGATCATCGCCTTTGACGGCGCAAGCGACGAAGCGGGCCGCGCTTCCATAGCCAGGAGTATGATCGCAGCTGCGAAGGTCGTTGTCGATCGTCTTTGGAATATGGAAGCATACGAGCGGATAGCCGGCCTTCTCGGCCTCATCCGCCACAATCCTCGCCGCATCGGCCGAATCGTTTCCGCCGATATAGAAGAAATAACCGACATCACGGCTGCGAAATTCCTCGAAGATGCGTTTGCAATCCTCCGCCGTAGGCTTATGCCTGCAGCTGCCAAGAGCGGAAGACGGCGTTTTCGCAATCGCCTGAAGCTTCTTTTCGGAAATCTTGCGCATATCAAGATACTCGCCCTTGAGTATCCCTTCTATTCCGTGCACCGCGCCGAATATGCGGCCGACTCTGCTTCCAGTCGCTTTTGAACGAAGCGCAATAACAGCCCCGACGAGCGAAGCATTGATTACCATTGAAGGCCCGCCCGACTGGGCGATAACGACATTTTTAGCTTTCTTCATACCCACTCCCTCTTTCACCGTCCGAGCGCCTTGCGATATTTTGCCACGAGAGCGTTAGTGGAAGCATCATGCTTGCCAGAAGGCTTTTTCGCCGTCAAGTCGGCAAGAACTCCCTTTGCAAGCACCTTACCAAGCTGAACGCCCCACTGGTCGAAGCTGTAGATATTCCAAATGACGCCCTGCACAAAAACCTTGTGCTCGTAAAGCGCGACGAGAGCACCGAGCGTCTCGGGCGTCAACTTCTCGCAAAGAAGCGTGTTCGTAGGCTTGTTGCCCTCAAATGTCTTGAACGGCACAAGATTCTCTGGCACTCCCTCCTTGCGGCATTCATCAGCTGATTTGCCGAAAGCAAGGGCTTCGGTCTGGGCGAAGAAGTTCGCCATAAGCTTGTCGTGAAGGTCGCCTATCGGATTATGCGTGCGGCAGCATCCGATAAAATCGCAAGGGATGAGATGCGTTCCCTGGTGAATAAGCTGATAGAACGAATGCTGGCCGTTCGTTCCGGGCTCGCCCCATACAATCGGACCCGTTTCACGGTAAGACTGATTGCCGTCCCTATCAACACACTTGCCGTTCGATTCCATATCCATCTGCTGGAGATACGCCGGGAAGCGCGCAAGATATTGATCATACGGCAGGCAGCAGTAAGATTCCGCGCCGTAGCCGTTCGAATAAAGAATGCCGAGAAGCGCGAGAATGACCGGCATATTCCTCTCGAAACGAGCCGTGCGGAAGTGTCGGTCCATCTTGTAATAGCCCTTGAGGAGCTTCTTGTAATTGACACGCCCGATTGCAATCATAAGCGAAAGCCCGATTGCGCCGGGAAGGGAATAGCGGCCGCCAACCCAATCCCAGAAGCCGAACATATTCTTCACATCGATACCGAACTCGGCAACTTCCTTCGCAGCAGTGGAAAGCGCGACGAAATGCTTTGCAACGGCACCCTTTGCATCCTTGAGAGAAAGCCCCGCCTTGCGCGCCTCGGAAATAAGCCACTCCTTGGCTGCGAGAGCATTGGACATCGTCTCCTGCGTGGTGAAGGTCTTGGAAGCGACAATAAAGAGTGTTTCCGCCGCCTTCACAGAACGGAGAGTTTCCGCAAGATGAGTCGAATCGACATTCGAGACGAAATAGAATTTCAGATTACGCTTTGTATAAGGCGTAAGAGCAAGATTCGCCATGACGGGACCGAGGTCAGAACCGCCGATGCCGATATTGACGATATTCTTGATTTTTCTGCCTGAAAAGCCCTTCCACTGACCGCGGCGAACTGAATCGGAAAAATCTCCCATTTGGGCGAGAACACGCCTAACCCCGGGCAGAACATCCTTGCCATCAACTTTGATTTTAGCCTTAGGGTCGAGATTGCGAAGAGCAGTATGCAAAACAGCGCGGCCTTCCGTTGCATTGATCTTCTTGCCTGTGAACATCCGCTCAATCTCTTCCTTGAGGCCTGACTCGCGAGCGAGCTTCATGAGAGATTTCATCACCTTCTCGTCGATGCGGTTTTTAGAATAGTCAAGATACCAACCTGCCGCCTCCAAGGAAAACTTCTCTGCACGCGCAGGATCTTCTTTGAAGAGTTCCTGAATCGTCTTCTTTGAGCTGACCGTCATTGCCGCGTCAAGATGTTCCCATTTATCTGTCATTTTCATTTCTCCTTTGGAATTTGCCTTAGATAAAATTATTTTGTGTATCATATCATTTGAACCGCCTTCGCGTCAAATGTCAAAAGCCGCACATACGACTTTATGCGATATGTTCGGAGAACTAATTGCTCTGAATAATATCTATATTTTCTCCAACTTCGGATGCTGACCATTTTGTGACAAAGAATCTTCCGCACAATATTCTCATTTTTACGCGCCAATCAAAATTAGTGGCTAGTAGTTAGTCGATAGTGGTTAGTGCATAGTGGTTAGCGGCGAGCGGAGGAGTTATGTGAGTGAGGAGCGAGGGCAGGAGTCGCCGTAAGAGAGGTAATATATGAAACCAGAGATACGAATCGCGGTGGCGTGCGTAAGCGTA
>JAHBAE010000039.1 GCA_018384485.1 Kiritimatiellia bacterium
CGGAAGGACGCGCCACGACCGCTCGTACTGGGCGCTGAACGCTGGCTGCTGGCTGCTGGAACACTTCCAACGCATCAAAAATTCGTTCTACCTCGCGTCAGCGGGGAGAAGGAATTTTTGATGCGTTGGCCGTAGGTTCGCAGATTGCTTCACGGAACTTTCGGATGTCGCGGTAATAAACATCCGCATGAACAGATGCTAGACAAAAAACGAACCGAAGCCACTGCCAACTTCATAGGCGTGGCGAGGATGGCCGGACGCTGGGCATCGGCGGCGACCTCATACGGCTACGCCAAGACGCAGCACGCCAAGTTGCATTAATTTAAATCGCCTTTTAATGCCGTGCCTTCAAACTCACGCACGACATCAAGGAGATTCTCAGCTAAATCAGGGTCGACTTCAAATATATTCACATTCTCGGAATATGTATGCGTACAAATATTCGCCTTAACGGCTATAAAACGCTGGAATGCCTTCGCTTTAGATTTCTTACCGTATTTTTCACGATCAAGAACGCCGCAATTTACAAGATGCTGAAAAATATCGTTTGCCTCCTCAGGCTTTATCTGAATGCGATGTGTCTTAATGTCATCCCAGTCGGAACTTTTATGATTGCTCGCAAAATCGTTTGATACGAGCTGACTTGTGCCGCTTTTTACTTCAACAAGCCCATTGCCGTAAATATCAACACCTATGCGCCGCGCCGGAAGCTTATTCATATTGTAATATCTAATCGACACCCAATTGAGAGAACTTTCCTTTACGACAATATATGGATCAACCCAGAACGGACCGCACCCTGCAATGAACACCCCTGCAAACGCAAAAGAAAGAAAAGATGCCGTTAAAAGTATTTTGCGCATACTACCCCCGTTCCGTAAAGTGTCAGCGTTGGATCTATTTCAAAAAGCCCCTCCATTCCGCCAAGAGCCCACTTGGCAAACCCACCCGTGGCAACTCGACAGAAAGAACATTTGAAATTATTCTCGAGCGTGGAGACAATCTCCTTAACCATGCCGCGATAGCCGACAATCGCGCCAAAACGCATCGCCTCTTCTGTAGAACGGCCTATCTTGGGAGCTTTGCCTTTGCCTATTTCCATGCGCGGCAATTTTGCCGTGCGCTCAAAAAGATAATCGCGCATCAATGGAAAGCCTGGCGCAATAACACCGCCGCGCCAGCGCAAATCAGGCGTGATAACAGCCGCTGTGAGAGCTGTGCCGAAATCCATCACTATTACAGGCGCTCCGTAGCGGAAAACAGCCCCTGCCGCGTCAGCGAGCCTATCGGCGCCGATCGTCTCGGGCTTTGGGTAAGAAAGCTTAAGCGCCCCTCTTTCAGTTTCAAGCGGAAAATCTTTGTGTGAGACGCTATGAAACTTAAGAGCATTTCTCTTTGCAAAAAGACACCACTTCTTATCTTCGCGTGGAACTACGGAAACGTACGCAACAGCGGAGGGAGAGTGCTTTTCAACTATGCTCGCTGCGGCGGAAGAAGCCTCAGGAAACCCACCATCACAATGCGCGACACACTTCACACGGCCGTCGGACCAAAGTCCAACGGCCGTTGATGTGTTACCTGCGTCTACTACAAGTATCTTCACAGTTCTTTGATGAACACGTTACGCCACTCGATAGGATCGCCGTGGCACTGAAGCTCGATCTGACCTGTCGGATAAATCGGCTCCTTACGGTTCCAATAATTCTCAAGCGTCACATTGTCGACGACAAGCTTGCCGTTGAGCCAAACCGTGACCTTTTCACCACGCATAATAACATGGAAGCGGTTCCAATCACCGACGATATTATCGGCAATCACGAGAGGCTGGCTGGGATTCTTCTGGTTGTTGTAGAGACCACCCGAACCGATGCCCCACTGATTGTAGGCGTCCCAAATCTGCACCTGCGGAGCGCCGCGGAGATAAAGCCCGCTGTCGCCCGTGATGGAAAGAGTGCGCCAGTCGGCCCAAAGTTCAAAATCTTTCCAGTCGCGGTTTGTCGCGAGCGAATAGCCGCCCTTGTAACCGTCGAAATAAAGGCTGCCGTTGCGGACATGCCAGTGTTTATCGCGCCCTTTATCAGCAATCTTCTGCATCGCGGCATTCTTCTCAGGCGTCGCCTTAGCGCGGACTGCGGGATTATCAAAACCCTCCTCTGTCGTAACGCCCTTCCACATCGTGGTGAGCTGCTCCTTCTCGCCATTGAAATAGGCGACGAATCCTTCAGGGCACTCTTCCTTCGCCAGCGGGCAGACATCACTCATTTTCGCATTGTCAGGAAGCTCCTTGATGCGGATGTTCTTCCACATAACGGGAGAGCCGTGGCCGCACCAGCTGATGTGGCCCTTCTCGCGATGGAGGCCGGGATGCTTTTTGCCATCAGGCGTATCGGAACCATCGCCCTTGAATTTTGAAACATCCGCCTTGGTTATGAGATAGCCGTTGAGATACACTTCAATCTCGCTGCCGATAACGCGCACTTCCTGGAAGTTCCACATTCCGACCTTGCGAAGGTAGCTGCCGCCGCCTGCGAAATTCTTATCCTTGCCCCAAATCTGGCAGTTGAAATTATCGCGGCGGGAAGGAACTATGCCATATACGGAGCCAGTATACTGATAAGGTTTGAGTTTATCCTTGCCTGCCTTGGCGTCGTAAAAGCTGCTGCCGCCGTCGTCGAGAAGCTGCAGTTCGCACATACCATCGTACGCCGCGTTGACCTTCTCGTTCGGCACGCGAATGCCGAGGCCGTTATTTCCGTTTTCAGGCATAAGGAAATCAAACCTGAGAACGAAGTTGCGATACTGCTTCTCTGTAAGAAGGTTGCCGCCTAAATTATCGACTGGCCTGCAGACGATGACAGGCACCTTGGAAACCGTTCCGTTGTTAAGCTTAACATCTATCGTCTCAACGACGTAATTCTTGGAGCCGAACCAACCTGTAAGGTCCTTCCCGTTGAAAAGAGAAGTAAAGCCCTCGTCAATAACAGGCGAATAAGCTTTGCACTTTCCGCCAATAAGGCAGCAGCCTGAAACTATGGCGACGGCAGATGCTATGATCATCAACTTTTTCATATTGTTCTCCATTAGTTTTGTATTTGAAATTTTTACACAGCCTTCCATTCCAGACTAAGATCTACAGAGCCTGCCGAATGAGTAAGGCAACCGAGCGAGATTGCGGTAACACCCGTCGCCGCAACTTCCTTTGCGCGATCAAGAGTGACGCCGCCTGAAGCTTCGGTCTTCACTTTGCCGCGACACATCTTAACGCATTTTTTCATATCCGCCGTGGACATGTTATCAAGCATAATCCACTCAGGCTTTGCCTTCAGCGCCGACGCACACTCGCGCAGCGTCTCAACCTCAACTTCGACATCAAGCTTCGGGAAATGCTTGCGCGCCTCCTCGACCGCCTTGTCAAGCTCGTCGGGATTGCCGCCGCGCCAAAGCCTTCTGTGATTATCCTTCATAAGGACACGATCGTAAAGCCCCATGCGATGATTTGAGCCGCCGCCGCAAAGAACTGCGTACTTTTCAAACACGCGCAACGTTGGCGTTGTCTTACGCGTATCGAGAATCATCGTGCCATAGCGTTTCGTAGCGTCTACAAATTTTTTCGTCAGCGTAGCGGTGGCGCACATGCGCTGCATGAAATTAAGAGCCGTCCTCTCAGCCGCAAGAATGCTGCGAGCTTTGCCGCGGAAAACTAAGATCGGCTCGCCAGGCTTTACTGAAGACCCGTCAGGCTTGCAGATGCGCACGCTGATTTTAGGATCTACCGCCTTCATTACCGCCTTTGCAACGGTAGCTCCGGCGACTACGCATCCTTCCCCTTTTGCATATATCTCGCCAGTGGCAACGGCCTTTGGATCAACAAGTGCTTCACTCGTGGAATCAAGCCATGGTGACGCCGCGGCGCGGCTAACATTGCCAAGATCTTCATCAAGCGCAAATAAAACGGCAGCCTTCGCCCGCGGCGAAAGCATTACATCTTTCAAAGTTCGCGCTTTCATTAGGCGGGCATTAGAAATTCCCAATGTTTCCAAAGCATATAAACGAGAAGTCCGGAAACAAAAAGGCCTGTTAATGATACTATAAAAGCGGGAAGAAGCCCTTTCGAAGGAGGCGCCTCCACAGGTGCGTCCAACTTGAAGCGATCAGCAATTGTTACGCCCCCAGACACATCAGGAGATTGAACTGGAGAGGCCGCTTTAACTGGTTTTTTAATTGTCATGCTTTTAATTATACCACTTATTCGCAGTTAAAATCAAGAGGGAGAATCCGACGTTTTGAGAAGCTCAAAAATCATATCGCTATCCATCATACGTCCTTTTCCTGTAGTGCCGCAGGCAAGCTCCCCGGTTTCAGGCTCGATAATTTTAATTCCGCGTGAACGCAACGCTTCAATATTCTCCTGCGTTACCGCACTTTCCCACATACCGTCATTCATAGCCGGCGCAACAACAATAGGCGCGCGCGTTGCAAGTAGCGTCGCACTAAGAAGATTATCTGCCAAACCATAACGCATCTTGGCTATGGTATTTGCCGTAGCGGGAGCAACGACAACGAGATCTGCGCATTCAGCCAAGGATATGTGCTCGGGCTTCCACGAAACCGGGGGCGCAAACTGGTCAACAAGAACGGGATTGCGACTCAACGTCTGAAATGTGAGAGGCTTTACAAATTCACAAGCGGCCGCTGTCATAACAACGTGAACATCGTCACCGTTTTTAATAAAAAGCCTAACAAGCTCAGCCGCTTTATAAGCCGCAATTGAACCTGTAACACCTAAAACTATTCTTCTCATTTTTCTAAACCCTTTCGTTTCATTCCCTTTTCTTTTTGGCGTATATTACCACACCATATTAAAACTATCAACCCCAGCAGAAGTTGCGATAGAAATCAGACAGAAAGCACAGCATCGAGAAGAACGTCATGCTCCTCAAACGGGAGAAATTCCACAATTTGGAACGGATGGGCCACCCCGACTTTCAAGCTCTCGCTCGACGCCTTTGAAAGAAGCCTGTCATACCACCCTCCTCCATAACCAAGGCGCATCCCTTTCGCCGTAAAAGCAAGACCAGGAACAACCCACACATCAATTAAAGACGGATCAAGTATATTTCCCTCGCGAGGCTCCTTAATCCCCATTGGACCGCAGCGCAAATCACGTTCATCGAGGCTTACCACCTGAGAAAGTAGATACGTTTCACCGTTCCAGCGCGGAGAAAAGATAGACTTGCCGGTTTTTAGCATCTTACGAATAAAGTCCGTAAGATCAATCTCCTGGGGAGAAGCGAAATATACGGCGATGTGAGACGCGGCGGGAGCGCGCGACGAAAGGAAGCTTATTAACTCCGCGCAAATTTTCTCGGAATAAAAAGCGCGCTCACCTTCCTCAATGGAGGCGCGGCGAATGCGCATTTCACTACGCAACGCGCTTTTTGCCGTTTTATTCTGCTCGCCCATCAGCCTTTGCGACGCTGCAAAGCCTCATGATACTCAGAGAACGAACCTTCGAACCAGGTCGTGCGCCCGTTACCCTCAAAGGCCAGAATGTGCGTTGCGATCCTATCGAGGAACCAGCGGTCATGGCTTACCACCATCACGCAGCCGCCAAACTCCTGTAAGCCCTCCTCAAGCGAACGAAGAGTGGCGACATCAAGATCGTTTGTAGGTTCGTCAAGAAGAAGAAAATTGCCGCCCGAAGCGAGAAGCTTCGCCAAATGAACGCGGTTGCGCTCACCGCCGGAAAGCACACCTACTTTCTTCTGCTGTTCGGCACCGCGGAAATTAAAGCGGCTGCAATAGGCGCGGCCGTTCATCATCGTAGTGCCGGCGAGCTTCACGAATTCCCCGCCGCCAGTAATCGCCTCGTATACAGTCTCTTCGGCCTTGAGTTCACTGCGAGTCTGGTCGACGTAACTGAGCTTCACCGTCTCGCCGACTCTAAACTCGCCCTCAAGGGGTTTTAGCTGCCCTGTAATAAGCTTAAAGAGCGTAGTCTTGCCAGCGCCGTTTGCGCCAATCACACCGACTATTCCGCCGCGAGGAAGATCGAAGTTTAAGTCTTCGTAAAGGATGTGCCCGTCAAAACCCATCTTGACATGCTCTGCCTTGACAACGAGATTTCCAAGCCTCGGCCCTGGCGGGATGCTGATGACGAGATCATCCTCACGTGTCGACACCTCACGCTTCTGCAGCTCTTCGTAACGCTCGACACGCGCTTTCGCCTTCGCATGACGGCCAGAGGGGTTGGTCTGAATCCACTTAAGCTCGTTCTCAAGAAGTTTCTGACGCGACTTCTCGACTTTCGCCTCCCTCGCGAGCATCGCCTCTTTCTGCTTGAGCCATTCCTCGTAATTGCCCTTATACGGATAGCATATGCCGCGATCGATTTCAAGAATCCAATCGGTGACATCGGAAAGAAAATAGCGATCGTGCGTTACGACGATAAGCGTGCCGGTAAACTCCTTCAAATACGCTTCAAGGCGGAATGTTGTCTCCGCATCGAGATGGTTTGTAGGCTCGTCGAGAAGAAGGACATCGGGGTTTGATAGCAAAAGCCTTGCAATCGCCACACGGCGACGCTCACCGCCCGAAAGGACTGCAACCTTCCTGTCTCCAGGCGGACAGCACAGATCCGCCATGCGCCTCTCAACGAGATTCTCAAGATTCCAGTAGTCGTTGCGATCGATGATTTCCTGCAGTTTTTCCATTTCTGCCGCCGCCTTGGGATCATCAAGCTCGCAGCAAAGATCCTCATACCGCGTTACCATCGCCTGCGCATCGGCGACGCCTTCCATCACTGTTTCAAGAACGGTTTTTGAGTCGTCAAGCTCCGGTTCCTGAGGCAGATACCCCACCTTCGTCCCCTTCGCAACTTGCACCGTTCCCATTAAATCAGTATCAAGCCCTGCGAGAATTTTAAGAAGCGACGATTTTCCCGCACCGTTGCCGCCGATAACACCAATGTGCGCGCCATAGAAAAATGAAAGATTGACATCTTTTAAGATGGTTTTCGTGCCCTGCTGCTTAGTTACATCAACAAGACTGAACTGATACTCTCCTGCCATTTGCTCTCCTTATTTTCACCGCTATTCGAAAGCGGGCTTTGTTTAAATTGAAATTCCTTCGGCGCAGAGAGCCGAAGCGATTGAAATCCACTCCTCGCAAGAAAGCTCCTCAGCCCTTTCCGTAGAATCTAAAACACCTTTGAAAATGCTCCCAAGCTGTTTACGCCTATGCTCAAAGGCTTTTTTAACGAGGCGACGATACATTACACGCGTCTGTTCGGGAAGATCAGCGTTTCTGTCATGACGAATGAGCCTTACTACAGCAGAACCAACTTCAGGGCGAGGCCAGAAACACGATGCGGAGACTTTTCTTATAACTTTTACATCGTAATCAAGCTGCACCCACACGCCTGCAAGAGAACGCGTCTTCGACCCTTCGGAGGCTGCAAGGCGATCTGCCACTTCTGACTGCACCATAACAACAATCGTTTCAAGCGCGCGCGTTGATGCGATATCAAGAAGAATACGTGTGCCCGCCTGGTACGGCAGATTTGAAATCATGCAGTCATACGCCGAAAAATCAAGCGACTTTTTAGCAACAACATCAAGCGCATCGGCCGCGATAACATTAAGAGACGGGGAATTTCCAAGGGCGGCGGGCAAACGCTCTGCAAGAACGGGATCTTTTTCAATCGCAGTCACCGAGCAGCCGCGAGAGAGCATCTCTTCCGTCATCACACCGAGGCCAGGGCCAATTTCAAGCGCCTTGACGCCATCGTAAGATTCTCTTTCACCAAGCCCCGCGTCGACAATTGCGCAAAGAACATTTTTGTCGACGAGAAAATTCTGCCCCATCACGCGATTTGGATGGAAACCGTTTTTTATGCACCAATCCTTCACCTGGCTCGGACTTGTAAGATTCATTTCTCTCCCCCCACTGCAATGCGGTCTATAACGCTAATATAATGCCACTCCGGTTTATCTATTGAGCCTGTTAGACGATATTCTAAAAGCAATTTTGCAAAAGGCCATGCAATAGAATTGAGAATCTTGCCGGCAAGTGAATCTTTCTTCATAAACTGGACGCGCACCACAAAATCAAGCTTGTCAGAGACAGAATCGAAAGAGCCTGTCATTTTTACCGAGAAAACAGACCCTTCGATAAAAAAGTCATCTGTCTTGACTACGCCTTTTTCAATCGTGTAAGTGCAGGAGGCAGCGGTGGAATCGGTAAGAACGGAAAAGCCAGGCAGCTTATCTGCGAGCATTTCAACAAGCCCCGTAAAACCTTTCATCCTCATAATTTGACCGTTGCTTATCGACACAGAACCTTTACCGTCAAGATGAGCGAGATTGCCCGACTCCGCACGCGGGAACGTGAAAGTCATATTGCACTTTGTTTCGCCAACTATTTCCCTGCTGACGACGTCGCCGGCACAACCGCCGATTTTCAAAAGATCTACGAGAGGGAGAAGGCTCTCAGCTTCAATACTAACCGTATTAACACCGTTGGAACCCTCGACGAACACCGTACCTGAAAGATTCTCCCCTTTTGGCCCGACAGCTATAATGGGCCCAAAGACGTGCGAATAATTGAGATAATCCCCTCTCGTATAAACGTGAAGATTAATCTTTCCATCGGCACGCGCCATCTCAACATTATTATACTTGCCCAGCACAGGATGATGTTCAAGTTGCATGTCAAAATCATTGTTTATAAGATTCACCTTCCATGAACAGAAAGATGGAATATTCCCCTTCCCCTCAGTGAAAGCATCGATATAAGGAAGCGCGGAATTTATCTCAATCGTCTCAATAAGCGGACGAATATGGTGCTGTTTCACCTCGCCGCTCACCTCGCCGTAAATCTCCTGCATATTGAAATCAAGATAGCAAGAAGCGTCAAGAGACGATTTCACATCGCTGTCAGCCCATACGATGCGCGCACGGTCAACAGTAAGCCTATTATCCTTAGAATAAACATCGGCAACTACATTGCTCGGATTTACAGAAAGAATGTTGGGATTATCCAAGATGAGCAAGTGGCGAGAAAACTGAGGCAGATTAAAATCAACCGCCTCGTTTTTCTCTTTGTTTCCTTCTTCATAATAACCATCATGAAGGCGGCTGGCAATAAGGTTGCGAAAGTAAATGACGCGCTGAAAAGGCTGAAAAACGACTTCATCCGCAGAAAGCACCGGCACATCGCTTTTCAAGCGGCTTTTATGGAAAACTGTAAGGGATGAAATTTTGAGCCCGTCGATAAAACCAAACGACATAGACTTGAGGCGGACAACGATATTCTCAGGAACGATTTTATCGATAATCGCCTCAGTCAAGATTTGAGGCACTGAAACAGGACGCCAAAAAAGATAGGATAAGAAAAAAACAAACGCGACGAACATAATCTTCGTCGCTGCCCATAGGATTGCGAGCAACCGCTTTATTTTACCCACTACCCTAATAACCTTTCCTAACTTGCCGGGTTGGCAGCCCCTAGGAGAGTCGAACTCCTCTTTCCTGGATGAGAACCAGATGTCCTAGCCGATAGACGAAGGGGCCAGCTTATTTTTTTGGTGCACCCGGTGGGATTTGAACCCACACACCTTGCGGCACCAGAACCTGAATCTGGCGTGTATGCCAATTTCACCACGGGTGCTTCATGGAGCGTAGTATATCAAAAAGAGCCGCGAAGTGTCAATAGCCAGATGCACACAATTTGAAAATTACATAAACACTTATTTTACCAGCTCAAGTTTCACAACATCGCCAACGCGCACATTGCGCACGCGCAAACGTTGTTCATCAGGTAAAAGCAGTTCAAAACCCCAATTGTTCACTTGAGTAAGCTCTTTACCAGTTCTAAGCAACGTCGCCTTGCGAATGCGGCCTTTGAGCTTCGGCAAAATCACATCACCAAGCGGAATCTGGAGGAAATGGCAATAGATAACTTCCACCCCATTAACGCGCTTTGCCGTATACGCGCATCCATACGGAGGCGGATAATCACACTTACCGCACCCTAAAACAGACTCACCATTTACCGAATACCATTGAGCAAGCCCTTTAAGCCGCTCAACCGCCTCATCCTGAATTTCACCTAATTCAGTAGGACCTACATTAAGAAGGAGATTCCCATTCCGCGAAACACACCCTACAAGACCAGCTACAAGCGCCTCGACGGATTTGAAATTCTTATCCTCCCTCGCATACCCCCAATTATTATTCATCGTCGCGCAAGTTTCCCACATAACCTCGCGCCCCTTCACACGTTGCGGCTGATTTGGAACACATATTTCAGGCGTATAATAATCGAAATCGCGGCAATTATCTTTCCAATAAGAGAGGCGGTCATTGACAATTATATGAGGCTGATGCCTGTAAACCATGGAGAGGATGCGCTCACGGTCGAAATAATCTTCATCAGCCTTATGGATGGATGTATAATCAAGGAAGAGAAGATCGATTTTCCCGTATTCAGTCATCAACTGATGGATGTGATTGTAAACTAACTCACGGAAATTGAGATATTGTTCCTTTGTTGGCTCATGCAGTTCGCCGCGCTGAATATACTCGGGCGACTCTTTGTCGGCGTAACCGGGATGCGTCCAATCTGGCAAAGAATGGTAGAAACCTACTTTCAACCCCTCTGCGCGAAATGCTTCGACGAATTCGCGCACTGCATCGCGTTTGAATGGTGTATTTGTAATTTTATAATCGATGAAATGGCTGTCGAACATCGCAAAGCCGTCATGATGACGAGATGTAAGAACAGCATACTTCATGCCTGCGGCTTTCGCCAAGCGCGCCCATTGCCGCGGGTTATAATTTGTTGGATTGAAAATCTTGGCGAATGACTCATACTCGCCTTTCTTCCAAGGCTTCTGAGCATACGCCCATTCGCCTTGAGCGGGAATGGAATAGATGCCCCAATGAATAAACATTCCAAAGCGCGCCTCGCGAAACCATTCGCCGCGCTTGGCGGCGCTCTCCACACCGTTTACGCAAAACACAATGGAAAAAACGAATAAAGAAAGAGTCAGTAATTTTGTTTTCATATGCGGTTTATTATATCATAATTAAGAGTCCCGTCCTGTGATAGGATGACACTTTCCTAAAATGGAAAGAAGTCGAATATGTCACAAAGAATCAATCAGCGAAGATACTCCGAAGCGGGTCTCGCAGATCGTGCGGCCGAGCGCGTCTTCGTAGGAACAACTCCAACGCGGAGAATTGAGACCCGCCGGGCCTTCTATCACTATTGAATCATGCCGCCATGCACAACGACATATTCACCGCGACATATTCACTGGGGTCAGTCCCTCCCGAATCCTGGAAATAGAAAAATCGGCAGCGCCACGGCCATCAGCCACGGCACGACCAAAACGCCTATTCTTATAATCTGCCTCATCATTTCGCATGTTCCTTCAGTGTTTCGCCAGTGATGCGATAGACGGTCCAGTCC
>JAHBAE010000054.1 GCA_018384485.1 Kiritimatiellia bacterium
GGGATGAGGATGCTCCGCTCGTGTGCTTTGCTGCATTGCATCTCGCGGTTGAGTTGACAGATGCCTATCGCTTTGAAGATGCCCGTAGCCTCCTTCAAGGTTGGGAGAAAGAGCCAGTCTCAGTACCTGGGCTTAGATATCATGCGCAGGTGCTTTCATCTTTGGGTCAGCACGCGGCGTTTCTCGGCGAGAACGAAAAGGCGCTTGAATACTTTGATCGCGCAATGGGTGAGTTCAGCTGTTTGAGTTCTGATTGGCAGCGCGACTTCGATCATACGTGCGCCTATGCGGTCATTGCCGCTATGGATTGCACTTCACCGCATTTTGATCGGTTGATGTCGATGTATCTTTATGGCGGTGAATGGAGTGTAGCGACGATGGTTGATATGGCTCAGCAGTTCGCATCTGTCGGCGAAGATGAGCCAGATTCAAAATACGCTCATGCCATATTACTACGCTATCTGGTTACGCTTCCGGATGATAATCCAATACGTTCAGCGTATGTCGCCAAGGCAGGAGAGTGGAAGTGGAGCACGGATGGACATCCGTGGGAGCTTATCGCATTCAATCGGGCGATGTTGCTTTCTGTTGACGCTCCAGAGCGTGTTGAATGGCTGAAGAAAGGCTATGAACTTTCTCTTCAAGGGGGCCCAACGCTCCAAGTAATTGCATCTGTCATAGGCGCGGCGCTTCTCGCAAGTGGAGGTATATCGGCTGATGAATATCTCGACAAGGTGGAAGCGGTTGCGACAAAACTTCCATCGGTGGGCGAAGATCGTCTTGCCGTTTTGCGTGGACAGGTCAACGCCCCGATTCCGGTGCTCGAACTGGCGAAAAAGATTCTTCCGTTCAATTTCCGATAATTCCAGCGGAAATTTCTAAGGTTCAGCACTTATCAAGAATGTAAAACGTAAAATCAAAAAAGAACAATTATGAATAACCGCATCAGTTTTGGTCGTCCCACATTTCGTAATTCACCTGCTGCTTTCTCGAAAAAAAGGCAGTATCTTACAGGTGATTTCATGAGGGACATGAAAAGCCTGCGTATCAAAGGGCTTATAAGAAATCCTCAGACGCGAAAGGAGACGAATGTAGATGAGACTCCACAGTTCTCGACATATCTTACTCTTGCGCTACAAAATATTTCCGATATCATAGGAGAAGATATATCCAGAATGAGGCAGCCTGCGGCCGTTGAAAAGGCATTGGTGAGAAGCGGTAAATTGTGGGAGGTTGCAAGTTTTCTGTGGCTTCATCGTGTTGACCAGCCGAAGCGAGATTTTGACAAGCTGTCTAAAGAAGCGAGAGAAATGGGTGAAGAGGCTGACTATGTAAAATTCACTAAGGCGATTGTAGTCAAACTGTGGGAATTGCGCAATATGTTCGTTCATAGCGAACAGGATAGGGCGGCCAAAGTTCTCGTTGTGAACAAGTCTTTTTATCAATTTATAGAAGGCGAACTTTATGGCGAGGCGATGTGTCATGCGCTTGGGGAGGGACGTAAGAGCGAGAAGGTGCTAAAGCAAAGAATATTTACGCCTCATGATGATTTTAATTCCAGTTACGAGTTTACGCGCAAGGGAATAATATTTCTTGTATGCATAGCGCTCTATCGCCATGATGCGTCCGAATTTATTCAACAGTTCTCAGATATGCGTCTTGCGCCCAAAGAGTGGCAGATGCGAGAGGGGATTGTTGAGCGTTGCTCAGAAACTGAATTGAACGATTTGCGTCGTAAGGGCGGCTCGGTTAAGGCGATAATTGATGCGTTTACCTACTACAGTATGCGTTCAAGCCGTAAGGATATTGACGTTCAGAATATTGATTATCTCAATTTTGCGAATATTCTGCTCTATATCAATAAAGTGCCGATGGCTTCTTATAATTATTTAGCTCTTAAGGAAGAGGCGCAGAAACTTGCTGCTGCGGCCGCGCAGTCAAATGAGTCTGAAGAGAATAAACGCTTTAAGTATTTGCTTCATCCGCGTCAGAAAGATCGCTTCCTGTCGCTGGCGCTCGCATATATCGAGGATTTTGATGTGCTTAAGTGCATAGCATTCAAACGGCTTGATGTCACTCCTCGGCAGGAACGTTCTCGCTATATGTTTGGTCGGATTCCTGAAGGTGTGCAGAATGAGTTTGGTGAGGAAATTTCTGATGCAAACGGTATGGATCGCCACTATGTGATAAGTTATGGTTCAGCGGAATTTGAGTATGTGCCGGGTAAAAAAGAACATTATGGCGCTATTCGTATTGCCCGTTTGCGCGGACGAATCGGAGAGGGTGAAATTATGCGTTTGCTGTTGGCGCATTTTAAGACAAAAAATGATGCGGTCAACAAGGAGTTGAATAGCTACTTGCGCTCTTATCACCGCATTCTAGAACGCATGCTTAATGCGAAATCGCTGGATGAATTGACATTGGAGGATTCGGAGTTTCGCAATGACTTCAAGCGTGTCAGCGGTAAGGGTGGGGATGTTTTTACGAAGGATCGCTTTGTAGATGAGATGAAGCCATTTTTCCCTGCCAGTATCACTCGTCACTTTGTCGGAGAAGAGGGCACAATGGATACATCGGCAATGCAAGATGCGTTGTCGTCCAAACTTCACGCAATGGAAGACCATGCATCTGATTTCCTTACGCGTTTAGATTGTCTTACAGATTGGCGGAAGCTTGATGAAGATGAGAAAAAACGTATCGGCCAGCCTCGTTGCAAAATCGGCGAGTTGAAATATCCGCCGCGGACAGGCAAGATCAGCGACGCCCTTTTGATTAGGAGGGTTCTTGACTATATTAATTTAAACCTGAATGATTCAAAAGACAAGTTCCGTCAGCTTCCGCGGGGGCTTAGACATCGTGGAGTAAAGGATATTGAATTTCAGTTGTTGCATCGCGATATCGGCAGATTCGGCTCAAATCCTGATGGGCTGTGGCGTACGCTTGAGAAACGCGAGGCTCTCAACGGTGTGGATGGAGCGCTTCAGATGTTGCGGGATCGTGAAAGAGCGCTGTTTAAGGATGAACAGGCTCGTTGCCGCGGAATGAAAGACCGTAACGGAAGGCCGTTGCGTGTCGGCCATACATTGACAATGCTTGCAACCGCTGCGACAGAACTTTATCTTGATACCTGCGCGTCAATACATGAAATGTGGTGCCATGATCTTGAAGCGGAGGATGTGGAATTGCTGCCGTACATTTGCCGGATATATGGAGTGCGCACAGGACAGCCTCTTGATAGAGAGTCAATGGTTAAGACAATTCTTGGAATTGACCTTAATACATGGAGCAATGCTTATGATTATGATGTAGGTGCTCCACGCGAAAAACCGCGTAAACTGGAGGATGCTAAGAATCTGATTGTTTCTCAAATCCCGGTGCCTAATAAAATTGCTATTCGTTGTTTAGCAAGCCAGAGTGATGGGGATGAGTTTTTGTTTAACAAGGCATTCCGCGAATTTCATCCGTTCGGAGAAGGTTGTATGACTTTGCGTGGATATTATGATGTATCTCCCCTTATTAAGTATGTCGGTGAGCACAAGAACAGACTTGAAGAGACTGTTGATGTGGATGCTCCTGGGGTTGAGGTTCGAGGCGGACAGGAGACGAACGAAGGCGAATTCGGCAAGCTTCCGCCTAAAGAGAGGGCTGGCTTCTCCCGTAACGACGTAAATCGGGCTATTCAGCAGATTCAGTGTTCCGAGCGTCAAGACAAAATTCTTCTCGCTTGTGCAAGGGATTACTGGAATCGGTATCTTGATGCTTCGGTTCAGACTGTGATGAAAGACAAGATTTCCCGCTTTGCACTTTCGGAATTTACCGACATCGGGCAGTTTTTCTCGCAACATATTGATGACAGAATCAGTGATACGGCTACAATTAGGATGATGCCCAATGATTTCGCACGACCTGTCTATTCTGTAATAATTGAGCATCTTGATGAATTGTTGCCTCTCGCAAAGCCTGTTCTTGGAACTGACGGTGTCTATTCGCTTTATGACCTTAATCGTATCTTGAAGGACTTGCAGCGCAAAGAGAATGCAATTCGCCTTAAGTTTATGCCTGCGCTCGTGAAATTTGAGAAGCTTGGCAATGAGCATGAAGAGAAGCTTGGCATTGATGCGCTTTTTGAGCATTATGTAAAAGAGCTCAAATCTGTTTCAAAGTTACCTTTGACTCGCGATGAGTTTGATAGGGTGATGGCGTTTCGCAACCGTCTTGTCCATCCTACGGACAAGAAGAAAAAACTTGCTCTTGGAGATGCGGATATTGAAGCGGTCTCTGCGATCTTCCGCCGATTCGGGTGTTTGCGGATGTTGTGATTGATTGAGCACATCTGTTTGCCTTTCATATTGGGATTTCCGCTATAAAAATTATGGTGGAAAATCCTCTACTTCATCGCTTATCATCTGTAGAAAGGATGATAAGCGATGAAGCGAATTGTTGATGTTTCAGGATATGGCTGCAAACTGAAACTTGATTGCGGCAGGTTGGTTCTTGAAGGAAAAGACGGAAGCCTTGTTACGATTCCAGTCGCCGAAGTGGCGGTAGTGGTACTTTCGAACGCAGCAGTTTCCGTTTCCGGGGCGGTCTTGGCGGAACTGGCCACAGAGGGGGTTGCAGTTATCGTTTCCGATAGGGCGCATTTGCCGGTGGGACTTTTTCAACCGATAGCGGCGAATTCTAGGCAAACTGCGGTTTTACTCGGTCAGATTCAGGCAAAGCCTTCAATTAAGTCGCGGTTATGGAGAAAGATAATAGAAGCCAAAGTAAAATCGCAGATTAATGTTTTGCGCGAAAATAACAGAAAATGGAAGGATATTGCGGCAATTAAAGTTGGACGTGGGGATGTGAGTAATGTCGAAGGTACTGTCGCACGAAGTTATTGGCAACGTTTAGGCTTGTTTCCGGTTCGAGATCGCTTCGCAAAGGATGCAAACTGTTTCCTAAATTACGGATATGCAGTTCTTTATGCTACAACAGCAAGGGCATTGTGTGCAAGCGGACTTAACACTTCGCTTGGTTTGAAGCATTGTGGGCCTACAAATGTGCACTGTTTGGCATCGGATGTTATGGAGCCATTTCGTTCGGTCGTTGATCGTGCGGTCATAAACTGGGTTAAGGCATTTCCTGATACGACTGAAATATCTCGGGAGTGCAGGCAATCGATTTTAGGGGCGATTCTTGGTTCGAGATGGAGAACCTCCATTGGGAATGTTTCTGTTTTCGATGCGTTGTCCAGAACTGCGGTTACTTTGCGGGAGTCGTTGTTGAATGATAGTGTTGAACTGG
This sequence comes from Kiritimatiellia bacterium, assembly GCA_018384485.1. Classification (GTDB taxonomy): domain Bacteria; phylum Verrucomicrobiota; class Kiritimatiellia; order RFP12; family UBA1067; genus UBA1067. Next base: position 5,290 of record JAHBAE010000054.1, read on the forward strand.
AGTTGCCTGAATATTGTGGAAGGGAGGTTGCATAATGTGGATTTTAACTTTGTTTGATTTGCCGTCTAATACATCTTTTCAGCGCAGAAAATACCATTAATTTCGAAAGGCGTTGTTGAAATTTGGGTTTAATATGTTGCAGAAATCTGTCTATATGCGATGGGTTGATACCGATGCTATCGCCGAGGCGATGCGAGGAAATATTATGCGCTATGCGCCGGAAGAGGGTATGGTTACTGTATTCTCGTTGACAGAACGGGCACTTGCCGCATTTAGCATGCGAGTTGATGGCGAATGGCAAAAACCGCCTTCAAAACCGGAGAGTTTTTTGGTTTTGTGAGTGACTTTTGAGACGAAATTTGTTAAAATTATCTCGTTTTTCGTGGTACTATATGGTCACGAAACCCTAGTAAACAAAGGGTAAACTAGGGAAAATGAAGCGTATAGGTTGTGAAAGGCCTCTGAAATGGAGGTCCGTGCAACTTCGTGGACTTTATACGGCTTCTCTTCGAGTTGTGAAAGGCCTCTGAAATGGAGGTCCGTGCAACAGATTTTATAAATAGGATGTCTTTTTTTAAGATATCCTATTTTTTTTGTTTGATGAGTGGAAAAAAGGTTTTCTCAGTTCTTATATTAGATGTGAAAGGAGAAAACATATTATGAAAAATGAATTTCCTTATAATGAATACATGGCAGTAATCAAAGCTGAATCCGAGCTTCGTAATTTTGGTGTTGAGGCGGATGTTATCTCTATTGAAGGCGATGAGACGCGCCCTGGGGGATATGTTCTTGAAGTTAAGTTTTTCGGGAAAATGGATGACGCTAGTTATGAATGTGGCTCCGTCATCTCAAATGGCGAATGCATCGGGAGTATTGTCGAGATTAATTCCCATTCCGGCGTCGTTGCCGTCTCTTTGAAAAGGGATTTGATTCCGAATGTCGGAACTCGTATTAAGTTCCTGCCGCCCGATTATCTTCAACCACTCCGAGAGTTCTCATCAGAACTCTGTTCAAAGCCAGAAACTCGTAATGAAGGTCGCTTTCTCGGTTTGCGCGAGAGCCTGCTCAAGAATTGTACTGCCGCGCTCAAGGAGTTGCCGGCTGTTTCATATCTTCGTGGTCCTCAGCGGCGTTCTATTCAAGAAGCTGCCCGTCGGGATTTCTCGCTTTTATGGGGACCCCCTGGCACGGGTAAGAGTTATACCCTTGGACATATAGCAGCCTATTTTCGTTCGTTAGGGGAAAGAGTTCTTGTTCTTTCGACGACGAATGCTGCAGTAGATGTGACTACATTCGCGATAGATGATGCTTGTGTTAGAAGCGAGAGCTGCCTAAGTTCGGCAGAATTGATTCGCTATACTTCAACATTGACTCAGCTTGATGAGTACGAAAAGCGTCCTCATTTGATGGCGTTTACGAAGCTCTTGGAGAAATATGCCAAGGATCAAAAAAAGATCGATAATGAACTTAAGTCGGCAAGAGCAAAGCTTCAAGGTCAGGTTCATGGTTCTGTAGGATATACATCCGCACTATTGAAGGTGTGTGCATTAAAGGAAGAACTTCGTATTTTAGGGGAATCGCGCAAGAGTGAGATCGGACAACTGGTTAGTTCTGCAAAAATTGTTTGCAGTTCGATTACGACTTGTCTTTTCAACGGATTTCTCGCTCATGGCTTTGATGTGGTTCTCATTGATGAGGCGTCGCAAATCCCGCTTGCTGTTTGGCCGATGATTTTGAATAATGCAGGAGATAAAAAGATTGTCGTTGCGGGTGATCCATTGCAGTTGGAGCCTGTTCGTGCGAAGTCGAAAGATATTAATGCTCAAAATTGGTTTGGCCAAAATTTATATAGTTATCTTGGCATGACTACAATGAAGGGCATCACTCCTTTTTGCGCGGTCGGTTCAATGACGCTTCTTAACGAGCAGACGCGAATGCGCAAGGGGATTTGCAAAATCGTCAGCAAGATGTTTTATGACGGCTTGCTAATAGGTGATCGAAGCGACGAGAAAATGGATTTTTTGGCTGCAGGATTGCCGAGTGATGAAGTCGTGTTGATTGATCCGGATGTTGGGGGTGAATTGTACGGCTTTAATCGGTTTTATAACTCAAACTTTCCTAACACCAACACACAATCGGCGGGAAGGGTTATGGAGATTATTTCGAGACTTGTCGGCACAAACCCGACTGGTCGCAAGCTTGATATTCTTATTATTTCGCCGTTTAGAAATCAAGTGAGCAAGGTGTATTCAAGCAAAATAAATACGTATAAGTCGAATAAGGATATCACAATCCGTTGCTCTACGGTTCATAGTGCCCAGGGCGATGAGGCGGATATTGTAATATTTGATCTTGTGAATCCAACAAGTCCGTTTATTTCGAATCAGGATGCGTCACATTTGTGGTGTGTGGCATGTTCACGAGCAAAGGAGAAGCTTTTGATTGTCGGTAATAAGGCAAAAATGAAGAATGCGTATTTCTCGGCCTGGATAACATATATGTTGGAGAATAAAAAGGCGGCATAATGGTGATTTTCAGAGGGACGTTGGCGAAGGGCTTGCTACCGAGGGTAGCTATTAGTCCGGGGCTTAAGGGATGTAGGTTGAAAAGCCTGCATTCTCCCGGGAGATCAAAAAATCGGATCGAAAATATTCCGCTTCGCCAGCGTCCCTCCTTTTTGTAGGTAATAGGTGAAAGGTGATAGAGAAGAAGTTTTTGAATAAACATGAAAGCGTTTGAAGATTATTTTTCATTTGACGCATTGCTGGGCGATCTTGTCCGATGGCGGGTTGCCGGCAAGAAAGGTGTCGGCTCTGTATTGCCGCCGCGCAAAAGTTGGATGCGCGAAGGGTATGCGACGCGTAAAAAGGTGTCGCCAAAAGCGGTTCGTCATCGTGCGATTGTTCGTCGCGTCAATTATGAGCGCACGCGAGGGACGATGGATCGGGACGAATGGGGGAGAAAATTGGCGGCGCTTGTCGCGAATGTTCAGCGCGTAGTGATGGACGGTTGTGTTAAGTTTGAACCGCCGCGGATAATCCAAGTTCTTAAAGGGCGCAAGGAAGGGGTGATGGAATATCGTAATGTTGCTTCGTTTGAACGCCTTGAGGATAGACTTATTTTAAGTCGTGCTACTGCTTATGTGCGCGATGTTTTAGAAGATGTTCTGCATTCTAACTGTTATTCATTTCGCGTAAGCAGGGAAGTTTCGCACAAAAAGGCGATAGCGGATTTGCAGAGTTGGAGAAAGAGGTTTGCTGCCGAGGAGATGTGGGTCGCGGAATGTGATATAAAGAAGTTTTTCGACAATATCTCTCACGATTCCATAAAACGGGCGTGGAGGATGATTGACGTTGGAAAGTTTGACCCGAGGGTTGAGCGTATTCTGGATGCATACTTGGATGTGTACTCATCTTCTGAAGGTGTTAATCGCGGCATTCCTCAGGGAGGGTCGTTTTCGACGGTGCTCGCCAATTTGGTTTTACATGAAGCTGATTGCGCGGTTTTCAATAATGCAGATGATAAACTTTTTTATGCGCGGTATTGCGATGATGTAATTATTGTAAGCTCTGATAAAGAAGATTGTGCGCGTGCCATGCAGGTGTATGCTCAAGTGTTGCGCGCAATTGATTTAGAAATGCATCCGATTATGTCGTTTGAGTATCTCCCAGGTGATGATGTGTCGACGAAGTATTACTCAATTAAAAGCAAGGGACCCTTCGCTTGGCGAAATGCAGATGTTAATGAAGAGGATGTAGCGCCGTGGATTTCGTTTTTAGGGTGTCATATCAAGTTTAATGGAGATACTCGTATTCGTAAGGAGTCTATTGAAAAGCATAGGCGGTCGTTAGGTCAAGAAACGGCAAAAGCAATTCGCTCGATTAAGCGAGGTGAGCTGTCGGGCGTGTCGATAGCTAATCGCCGCGCATGGTTCGCACGTTTTAGGAATCGTCTTATTGCGAAAGGTGTTGGGTATGTGACGCAAAAGGTGAGTGATTGCGATATGTGCTGGGCGGGTGCATTTCCTCACGTTACAATCTGTAAAGAGACTGAAATGCAAATGCGCATGTTGGATAGGGTGCGTGAGGGGCTGCTTTCGAAGGTTTGGCGAATGGTTTCGGAAGGTTTTCCAAAGGCCTATAGAGAAACTAGACATAAATTCAAAGGGCGTCCGTACAGTTATTATGCCTTCTTGCATAAAGCTGTACGCCCGTCGAATATGGCGTTTCTTCGGCAAACGGCGCGAACTTTGCCGTATTCGGAATTGTGATATAATTTCTGTAAGATTTTCCGCTGAGCGGCGAGTAGGGTGTAGAAAGGAATATAAAATGCAGAGCGAAATTAAAAACGGAATGATTGGTGCGATTGTTGCTTTGTTTTTTGCGACAACTCTTTTTGCGGTACAGCCGCCGAATACGACGGTGCGCTGTCGTACCTGTATTGATTCGGCGCTGCATGTCCGGTTTCCATCGGAGCTTGACGGTTTGCGAATGTCGAGCCGAACGACTTATGGTGCCGGTGATGATTATTATAATATTCGCTATGATTCTGATGAAAGTTTGGCCAGAGTTGGCGGTCGGAAGTTGGATTTAACCATCTTTAAGCCTGCCGACGGTAAGATGGTGGCGGACGGCGTGGATGAAAATTTGGTTAAATTGCTTGAGGCGGTAAGCAATGAGGGTGAAAAGTTCGCCGAGCAAGGTTCTTTCAAAAAGTACAAAAGACTCAATATGATGGTGGAGGACCGACTTCGCAAGAAAGGCCTTAAGTATATGTGGTATTCGAATACGGCGAAGTTTCAGGACCGCGGCAAGTCTCACATGTCGATTATGGCGATGTTTGCTTGGCGTAACAGGATTATCATCCTTTCTTATGTTGAGCCGATTCTTACCGGCAAGGTCGAGCCTTGCCAAACTCTGCCGGAAGGCTTTATTAAAATTACAGATGCGATTGACGATTTAATCGTAAAGGCGGAGGCTGCATCCAAGGTCGACGTGTATGCGATTGCTGATCCGAAGCGCGCGCTTGAGGTGCTACGGCAGAAATGGCTCGGAGTTGAAGACCGCGTTTCTCCTTATGATATGCCGGATTACGCCGAGCGATTTTTTGAGCTTGACCGCGCACAAGGGTGGTGTAACGAGGATATTGAAAAAAGAGCCGAAGTCTTTTTATCAGTGGCGAAGGAAGGTGTTTCGCTTAAAATAGAACCGCCTGTTTGGTATTACAATTGTGCTTGTGCACTTGCCCGTATGGGTAAAAAGGATGAAGCGTTTGAGGCACTCGAGCAGGCGATTGCGGCTGGGTATAACAATATAGCTCACATGAATAGAGATAAAGATTTAGAATCACTTCGTGATGATTCCCGATTGGCGAAATTAGCTGCTATGGCAGGCGAAATAAAGGAAGGCTGGCAGGCTCCAAAAGAGAATGCGAGAATAGAGGATGGCTCGATTCGGCTTAACGACACCAATATTTATTGGGTGTTCAAGAATGGGTCATATAACGTAGGTGTTACGGGCGCGACAAGTAACACGTTGATTTATCTCGATCATAATGCGGAGCATCGTCATCCACCGGCTTGTGATATGATTAATGTCGAATTTGCTGAAGAACTTGATGATCTTGGGCGAGCGAGTGGGAATGCGAATTTTAATTTTTTGGATGTTGAAACATGGCGCTATATTCCGACTATTCTTGGATCGTCAGCCGTGTTCAATGAGGATAGGACTAATTACGTTCACAGCATTCCGGCAAGGATGTGGGGCAGCAGCTTTGAGTCGTGGAATGAAGAGTGGCATCTTTACAGGAATGTTTTGGGGGTTTACAGCATAGGGACTGATTATGCCGACGACGAAGTAGACAGAATTTTCGGATGGAGCCCGGTTTCGCTGGCGTATTACGACAAGGATTCCGAGGATGAACTCGTCAGAATCTGTGCCGAGGCGTGGCGGGTGATGAAGCCGGAAGTGCAGGAAGCGGGCGGTATACGTCAGTTGCTGGGAATTATCCGCCGCAGTCAGAAGGGTGTGAAATCGGAGGCGGATTTCATGTCATCTGCTGCTCAGCGGCCGGCAATCTCGACTAAGGATATTGATGAACTCAAGGTCGTTGAGCTGGCGGCGAAGCTGAATAAACCATACCCGGAGATTCCTGTCATCGCAGCGGCGAAGATGGGGTTTAAATGGACGGCTATTAATGACTTATGGACCTCGCCTTACGACAGTCCGATTGCCTGCAAAGCGAATCATAATGCCGTGTATGTCGCCAGATGGGCGGAAAGAACAGGGCGGTTTATCGTTACTGTGCAGCGGGAGGACGGACACGAACTGGTTTGGCGTCTCCTTCAGGGGGATCCTTCGAAAGTTCGATTTAAAAAAGATAAGTCCTTTGAGCAGGATGGGTGTACATATGATGTTATGGAAATTGAGTGCGATTATCACGAGGCTTTCGATGTTCAACTTGCCGACGGGATAAAAATGAAATCTACTCGCGTCGATATAGGGTGCTTTGCGGTTAAGGATGGCGTCGCATCCGTACCGGCGATAGTCAGCATTTTCTATATGCCTCATGAAAAGCGCGAATACGGCGAAGACGGGCTTATCAAGTCGGTTGATTATACGAAAGCGCAGATACCGGGATGGATGCCGCAGTTATGCCCTAAAGCGGATTTCAAGGATGTTTTTCATTGGACCAAAGATAGAGAACTTACCGGCTGGACCCGCGTAAGTTCCGATGGAAAGCGGACGGAGTTTACCCACGAAGGATTGGTCGTCATGACTCGCGACAAGCTTGGGCGGCCGCAGGATGTTCGCCGCAGCCTCCGGATGGAGTGGTTGCAGAGCCTTGTGCCTTTTGTTACGGCTAACGAGGAATATTTTTCGCACATGGCTTCTCAAAACGACAGGTATAATCGCAGTCAAGATGATCCGCTCAAAACGACATTGGTGTGGAAGTATACGTATGCCGATGAAAATGAGGTTTGGGGCAAGTCGTCGCCGAAGGAGCTGAAGAGTTTCAAGTATAAGCCGGAATTGTGTCGTCGCGCAAACATATCAGAGAAAAGCGGCTTTAAGCTACCGCTGGTCTCGCAAATGATGCAAGGGTACTACAGACATACGAAGTACAAGCTTGATGATCTTGAAGTCGACGCTCCCGATTGGGAACTTCCTGATGATTTATTCCGTTCGGATAGCAGGTATGCGTTGAAGGAGCGCAATCTAAAACCGCCGGTGGAATTGAAGAAGATGCAGTTTAGCCCGTGGACGGCAAGTTCGAACGATCTTTGGCGGATTGATACGGCTTCTTATGAGAAATGGGCGACTGAGGGATTGTATGAGCTTGCGGACGGTGCGTATCGCTTTTATCGCGGCCCTTCGGAAGGGAATGATGATGGATCGTTTGCCAGCGTGAGTGAAACGTATATTGCGCAAAATATCGCTGCCGAGTCAGATGCCTATCAGAAACTTGGTGAAAAATATCGGCGATGCAGGACATCTGAAATCAAGTCGCTCATTGGCGATCGGATCGATTGGGAAGCGACTTTGATCACGGAGGATAAGCCTATTCTGAAGGGCCTGCCGGAAGGGGTGTCGAGCGTTATTGCGATGTGGCAAGTTTCGGATAATGTCTATATTGGCATTAGAGCTGATTATAATACGGGATTTAAAGCACGGACCTATTTCTTTGCTGCTGCAGAAGGCGGTAAAAGCAACGGCAAGATTGATTCTTTTGAGAGCCTTCCCTCGCTGGCTATCGGTAATACGGTGCTTGACGCATATGCCGGTAATGCGCAGGCATTGAATAACCTTGCCGTTTTGTGGTACTGCGGAATCGCCAATCCGAAAGACTATGACGAAAAGGCAGTTATAGATATGCTTAAACGATCATCTCAGCTTGGTTGCACGGCTGCAGTGTATAATCTCGGAGTACTTTATTATAACCGTGGCGAGAAAGATAAGGCTGAAACGTTCTTTTCTGAGGCTAAGAAAAAGGGGTATAATTTGAAATGATCGGAGAGATTGTCGGCGATATTGCTGGGTCGTGGTTTGAGTTGGATGGTTGAAATATGGAAATACCCTTGGTAAATCGTTATTGCTCTTAGTGAAATACCCTTGGTAAATCGTTATTGCGGGGTTGATTTGGTTGGATAGGTATGATATAATTCTTTCACATTCTGCTTAAAAAGGGTATTAAATGAATAGAAATTTTACAGAAAAGCTAAAAGAATGGAACAATGCGCAGGTTCGTAAGCCTCTCATTATACGCGGCATGAGGCAAACGGGTAAGACCTGGTGCGTGAGAG
>JAHBAE010000055.1 GCA_018384485.1 Kiritimatiellia bacterium
ACCGCGGAGGCAGGCGCCACGACCGCTCGACGTGGCCGGTGACCGGGGTCTGGTGGTTGCTGGAACTCTTCCACCGCCCCAAAATTTCTTGGGACCCGCTGTCCGCGGGTATTCTTATTTTTTTTTGCGTTGGCCGTAGGCTATGATGCGCCCTACTTGTCAGTATTTGCGAATTTTGATATCATACCCACAACACTGCGAGAACGCAACGTGAAAGAGGAAAAACATAAAGACCATGGCTACTTTTCAGTATATTGCTAAAGATTCTGCTGGCAACGAAACGCGCGGGATGATTGAAGCGGGCGACCGTAATTCCGCAATCGCCTCCATAAGAGCGCAAGGGCTCCTTCCTACAGCTCTTGGCGAGGTTAAAGCCGCCGCTGCGCCCGCGCAAGCGCCGCGCGCAAAAGCGAAGGGCAAGGCTCCCGCGGCGAAGGGCAAAGGTTCGGGGCTTAATCGCAATGTTGAAATCAATATCAAGATGCCCAAATTCCTGCAGGGCAGAATTAAGACGAAGGTTCTTACTCAATTCACGCGCCAGCTCGCTACTCTTGTAAATGCAGGGCTTTCTCTTATGCGCGGCATTGAGGTTTTGAAGCGCCAGATGAAAAATCAGCAGATGCGCGATGCGCTTGACGACATTGCCGACAGCATCGCCTCGGGCGGCACATTCTCTGAAGCGCTTACTGCTCACCCGAAAATTTTCGATGATCTTTACATCAACATGGTAAAGGCTGGCGAGGCGGGCGGTGTTCTTGAAGTCGTTCTTGCGCGTCTTGCCGACTTTGCGGAAAAATCGGAGAAGATTAAAAACAAGGTCAAGGGCGCTATGATCTACCCCAGCGTAGTTCTCTTTGCGGCTATTGCAATTACCGCGTTCCTCCTTGTCATGGTAATTCCGAAGTTTAAGCAGGTGTTCGCCGACATGCTCGGTGGGCAGGCGCTTCCAGCCGTTACGGAGTTCGTAATTTCCGCTTCGGAATTTGTTCAGCACAACGGTATTATGGTTGCGGTGGCAGTCGTTTCCGTAGTCGTAATCTGCAAGGTTGTTGCTCGCACCGAGGCAGGTTCCTACTTCTTTGATATGCTCAAGCTTAAAATGCCGGTGACGGGCACTCTCGCCCAGCGTTCTGCAGTTTCTCGCTTTACGAGAACTCTCGGCACGCTTCTTTCTTCAGGTGTGCCGATTCTCCAGTCTCTCGTCATCACGCGTGATACTACCGGCAATAAAGTTCTTACAAAGGCCATTCAAGAAGTCCATGATGCGGTGAAGGAAGGTGAGTCGATGACGCAGCCTCTTTCCCATTGCGCGGTATTCCCGCCGATGGTCGTTTCAATGGTTGAGGTCGGTGAAGAGACCGGTGCTCTTGCGGAAATGCTTACGCGTATCGCCGATACGTATGATGATGAAGTCGATAATGCCGTGGCTGGTATGACTGCTGCCATCGAGCCTGCGCTTATCATTGTGCTCGCAGTTGTCGTCGGCACAATCGTTATCGCAATGTTCTTGCCGATGGTCAAGATTATCGGCTCTGTCTCTGGCGGCGGCGGAATGTAATTCTGAGCCGATGGAAGGAGCGGTAGAGTTTTTACGGGTTGTTCTTGTTATTGCGCTTTTATGCATTGCAGGCGCAATAGCAACGCCCAAAGGTCGCTTGCCTTTAGCGTTGAGAGGCCTTAAAAAATTGCTTGGCAAAGCTCCTTCTGAAGAGCGATCGCCGCGTGTTTCATCCATGCGGCGGTTTATTGCTTTTCTGCTCATTCTTTTCGCGTTTGCGGTGGCCGCATTTTTCTGAAATCCGCCGGGAGGTTTTATGGAAAACGCCTACGAATATATCGCTTGTTTCTTCTCTTTTTTTATGGGTGCGTGCATCGCCTCGTTTATTAACGTCGTTGTCTGGCGAGTTCCTCGCGGAGAGTCTGTTGTCTCGCCGCCGTCACACTGCCCTAAATGTTCCGCCTCAATAAAATGGTATCATAATATTCCGATAATTTCATATCTTGCGCTGCGCGGCAGGTGCGATAGTTGTTCGGAGAAAATTTCTCCTCGCTACATTTTCGTCGAGTCTTTAGGAGCCGTTCTTTTTCTTGCGTATTTCCTTCGTTTATATCTTTCAGGCCTTTCTTTTTCTTTTATGCTCGCCTATCTTCTCGTAGGGTGGGTGTGGCTTTCTCTAATGCTTGCAGGTTCTCTTATTGACTACGATCATAAGCTTTTACCTGATTTTGTTACAGTCGGCGGAATGGTTTTAGGAGTTCTCTTTCATCTGTCGATGACTCTTTTTAATTTCCTGAACTGCGACAGCACCGTTTCGCTTTTAGTGAAATTCATGCCGCTCCTTTATTCTCTTTCAGGGCTTGCGGTAGGTTTCGGTCTCTTAGGTCTTGTAAGAATGCTGGGCACTATGGCATTCAAGCGTGAGGCCATGGGGATGGGGGATGTGTTTTTGATGGGAGCCATCGGGGCGATATTCGGTCCTATATCTGTTGTGCTTGTAATCGTTTTATCTTCCCTCTTCGGGTCGGCTGCAGGCCTCTTTCTTATAGCTCTTTCAAAAACGAAGTTAGGTCGGTATCTTGAAATTCCTTACGGCCCGTTCATCTGTCTCGGGTGTCTGGTGTGGATGCTTGCCGGAAATGAGCTTGTCGCGGCGTATTTAAATTTCATGCGATTTTGAGTTGATCGATAAACGAAGTATTTAGAAGGGGAGAACTAAGATGAATCGAAATATTGTCTGTATCGGGGCTGGGTATATCGGCGGGCCGACAATGGCGGTTATCGCCAAGATGAATCCCGATCGCAAGGTTATTGTCGTTGACATCAACAAAGAGCGCGTAGACGCATGGAATTCGGCCGATTACAGTTTGCCAATCTACGAGCCGGCTCTTGTAGATGTCGTCAAGGAAGTTCGCGGCAAGAATCTCTTCTTCAGTACTGATATCGAAGGGGCTGTAAAAGAGTGCGATATTGTCTTTGTCGGTGTGAATACGCCCACCAAGATGTTCGGTAAGGGAGCTGGGCGTGCGAGCGATCTTCAGTATTGGGAGTCAACCGCTCGCGAAATCAAACGTTTTGCAAACGGCGATAAGATTATTGTCGAAAAGTCCACTTTGCCAGTCAGGACGGCTGCCGCGATGGAGGCTATTCTCAACGATCACGCCGATTATGAATTTACGGTTCTCAGCAATCCCGAGTTTCTTGCTGAGGGAACGGCGATCAAAGATCTTCTTGAGCCTGATAGGGTGCTTGTCGGCGGGCCTCAGACTCCCTCTGGTATTGCCGCGATAAACGAGGTTGTCGATATTTACGCCGCGTGGGTGGCGCGAGAGAAGATTTTGACGACAAACGTCTGGTCGGCAGAATTAACGAAACTTGCGGCAAACGCATTTTTGGCGCAGAGAGTTTCGTCGATAAATGCCATTGCGGGTCTTTGCGAGGCTACGGGCGCTGACGTTGACGAGGTTGCAAAAGTGGTTGGAGCTGATAGCCGCATCGGGCCTAAGTTTCTTAAAGCGGGGCCCGGATTCGGCGGCAGCTGCTTTAAGAAGGATGTTTTGAATCTCGTTTATCTCTGCGAAAGTTTCGGTCTTCATACCGCGGCCGAATATTGGATGGGCGTTGTGAAGATGAACGATCATCAGCAGGAGCGCATAGTTTCGCGCCTCTTCAAGGAGATGTTCAACACTTTGGCAAATAAGAAGATTGCGCTTTTCGGGTTTGCGTTCAAGGCAGATACGGGAGACACGCGTGAGACACCGGCGGGAACGGTGGCAAGGCTCCTTGCCGACGAGCATGTGCGCCTTACGATTACAGACCCCAAGGCGCTCGAGAATGCGAAGAAGGATATGGCCGATCTTGACGGTATTGTTTACGAACTTGATGAATATAAGGCTGTGGAAGGGGCCGACGCCATTGTTTTGATGACGGATTGGCGCCATTATCCTTCGCTTGACTGGCAGAAGATTTTTGATTCTATGCGCAAGCCCGCGCTTATCTTCGATACGCGCAATTGCTTAGATGGAGCAAAACTGAAAGACATTGGTTTTAAAGTTTTGAATATCGGCAAGTAACGCCGCCTTACTCAAACGAGATGTAGGGCATTAAGTAAAAAAACATGAGGGGCATAAAGCTTTCAGTTAAACTTTCCCTTGCGGTGCTTTTAGCGTATTTTGCCGCCGCGATATATGGCGAAGTGCAATATCGCATCGCACGGGTAAGAGATGTAACGCCTGCATACAATGTAGTTGATATGTCTTCGCGTGATCTTCCTCCCTCGCGCGAGCATTGGCTCGGTACGGATAATCTCGGCCGCTCTGTTGCATTGCGTCTTGTTCAGGGCTCTCGCATTGCTTTTCTCGTTGGAGTTTTCACCTCTCTTATAGCAATTCCCCTCGGTGTTGTTCTCGGCCTTGCGGGCGGTTATTTCGGAGGGAAGACTGATTCTTTTGTGGTGTGGCTTTGCGCAACCGTCTCCTCAATGCCATCGCTTCTTTTTATTCTTGCCATCGCTCTTGTGGCAGGGAAGGGCTTGGCAGGAATCGTCGCGGGCATAGGCCTTACGACGTGGGTCGGCACGTGTCGTACAATCCGCGCCGAGACGATGAAACATCGCTCTCGTGCGTATGTTCAAGCCGCCAGGACTCTTGGTTATTCCCACGCGAGAATAATGTTCCGTCATATTCTTCCAAATGTTGCACATATAGTTCTAATACAGCTTTCAATCCGTTTTCCTTCCGCCGTTTCTACGGAGGTTTTTGTTTCTTTTCTTGGCATAGGCGTGCAAGGTGAGCCTTCGTGGGGAGTTATGATAAATAATGCGAGAACGCGCCTTTGGCAAGGCGTTTGGTGGGAAATGGTGTTTACTACGCTTGCGATTTTCTCGCTCGTTCTGGTGTTTAATCACCTTGCCGATGTTTTGAGAGATAAGTTTGACCCTGCATTGCGGGAGTAAATGGTCGCGTCTAATCACTAACCATGAGTCACTAATTTGATATAATACGCATATGGCAGTTGATAGATTAGAAAGAATAAACAGTCTCTTAAAGCGTGTTATCGCCGAGAGTGTTCATGTGGTTATGCAGGGCGATCCTGTAAAACCCGGTCTTTTTACCGTTACATCAGTCGCATGCGGTAAAGATCTGCGCGATGCAACGGTGAAAGTGTCCGTCTTCGGAGATGACTCGGTAAAGGAGCTTGGTATTAAGCATCTCTCTCGCAATGCGCGGCGTTTTCAGGAGATCATCAATCGTGAAGTACGCCTGAAATTTACTCCGCGCTTGACATTCCAGCTTGATAAATCTCTTGAGAAAGGCGATGAGGTACTTTCGATAATCGATCGCATTGAGCGTTTGAATAAAGAGGCTCCCGCGAAAGAAGAAGCTCCTCAGCCTGCGGAATAATATGGCAAACCTCGTTCAACTCAAGATGATGGAGGATCTTGACGGGATTTTGCTCGTCGACAAGCCGGAGGGAATGCAGTTTTCCACCGTTATCAAGACTCTCAAGCGCAAGTTCGGCTTAGTGAAAGTCGGTCACGGAGGGGCGCTCGATACAATGGCTTCAGGGCTTTTTGTGCTTCTCGTGGGCGGCGCGAACAAATTCGCTGAAACGCTGATGAACGCCGATCGCGCCTATGAAGGCGCTTTTATCAAGGGCAAATCAACCGATACGGGCGATATCTACGGACGAGAAATTCCTCAGCCGGAGCGCGTCGCCTCGCTTGCCGAGCTTAAGGGCGATGTTTTTCAAGTTGAGCCTCGCTATTGTGCCGTTCGCAGGGAGGGCGCTGCCGATTATGAGGTTGTGGATACTGGAGAGCATAAACAGTTCCTCTCCCATGTCTACAAGTTTGATGTTTCTTCATCCGACTCTTCCAATGAGGCGCACTTTTCGCTTTTAGCTTCGAAAGGCGTAATTGTTAGAGCTCTTGTCTCCGAGATGGGTGCAGTTCTTTCTTCGTTGCGCCGCACTCGCGTCGGTAAGTTTGATGTGGCGGATGCCGTGCCATTTTCAAAAATTCTTGAAATGGATTCAGGGGAGTTTTCAGCATGTGTGATTCCCGCGTCTCGCGCATTGCGGTAGGCTTTTTCGATGGAGTCCATCTTGGGCATCGCGCTATTCTTAAAGACGCCGATGTAGCGGTGACGTTTAGTGCCCACCCTCGTCAGATTGTCGCGCCAGCATCTGTGCCGCCGCTGATTCTTCCTCCAGAGGAGCGCTTCCGCCGCATCCGAGAGGCGGGCGTAGATTTTGTCGAGGTTGTTGAGTTTGATGAAAAGTTCGCCTCGATGGAGCCTGTCCAATTCCTTGAGTTTCTTTCGTCCGTTGCGTCCAAAAGGTGCTCAAGTAAAACTTTTGAGGTTAGGTGCGGTCCTGATTGGCGGTTTGGGAAGGGCGGTGCAGGCGGTGCAGAGATGCTCTCAGAGCTTGGAGTGAAGGTGACGGTTGTTCCTTTCGCAGAGTACAAAGGTGAAAAGATCTCTTCTACAAGGATCCGAACTTCAATAGAAAGCGGGCGAATGGAAGAGGCCGCAGAAATGCTGGGGTGTGAGTTTTCTGTTTCAGGCGAGATTTTTCGCGGCAAGGGCGAGGGCGCGTCTTTAGGCTTCCCCACGGTTAATGTCCGCCCGTTGTCCTTGCCTTTAATGCGTATGGTTATGCCTCCTCGTGGCGTTTATGCCGTTACAGTCTCAGGCGAAAAAGCCATTGCCAATTTCGGAGTTGCGCCCACCTTTGGCGCTCGCGGATGGACTGAGAATGTTTGGGAAATTCATTTTCTTTCTGGTTTGCCTCGCTTGCCTTTGGATGAAGGTTCGAAAATCAGATTTTCCATCCTTAAATTTATCCGTCCCGAAAGGGCTTTTTCATCGTTAGATGAATTGCGCTGTCAAATAGCAGCTGATTGCAAGGAGATTAATAAATGAAATTCAAGGAGAATCTTCACGTTCCAATTTGGGGAACGGAACAATGGGTTTGCTCGGCGCACTACTCTTCTCCGAGTGTTATCGCCAGCGGAAAATACGAAGGAAAAACACTTGATGTACTCTATCCTTCGTTTCCGCTTCTCATGAAGGTGATTGATGCGAGACAGCGTCTTTCAGTTCAGGTCCATCCTAATGAAAGAACATCTCTCATTACAGGAGGAAGTCCAAAATCCGAGATGTGGTGTGCTCTTTCCGATGGCCCTATTTTTGCTGGTCTCAAAGAAGGTTCAACGCCTTCAATGGTGAAAGAGGCTGTCGTTTCAGGAGCCTTTGAGGAGCTTCTTGTGCGCCATGAGGCTAAAAGGGGTGATGTGTTTTACATCCCTGGAGGTCTTGTTCACGCTATTGGTGACGGTGTAAGGCTTTATGAGGTGCAACAAAGTTCTGACACGACGTTTCGCCTTTATGATTGGGGGCGTAAGGATCAGGATGGCAAGCCTCGTACTCTTCACATTGAAGAGGCGCTAAAGGCGCTTGATTTTTCGCTCCCCGTTCCCGTTGCCGCCCAGTCGCTTGAAACGCCTTATTTTAAATTCTGGCAGGAGGATGTGTCGGGCGAGCGCGTTTTCACGGCGAAAGAAGGCATGTTCCTTTCAATTTACGGCGAGAAAATCGGTCAGGTTCTTCTTGCCGGCGGTGAGAGCGAGTGTATTTGTGTTGATGATGATCACCTCATGATTACGGAGTTCAAATGAGTTTTTTCAAAGCATACGATATGCGCGGCACATTCGGGGTCGATTTTGATCTCGATACTGTTTATAAAGTGGGCCTTAGTCTTCCTGAAATTGTAGGTGGCAGGGAATGGCTCGTCGGGCGCGACGGCAGAACGACGTCGAAAGATATACGCGATGCGCTCGTAAGCGCGCTTGTTGAGGCTGGCGCTCAAGTTGTGGATGTTGGCCTTTCGACCACGAGCATGGTTTATTTCTTTACGGCGGAAGATTCGTTTGACGGCTCTGTCATGATAACGGCTTCCCATAATCCGCCGTCTGATAACGGCATGAAAGTTTCGCGCAGAAGCGCACTGCCCGTAGGGTATTCAGATGGGCTTGATAAGGTTGAAAAGGCGGTCTCTCAATCAACGGCTCAAAGGCCCGCTTCCGTTCCGCAGGTGGAAAGTTGCCATGATGAAGCTCTCAAGCGTTATCTTGCGTGGCATAAAAGTCGTCTCCCAGATTTGAAAAATCTTCGTTTCGCCGTAGATTGTTCAAACGGAATGAGCTCGCTCCTGGCGCGTGAGCTTTTCCCTGGAGCGTTAATTCTTAACGATACGATTGACGGGAATTTTTCCTCTCACAGCCCGAATCCTCTCAAGGCGGAAGCACGCGCCGCTCTTGCCGAGGCCGTCCGCACGAATCATCTCGATTGCGGCGTGATATTTGATGGTGATGCCGACAGAGCCATGTTTGTCGACGAGTTCGGTAATTTTGTTCAAAGTGATTATCTCATTCCCGTTGTTGCGCGCGCAACGGCAAGGGCACTTGGGAAGAAAGGCGGAATAGTCATTCACGATGTCCGCACTTCGCTCGGTGCAGTAGAGGCGCTGCGTGAAGACGGGTTTGAACCAGTCATGGTGCCTGTCGGACACGCTTTTGCGAAGCCGGCGTTGCGCAATTCTCAAGCGATATGCGGAGGAGAGCTTGCCGGGCATTATTATTTCTCGGAATTTTTCTCGTGCGATTCAGGCATCCTTGCCGCCACGCGGATATTGGGGGAGGTTGCCCGCGCAAAAGCGGAAGGCTCTTCATTTTCTCAAATGATGCGTCCTATTCTTACGCGCTACGCGAATTCAGGTGAAATGAATTTTGAGGTGATAGATAAAGATGCGGCAATCGAGCGCGTCCTCAACGAATGCCGCGATTTCGGGGCGGAAATTTCCCGCTCTGAAATCGACGGCGTGCGTATCGACTTCGATAAAGGCTGGGTCAGCGTCCGCAAATCAAACACCGAGCCGTACTTGCGTCTTATCGTCGAATGTCGTTCTGCCGGTCTTTTGGATGATTGGTGCGAGAGGCTGTCCAGGGCTGTAAAGGGCTGAAGTGCGGGTAGACTTTCACGTCCATTCGTCATCGTCCGACGGTACTTTCGCGCCCGCCGAAATCGCGCGCCTCGCCGAGGAAAATCGCTGTACTGCCGTTGCGCTTACCGATCATGATAATATTGACGGAGTGGAAGATTTTATTTCCTCCACGGCTTCATTCAAGGCTTATTCGGGGGTGGAGTTGTCGGTTTCACCAGGCGAAGGCTTTGACAGGTTTCATCTTCTGGCGTTTGGAGTCGATGTAAAAAGCGATGTTCTTCAGGCGTTTCTCGGAAAAATCAGAAAAGGGCGTGATGACCGCAACGAGCAGATTATCGCCAATTTCAAGGCCAAAGGCATAGACCTTGAATCAGATATGCATTCTCGCATTCGCGAGGGTGTTCTCGCGCGCCCGCATTTTGCGAGGTTTCTTGTGGAGCACGGTTTTGCCCGCTCAATACATGAAGCGTTTCAACTCTATCTTCTTGAAGACTCTCCGAAAGAGACGAGGTGCTACGAGCGAAGAATGAGGCCCTCGGCAGAAGAGGCGTTTGAAGTGATTCATGCCTCTGGCGGTGTTGCGGTAATGGCTCACCCTAAATTCCTGAAAAACGAATGGAAGAGCACTTCAGTTGATTATCAAGCAGTTAAGAAGCGCCTCGCGGAACTTAAGGAGGCTGGGCTTGACGGTTTGGAGTGCATCTACCAAGGCAATAGTCAGGAAGAGAATGTTTCGTTCACGATGATAGCGGAGGCTCTTTCCTTGCTCAAATCGGCGGGGAGCGATTTCCATGGCGCGAACAAGCCGGCGGTTCCTTTCGGTATGCAAGTTTCAGAGCCTTTTATAATGCCGCTTATTGAGAGATTGGAAAAGACTATTTAAGGAGAAGAAGAAATATGCATAGAATCCTCGCTGATTTAAATAGCATGAAAAGTGATTCCCCGTTGCTTTCCCGTGAGGCGAAAGATCATCTTAAAGTAATTAGGCCCAAAGCAGGTGAGAGGATTGAGCTTTTTGATGGAGAGGGCTCTTCGAGAGTTTTTTCTTATTCGAACGATGGCCTCGTGCCGTTAGAGCCGATTAAGGCTCATCCTAAGCCGCCAGAGCTTACTCTTTTTGCCTGTGTAACGAAGGGGCAACGGTGGGACTGGACGATTCAGAAGGCGACAGAGCTTGGAGTTACACGGATAATTCCTGTCATTTCAAAAAGAACGATTGTAAGAATCGCGGAAGATGAATCAGCGTCGAAAGTATCAAGGTGGCAGAAGATAGCTTCTGAGGCTGCCCGCCAATCCGCTACAAAATGGATTCCTGAGATTGCCAATCCCGTCACTTTTGAGAAGTCGCTTGATTTAGTCCGTTCAACAGAGTGTTTTGTTGGCGCGCTTCTTCAATCGCCGCCACAGCCGATAATGAAGGCATTGGCAAGGCGCAAAGGGGATCGTCCGCCGGCAGTTTTTGTCGGGCCGGAAGGTGATTTTACGCCTGAAGAGATAGAAAGCCTTATTTCTTCAGCAACTCCAGTCTCTCTCGGCAGTTCTATCCTCCGCGCCGAGACGGCGGCGATATACGCGCTTATCGTAATCAAGGCCTATTTGGACGCAGAAAGCTTTGATTGCACCGATGATTGATATTGTGCTATACTATCGGCATCAACGTGGAAGTTCAAGAGATATCATCTGTAAGGCTTGAAGGCGTTTACGCGTCTCTCCCCGCGAAGGCGGTGGATAACGCGTTTTCCCTTCGGGAGATATATTCAGACAAAGCCGAGTCGATCGTCAAGGCTACAGGGATTGAAAAGCGCCGCATTGCGGATGAAGGCGTCCAACCCCTCGACCTTTGCGTTTCTGCGGCGGAAGCGCTTTTTTCACGTCTTGCGCCAGAAGATAAGAAGGCGGATTTTCTCAATTCATTTGGAGCGGTAATTTTCGTATCTTTTACTGAGCGGTTGAAGATGCCTGCGGCATCATGCAGGGCACAGTCGCGCCTCTCTCTTCCGTCAGATGTGCTGACTCTTGATTTGTCGTTAGCGTGCTCAGGGTGGTGCAGCGCTCTTTCCGTTGCCTCGCGCATCGCCGCTGGCACAGGCAAAAGAGTGCTTCTTCTCGATGGTGATGTCCAGTCTCCTCGTGTCAGAAAAGGCGATAAGGCTACAACTCCTGTTCTTGCCGACGGCGGAACGGCATGTGTGATTGCACCGCAATTTTCAGGTGAAACTAAGCCGTGGGAATTTTCCTTTTTAAGCGTGGGCGATAAGGGAGAATCTCTTTCCCTTTCAGAGGGCGGCTACATAGAAATGGACGGTTTCGGCGTTTATAAGTTTGTCGCCACTGATGTCGTTTCGTTTTTACAAAAATTTATCGCTTCTGTTTCTCCATTTGACGTTTTTGTTCCTCATCAGGCGAATGTTTATATGATTCGCCAGCTGGCAAAGACTTTAGGCGTTGAAGAGAAGTTGAAAGTTTCCGCTGATTCAATCGGCAACATCTCCTCCGCGTCGATTCCCGCTACCATAGCGCTGCTTTCTCCGCAGGAAAGAGAACGTGATATTACGATTTTATCTTCAGGCTTCGGCGGCGGGCTTTCCGCTTCTGCCGCGCTTTTTGTTTTGGACAGAAACGCCGTGACGGGAGTTTGCGAATATGGATCTCGAGAATGATTTTATTTCGTTCGCCGCGTCCTTGTTCGGCGTTGAAAGCTCGTTGATTTCGCCAGAAACTTCAATGGGAGATATTCCTCAGTGGGATAGCGTCATGCATCTTCGCCTCGTCATGGAGACGGAAGCGAAGTATGGAGTTTCGTTTCCAATGCAGAAGGTGCTTGAGGCAACTTCCGTTTCTTCTATTGTCTCGCTGATAAAAGAGCAGCTCTTATGAAAGTCGCACTTCTTTCAAACGTCACCGTTTCCGTCCTAAAGACTCTTCTGTCTGAGACGGTTGATGTTTGGGTGCCTCCAGGTTTTGGCGCATTGGTTGAAACAGCGCTTTCTCCGCCTGAAGAAATGTATGCTTTTTCGCCTGATATTATTTTTCTTCTCATTGACCGCAAGTTTGCAGGAGCGCCGTCTTTAGGGGATGAAGAGTCTTCGCTTAAATCGCTTCGTGAGTGTTTCCCGGGAACACCAGTAGTTGTTCCAGATATATCCGCGCTTGCGGAGGAAATTGGAGAGAGTTTTTACGATGAGCGCATGTGGACATTAGCATCAATTCCGTGGTCGCTCTCAGGGATGAAGGAAATAGCGAAATTGATTGCGCCTCTAAAGAAGGCTGTTGCGGTAGACCTTGATGAAACGCTCTGGAAGGGAATTGCCGGAGAGGGGAAAGTTGTAGTGCGTAAGGAGTTTCAGGAGCAGCTTTTAAGATTAAAGAAAAAAGGCGTTCTTTTAGTCGCTCTTTCTAAAAATAATGAGGAAGACCTTGCCGGCGCTTGGAACAGCGAGGGCATGGTGCTTTCGCCTGATGATTTTGTCGCTAAAAAAATCAATTGGCAGAAGAAGTCCGACAATCTTCTTTCAGTTGCAGAAGAATTAGGCATTGGTGTTGAAGCCTTTGTTTTCATAGACGATAATCCCGCTGAGCGCGCAGAGATGCGCGCATGTCTGAGCGAAGTTGCGGTAAGCCCGTTTCCGCCCGATATTGACACTTTCTTTCCTTCTGCAGGAAGAGGCGTTATGGGCGAGGAGAGAAGTGCGTTCTATCAGGCCGAGCGTCGTCGCCGCGAAACTGCGGCCGGGAAAAATTTAGATGATTATCTTCAAAGCCTTGAAATGCGCCTTGAAATACGAGAACTTTCGGAAGAAGAGGTTTCAAGAGTTTCGGAGTTAAGTCAGAGGTCAAATCAGTTTAATCTCACGACTAACAGGTATAGCGAAGAAGAAGTTCTTGCCTTCCTTCATGATCCATCTCATTTTATTGCAGTTTTAAAAGTCGCCGACAGGTTTGGCGATTTAGGGCTTGTTGCGTTTGTTCATGCTTCCGGCTCTCATATTGTTGATTTTGTCATGAGTTGCCGGGCAATGAACAGGAAACTTGAGTTTCAAATAGAGTCTTTCGTTGAAAAAGAATTAAAGAAGCGCGGTGTATCACGTATTACCTCGTTGTGGCGGCGCACCGCAAAAAACGCGCCGGTTAAAGACATTTACGAACGAATGGGCTTTACGCTTTTATCAGAATCAGAGGAGGAGAAATATTATGAACGAATTCTTGGATAAAATGTCTCAGATACTTGAAGCGCCAGTTTCGTTGAATACTCCTTTTAGAGAGCTTGAGGATTATTCATCGCTCAAAGGGTTTGGAATTTTAGTTACTCTTGAAAATGACTATAATCGAGAGATGAATATCGATGAGTTTTTGACGATGTCTACTATTGGTGACCTTGCTGCCGCGGCAGGAGTGCAGGATTAAAAGCGAAAAGGATTCTTTTTATGAAGAAGGTTTTGAAAGTTGCAATAAACTTGATAGGTGTGGCGTTGCCTGCAATTTGTTTTGCAAGCGAGTTTAAAAAGGCTGCTAAACTTAGGGATGAGGGGCATTTCGCAGAGGCGTATGTGGCATTTACGAATGTCGTGTTCGCGCAAGATGGTGTGAGCGTTACAGACGGAGATCGGGCACAAGCTTTACTTGATGCGCCGAGATGTTTAGCTAAACTTAAGCGCTTTGATGAAGCGGAACCATTGCTCGACAAGGCTCTCTTGGAACGCAAAGAGTTTGCCGTTCACGTAGCGTATTCGCAGGCGATAGGGGAATTGCCACATTACGGTAAAATGGTAAAGGGCGTATTTTCCAGAGTGAACGAGTGGGGAGTACATTACTCTTCTGTAGAGCATGATAGGGTTAAGCGCCTTAGGTGCTTAGAGGCGATTATGCCGGAACTTTCAAAACAGACTAAACTTCGGCAGCGTTGGTTTTGGAATGAAGTCGTTGACGCCATTGAAATGAATGAACGAAATAGAGGCGCCGCGTGGAAGTTGCAAGAATTGACTTTACTGACTGAAGTTCCGCTTATTGAAGAAAAGAATGGCTGGAGTCGTAGCGATTTTGAGGAGGGCTTCGCGCCTGTTGATGAGAATGGAGAGCCTATTTTTTACGAGGTTCCTCGAACGTGGGCGGCGGCGAAAAATGACGGGGAGAGATGGATGTATGCCAACGCGATGCGCGCTGATGTTGATGAGGCAGGTAGGCGCAATTCAGCGCGGTCGTTAGGTGATTTTGCAGAAAACCAGTTCGGCGTTCGCAAGTTGAGAGGCGAGGACGATCTTGAAAAACTCATCGGCGATTTGAGGTCTCTCAACGATGATGAGACTATTACCAGACTCGCCAACGGCGTTAAGCGCTTTAAACTCCCCGTAGAATATAATTACATAAGAATGTGGCGCGAACTTAAGGATTACTACGTAAGGATCGCCCAAGAGTATGAGCGTCGATATCAATTTGTAAAAGCGTGCGAAATGTATAAAAAGGCGGGCGCAGGGTACAGCGGATATATTGCGAGGATTTCGTCTCCGAACGTCGAGCTTTCAGGGAATGTGCCGGTCGTAAGCCATAAAAAGCGCGGGAGATTCGAAGTCAATTTCAGGAATGCCGACGAATTGGAATTTTCGCTCTCAAAGGTAAATGTCGCTAAGTTCCTTGAAGAACTAAAAAGCGATATTAAGAATAATCGTAAAAGAGATAATTATTATAATTCGTGGAATACTTATTCGTTTTTGCTCGGTTGCAGTGATTTGAAAAAAATTGATGAATACTTAACTGATAAAAAGTATTCTTGGAGTGAAAAAGTTTCATCGCCTAAAGATCATTTTGACGCGAAAAAAGAAATTGAAGTTCCTTATGATCTGCCTCAAGGTGATTATCTTTTAGAGATTACGGCCAAGGGCGGCAATAGAATTCATTCGCTTTTGCGCGTGCAGCGTTTGGCTGCAGTAAAGGAATCTTTTGCGTCAAAAGACGCAGGCGAACTTTATGTTGTTGACGCCGAGTCGGGAACGCCTGTTAAAAATGCAAAAATAGAAGCTTTCATTTTTAGTGCGATCGCAAATAAAGATCGAAAGTTTAAATATAAAGAGATAGGGCCGCATTTTACCGATGAAAACGGATATGCGAAAATCCCCGAAGTCGGCGGCAACGGTCATTATGGATATATTACGATAACTTCTCCCGATGGCGCATTGGAGGTTATTAATTCATTTTGGAAGTATCATTACGGGGTCAATAATCTCCAAGAGTGCAGTCGCAGCGTGATAATAACCGATCGTCCCGCCTATCGTCCTGGCGACACTGTAAAATACAAGCTTTGGATGCGTGATAGCGGTTATGATAATGTAATATCCTTGGCGGGCGCAAAGATTTCGTTAGAAATATTTGATCCGACAAGAGCTAAATTAAGCGAAAAGAGTGGCGTTCTCGATGAATTCGGCGGCGCGACAGGCGAATTTAAAATACCTGAAGATGCGAAGCTTGGAGAGTATGAGATAGCGACACGTAAAGAAGGATGTCACAACAAGATTCGTTCAACATTCAGAGTCGAGGAATATCGTAAGCCGGAGTTTGAGGTGTCTGTCGATACGCCAAAGAACGCTTCGATGCTAGGCGAAAAGGTTTCGGCGACGGTAAGGGCTAAATATCTTTGGGGGGATAGCGTTAAAAAAGGCGTTGCTGATATAACTGTTCGGCGCACTCCGCGCAGAATAACGTGGTATCCTTCTTTTGAGTGGTACTGGCTCTACGGATACGGGTCCAACTGGTATTTTTATGATGCCGACTGGTATTGCGGATTAGGGAATCTTTGGATTGCAAGGCGTTACAGTGGTTTTCACCATTGGTATAGATCTTCGCCCACTCCAGAAACTGTGGTCACTATGAAGAATGTTCCTCTTGATGAGAACGGCGAAGTAAAGGTTGTCTGGGACACGTCCTTGGTACGCAAACTTTATGGTGACGATGATCAGGAATATTCTATTTCTGTTTCAGTTACCGATAATTCGCGCCGCACGATTGACGCGTCGGGCTCGGTAGTCGTTCGCGCAGAGCCGTTCCGCGTTTTTGCGTGGACGGATAGGCCTTATTATCGTGTCGGCGACAAGGTGTCGTTGAGGTATTATCTTGACGGGCTTCGCGAGGATGATGTTAAGGAGGTTAGGTATTGGATAAGTGATTTGAGGTACGAGGTAGAAGGGAGAAGGTACGAAGTAAAAGGGAAAAGGTACGAGGTGGGGAAGGTGTTTTTGGCATCTAAGAAAGGGCAGTATAGAGTTTCAGTTGAAGTTACGGACTTAAAAGGGAGAGTTCGTGAAGGCTCGCGCATAATTGTTGTCAGAGGAGAGGGTGATGATGGGCGAAACTACAAGTATTCATCGCTCGAGCTTATTCCTGATAAAGAAATTTACTCGCCGGGCGATACTGTAAAACTTACGGTCAATGCCGATTATCCCGATTCGACTGTTTTTTACAAAGTTCGAAGCGGTAAAACTCAACTTCTCCGTCTTAAAGGCAAGACGGGCGAAATATCAATTCCCGTGGTCGAAAGCGATAAACCGAATTTCTTTGTTGAAGCGTGGACTGTTTCCGCGGCGAAGTATCATCGCGAGGTTCGCGAAATTATGGTGCCGCCTGTCGATAAAATCGGCAAGGCGACAGTCGAGATAGACGGAGACATAGAAGTCGTAAAACCAGGCGAAACAGTTTCTGCGACCGTTAAGATTTTTGATGAGAAGGGCCAGGCTGCAGATGCTTCAGCTGTTATGACCGTTTACGACAAGGCGATTGATTTGATTGCTGGCGGAAGCAATGTGAAAAATCTTAAAGAAGCGTTTTGGCTCGATCGCCTTGTCTCACCGCATTTATTTCAGAATACGGGAGCAATCGGCTTTTATCTTCTGTTGCTTTCCGGCGATAAATATTTTGAACCGCTCGGCCTTTGGGGCGGATATGGCATTGGATTTGCCAGAGTGGAAACCCGCGGCGGAAAAAGTGCAAAGATAAAAAAGTCGAGAAGTGCAGCCCCTGAGGCTAAATCTGCGAAGGAGTGTGACGCTTCTATGGCGTGTGAACCTATGGCTTGTCATTCTCCTTTGAGTTTGGAAAATGGAGAAGCGAAATCAGATGGCGTTAGGAAGGATTTTGCTGATACGGCATATTGGAATAGTGCGCTTGAGGCGACTGGCACTCAGGGCGTTTATCGCGTCAATTTCAAGATGCCTGAAGATATTACGACTTGGAATATAAAGGTATGGTCGATGGGGCTTAACGGGCGCGTTGCTGAGGTTGCCACTGAGCTTATAACGAAAAAAGATCTGATGCTCCGCATGATAACGCCGCGCTTCTTTACTGAGAAGGATGAGGTTGTTATTTCGGCGAATCTTCATAATTACGGCAGTAAGGCGCGCGAAGTTACGGCGACAATTAATCTTGATGGTGTTGAAATAAAAGGCGACTTAAGTTCTAAAAAAGTTTCGCTTGCTTCTCAAGGTGAGGTGCGAGTAGATTGGCGTGTTAAGGTTCTTTCTTCCGGTAAACTCACTGCGCGCATGAGAGTCTCTGACGCGGAACTTTCAGACGGTGTGGAGAAGAGCTTTGATGTCGTCTCGCACGCTGTTGAAAAGACGGAGAGCTTCTTTAAGCTGATTTCTGGAGTTGAGAAGGCCGATTGCAAAGTCTATGCGGGTGAAGAGGCGCTTGAGATATATAAGAAGCTCGGTTTTAAACTTCCTAAAGATGGCGAGGCTGAAAATCTGCGCGCCGTGGTAGAAGTTTCCGATACGCTCGCAGGAGCAATCGACAAGTCGCTCGATTATCTGAAGTATTACGAGTATGAATGTAACGAGCAGACGATGAACCGTTTTGTTCCGGCTGCAGTAGCGAGGGAAGTTCTTATTCTGAGAGGCTTTGACGAGAGGCTTAAAGATGTTGATGTGCTCACGGAAAAGAGCCTTAAGAAACTTTTCGAGCATCAGAATTCTGACGGCGGCTGGGGCTGGTTCTGGGGTGCGTACGAACACTCTTACGAGCATATGACCGCGATAATCGTGCGAGGACTTGCGGAGGCTAAGCGTTACGGCGTTAAAGTCCCCGGTGAAGTCATTGAACGAGGCGTAAAGTGGCTTAAGACGCGGCAGGAAGAGTCGCTTAAGTACATCAAGAAATATAAAACCCGTCCTTGGGCGAATGACGTTCTTACATCGTATGCGATATTGCTTGCGAATGGAGGCAAGGCAGATGATGTGATGAAAGAGATGATGCGCTGCGCATACGATACGAGATTTGATTTGCCGATTTACGCCCAAGCGCTTTTAGGTCTTGCGTTTGATTTGACTGCGGAGAAGGAACAGCGCGATACGATAGTGCGGAATTTGAAACAGTATTTGAAGACGGATTCTGAGAACGGTACGGTGTACTTGAATCTCGGCAATCACGGTTATTGGTGGTGTTGGTATGGCAGCGATTTTGAGGCTCAGGCGATGGCGCTTAAGCTGTTTTTGAAGACCGAGCCGCAAAGCGATTTGACGCGCGGTCTTGCGCTTTATCTCTATAATAACCGCATTTCCAGGAGATATTGGACTAGTACGCGCGATACGGGCCTTGCGATTGAGGCTCTTGCCGAATATTGCCGTAAGGTGGAGAAGAAGAAGGATAAGTATGTCAGCGCGTATCTAACTTACCTTACGTACGAGGAGCCTATAAAGGCAGCCGGGCTTGAGCTTAAGGTAAATCGCACGATTTCGCGCGTAAGTGAGGTTGTCTCCGATTCAACGGGGCGCGGCGCTTTGGGTCAATCGCTCGCGCAAGAGCGCACAAGAGAGGTTTTAGTTCCGCTCAAAGACTCTGATGAGGTCAAACCAGGCGAAACTCTTGAGATTCGCGTCGATCTTGATTCAAAGAATGATTATGAGTATATTCTTATTGAAGACCGCAAAGGTGCGGGATTTGAGCCCTTAGATGGAAAGAGCGGCTGGAAAAATCTTGGTGGTGGCTGGGCGTACGTCGAGTATCGGGAGAAGAAAACGGCGATGTTCCTTCGTGAGATTTCTCGCGGCGTATATTCGTTCTCTTATCGCGTCAGGGTTGAAACGCCAGGCGCAATTCATGTTCTCCCGGCTAAGGTAGAGGCGATGTATTCTCCGCGGCTTTGTGGAAATTCCGACGAAATCCGCCTAAAGATCCGCTGATTTTACAGGCTTATAACTATGCTACTGCCAGCGATTTGTCACTTTTCGCCGGCAGTAGTTTTTTTATTTTACCCCCTTGTCAAAACGCAATATATAGTGTATTATACTCACATCAACTACAATAGGCGGTAAAAATAAAGAAAACCCAAAAACAAGAGGTCTCCAATGAAACAGATGAAAATCATCAAGCGTAGCGGCGAAGAGAAAGCTTTTGATATAACAAAAATCGAAAACGCCATTCGTAAAGCGAGTCAGGCGGTCGATTATAAAAATGCTCTTTCTGAAGGTCGCATCAAGCTTATCGCTGAGGAAGTTGCAGGTGTTTGCGCTGCGCGCGATCGTGCGATGACGGTTGAAGAGATTCAGGATGTCGTCGAGACGAAGATCATGGAGATGGGTGCTCATGAGGTGGCGAAGAAATACATCACTTATCGCTATAAACAGAATCTTCTTCGTCAGGCCAACACAACCGACCAGCAGATCATGTCGCTCATTGAGAGCAATAATGAGGACGTGAAGCAGGAAAATTCTAATAAAAATCCCACCATCAACTCTGTGCAGCGCGATTATATGGCGGGCGAGGTTTCAAAGGATGTGGCGGCGCGTCTCCTTCTTCCGGCCGATGTAGTTCAGGCTCATAACGAAGGGATTATCCATTTCCATGATATGGATTATTATGCCCAGCACATGCATAACTGCGATCTTGTAAACCTTGAAGATATGCTTCAGAACGGCACAGTCATCTCAGGGACGATGATTGAAAAGCCCAAAAGCTTCTCCACGGCTTGCAATATTGCAACGCAGATCATTGCTCAGGTGGCGTCAAACCAGTATGGCGGCCAGTCGATTTCTCTTACGCATTTAGCTCCTTTTGTTGAAGTTTCACGCCAGGCGATTCGCAAAGAGCTTGAAAACGAATGCGCCGACGCGGGCGTTCAGATGTCGGCAGATGCGTTTGACAAGATTGTCGAAAAGCGTGTTCGCAAAGAAATCAAGAAGGGCGTACAGACGATTCAGTATCAGGTTGTCACTCTTATGACTACCAACGGCCAGGCGCCTTTCGTGACGGTGTTCATGTATCTCGGCGAGGCCCGCAATGAGGCAGAGCGCAAGGACCTTGCTCTTGTTATTGAGGAAGTCCTCAATGAGCGTATCCGCGGCGTAAAGAACGAACAGGGCGTCTACATCACTCCTGCGTTCCCGAAGCTTATTTACGTGCTTGAAGAGCAGAATGTCACGGAGGGCTCTCCCTATTGGTATTTGACGGAACTTGCGGCGAAATGCACAGCCAAGCGCATGGTCCCCGATTATATCTCCGAGAAGAAAATGCGCGAATACAAGCTCTCGAAGGGTGAAGAGGTGGGCTCTGGCGATTGCTACACATGCATGGGCTGCCGCTCGTTCTTGACTCCCGATCGCTCAGGCAACGGCTACGACAATGTTTCGCGCGCTCTTAACTATCAGCCTAATAAGCCTAAATATTACGGTCGCTTCAATCAAGGTGTTGTAACGCTCAATCTTATCGACATAGCGCTTTCGGCGAACGGCGATATCGATAGGTTCTGGAGCATTTTCGATGAGAGGTGCGAGCTATGCCATAAGGCTTTGCGTTGCCGTCATGAGCGCCTTAAAGGCACGCCTTCCGACGCAGCCCCGATCCTTTGGCAATATGGAGCGCTTGCGCGCCTTAAGAAGGGCGAGAAGATCGATGCGCTTCTTTACGGCGGCTATTCCACGATTTCGCTTGGCTACGCGGGGCTTTGGGAGTGCGTCTTTGCGCTTAACGGAAAGAAGCTTACGGAGCCTGAAGGAGAAAAGCTCGGTCTTGAGATTATGAAGAAGCTCAACGAGTACACTGCCAAGTGGAAAGCGGCGGAGGATATCGACTATTCGCTCTACGGCACACCGATTGAGTCGACGACGTATCGCTTCTCGAAGCATCTTCAGCGCCGTTTCGGCATCGTCAAGGGCGTTACCGATCGCAATTACATCACGAACTCGTATCATATTCATGTTACCGAGCCGATAGATGCATTCTCTAAGCTTTCCACTGAGGCGAAGTTCCAGCAGCTCTCTCCGGGCGGTGCGATTTCGTATGTGGAAGTGCCGAATATGCAGGATAATCTTCAGGCAGTTCTTTCGATTATGAAGTTCATCTACGAGAATATAATGTACGCTGAACTTAACACGAAGAGCGACTACTGCCAGGAGTGCGGTTTTGACGGCGAAATTGAAATCGTGAAGGATGAGAGCGGCAAGCTTATCTGGAAGTGCCCGAAGTGCGGCAATACAGATGAATCAAAGCTCAATGTCGCGCGCCGCACTTGCGGTTACATCGGCTCGCAGTTCTGGAATCAGGGGCGCACGCAGGAAATCAAAGAGCGTGTGCTGCATGTTGACTGATTGATGAATTACGCCTCAATACGCAAGTGCGATATCGCGAACGGAGAGGGAGTAAGAGTCTCCCTCTTCGTTTCTGGTTGCACCCATTGTTGTAAAGGCTGTTTCAACGAGGAGGCGCAGGCATTTAATTACGGCTCGCCTTTTACCGAAGAGACGGAAAAAGAAATTTTAGAAGCGCTTACGCCGTCGCATATTTCAGGGCTTACTCTCTTGGGAGGCGAGCCGATGGAGCCATCAAATCAAGCTCGCCTCGCTCCATTTCTGCGGCGTTTTCGTGAGAAGTTCGGCGCGTCGAAAACGCTTTGGATTTACACGGGTTGCACTCTTGAGCAGCTTAAAGACGTCTCTTCTCGCTGGCATACTGATGTTACTGACGATATTCTTTCTCTGACGGATGTCATTGTAGACGGTCCGTTTGTGGAGGAGCTTAAAGATATTTCGCTTCAGTTCCGCGGCAGCTCCAACCAGCGCATTATTCGCCTCAAAGGAGGCGAATAAGTTTAGTGCAAAACTTCGTTCTTTTTAATCTTGCCCACCGCTCGACGAACTGCCCCGGACGCGCGGGTCCGTGCCCGCAATCTCGCCACATTGACAAATGTAGCCTGAATGTGCTACAATGTGGGCATAAAAATTTTTTGGAGAAAAACCCATGTTGGGAACAAGAACAGACACCGTAAGGGCAAGAATAGCCCCCGAGTTGAAGAACTCGGTTGAGAGGATATTCTCGTCCCTTGGCATGAACTCATCACAGGCCATCGTCCTCTTCTTCAAGCAGGTCGAACTGCACAACGGCCTTCCTTTTGAAGTCAAAATTCCGCCGAATTCACCATTGAACATGGCCACGATGACGGATGAGGAGATTGACGCCGCGCTTCAAGTCGGCTTTGACGACATCGCTGCAGGTAGGTGCATTCCCCTCGAAAAGGCCCATGCAGACTTCAGGCGGAGACATGCGAAATGGTCGAATACTCCATCGAGATAACCGAGAGAG
>JAHBAE010000066.1 GCA_018384485.1 Kiritimatiellia bacterium
CGCAGTTTGCCATAATAAACGACACCCGATTTCAAAGTACCTCGAATTTACACATAGCCCGTTTGCCAAATACGCGACACCAAGTTAAAATAGGAGAATGAATACAATGTCACGAAAGTCAATCAAGGAATACATCCTACGGAAAAGAGAGGACTACCTCGGTGAAACATTCCAAAGGAAGTCGAAGATACTCGACGAAGTATGTCACACGACCGGTCTCTCCCGTAAACGTGTCAATAAGCTTCTACGAGGGACAATCGAATACAGAGAACATAAGGGACGCGGTAAGACGTATACGGGCAATACCATTGACGTCCTCAAAGCAATATGGATCGAAGCGGCATGTCCATGCCTACCATACTTCAAGGTACAAATGGCAATGTGGATAGAAGAATATTCAACACGTGTGGCGGTTGTCGATAACAAGACCAAGGCTCTGCTGCTGAAAATGAGTTCACGAACCATGGCTCGTGCCCTTGATGGCGTAGATCGTATCAAGCCCGGCTGGGCAAAAGCCAACAAGCATTCCGGAAGGAATCAGAACAATGAAATCAAGCGGGCAGTGACAAGTGCATCGGGAGAAAGTATACGTGCCTGTAATGTTCCGCCGGGCGATATTCAGGTCGACACCTTTGCCCTCGGCGGAGGCAATAGTGCAGACAACTTCTTCTGGATTCTCACCGCTACAGACCGTAAAACACAGTGGACTGAGTTAAGCCCTGCATGGAATCGAGGTCAGCACACAACATTACTGGCATTCCAACGCATCGAAAGACGCTTCCCGTTCCAGATGATGTCAATCCATTCTGACAATGGCGGTGAGATTCTGAACCACCATCTGATGGCTTATTTTTCCAAAAATCAGAATGCACCGTATGTCTGGAGGTCTCGCCCAAGAAAAAGTAATGACAACGCACATGTAGAACAGAAAAACAGTTCTGTTGGAAGACAACTCTTCGGAGAGGTTCGGCTTGATTGCCCGGACATAGAAAAAGACCTGATTGAGTTATGCGAAATGTGGTCAGATTTCACGAACTTCTTTCGTCCAAGCAAGATGCTTGTGGAGAAAACGAAACGTGCAGACAACAAGGGATTCAAATGCGTTTATGACACGCCCAAAACTCCATATCAGCGTGTTCTAGAAGATCCCAATGTACCGCACGAGGTGAAGTCTGCCATAAAATTGAGAAGAGCGAAACTCTCTGGGATAGACATCGCACACAGAGTAAAGAAGAAACTAGCGCGAATCAAGAGAATGCAGGAACAGTATAACAGAGCGAAGGCTACCCATAACAAGGCGGTTCTCAATTTGGATATGATGAATATGATTCCTAGAGTGGCGGGGTCGGACTCGGCGCTTCGCGCCGCCCCTTCGGGGACGTCCTCTCCCCGCCACTCTAGGAATCACCAAACAGAGGCCAAGAGAATGAGGAAGAAGTGCCTCCAAGAGAAGAAGTTGAGTGTCGCGTATTTGGCAAACCAGAAACCACCCACTTACCTATCGGGTGTCGTTTCTATTTGACAAACTGTGCATTAGGGTGCACCGAGTCTTTTTTGCAAAAAGTTTAAATCTGGGCTTGATTTCAGCCGTATGTTATAGTATACTATCACATATGAAGACCTCAACAGACAAATCGCCCCGCACAAGGGCCAAGATCATCGCAGAACTCGCGTCACTGCCCAGCGCAATCCAAGGGAAGATATGCGAGGACAAGAGGAGGCTGGCCAACGGAGCCACCGCCGTCTACCACAACCTCCAGTACTGGGCCAACGGACGCAACCACACCGTCCGCATCCCCAAAGACAAGCTGCCCGCCTTCCGCGAGGCGGTCAAGGGCGGCGCGACGGCAAAAAGACTGCTCGCGGAGCTGACGAAAGCCGACGCCGAATCAATCCTCTCCTCCGAATCCCCTCTAAAAAAAACTCGCACACCTCGTCCTGAGAGGCGCCGCGAAGATCCACGCCGTCGTTGACGCCGCCGCGGACTCGATCGAACGCGACGGCATCGCCTGCACGTCGAAGCTCGAGCAGACGCTCTTCGATGACATGAACGGTCTCTGCCGCGAACTCATGGCCGAGCTCCTCGCCGCTGGTGCCGCCACCGCGAAGGACTACGAGCCCGAGCCGGATGAGCGCAACGCCGGGAACCACAGCAAGAAGATCGTCACGCTCTTCGGAGAGCTTCCAGAGATCACGCGCACCTACTACTGGAACGAGGACAGTCGCAGCGGACACTACCCCTTCGACGACAGGCTGGGGTTGGTCGGGCGATATACTCCAGCTGCCGCGAACGAAATGGTGCGCCACATCGTTGACCACCCCTACAAGGACGCGGCCGCGGAATTCTCGCGCAACCACGCATTCAAGGTGTCCGCCGACACCGTGCGCGAAGTCGTCGGACTCTACCACGACCGCTCCTCGGCCTTTGTCAAGGACAAGAGTGCGCGCGAAGGATGCGAGGCGGACGACAAGGCGAAGGTCGTCTGCGTCATGGCCGACGGTACCGGGATGCCGATGCGAAAGGAATGCCTGCAGGGCGTCAAGGGGAAGAACGGCCGGGCGAAGACGCGCGAGGTCAAGGCGGGGGCCATGTTCATCGCCTCGAGGACAAGCGACAACGAACCGCACCGCGACCTCGACACGACGACCTACGTCGCGACGACACACAGGCGCGAGAAATTCGGCAAATATCTCCGAAATGAGTTCGACAGGAGGTTCGCCGCGTTGCCGGAAACAGTCCTCTACATCACAGACGGAGGCAAGTGGCTGCATTCGATTCACGAAAGCGACTTCCCCTTCGCGATCGAGATCCTCGACGTCTACCATGCCGTCGAACACATCAAGCCACTGATGCTCGGACTGGGGTTCAAGGAGGGATCGAAGGAATGGAACTATCGCCATCGCTACTGGTCGGAATGCATCAGGAACGGTAAAGTACAAAACGTCCTCGACTACCTGTGGAACAAGATGCGGGATAGACTTAAGGACGACGCCATGCGCGAATACAAGTACTTCCGCAGCAACGTCGGGCGGATGAAGTACGACGAGTACCGCGCGAACGGATGGTTCATCGGTTCCGGCGTCATCGAAAGCGCATGCAAGACTGTCATCGGTCAACGCTTCAAGCAGTCCGGAATGATCTGGTCGCTCAAGGGAGCGAAGGCACTCATCCCACTACGCACGCTTCACAAGTCAAATCGACTCGAAGAGTTCTTCCAATACCTCGTCAAAGACCTCCGACAGGTTGATTGTGCGGCATGAACCTGACCCCTACCTCATTGGTGTTGCATAAAAATCTCGTTGCACCCCATTAAAACTACTACGCGCCTTATCGGCGCTGTCGCGCTTGCGAAGGAACTGGGAGTTTCTCGCGAGCACTTGCATAAAGTCGTCACAGGCCGCCGTCAGTCGCGCCGATTGGCTGCGGAACTGAAGAAGCGCGGCATCAAGTGCCGCAAGGGGGTAGGAGTTAGGAGTTAGGAGTTAGGAGTTAGGAGTTAGGAGTTTAGAGTTTAGAGTTAAACATAAAGAAGGAGTTGAAAAATGAGCGAAGAAGTTCATAAGAAGTCGGGCATTACGTTCTCGTACGATAAAAGCGAAGAGAATCAGACGAAGATCGTCGCATACGCGGACGACAAAGAACTGCCGATTATCTTAGCGATTGTGCGCAAAACCGATACAACCTGGTTGATAGGTGTTACTGATATTACTAATGATAAACATATACTTGACGCTGTTTGCTCTCGCGGCAGATCGTTCGCCGAAAAACTTGCGCGTGAGATAATTCGCGGATGCTTTTCGCGTCTTGGCAAGCACCGTCGCATGACAGCCAACAAGGCGAAGAGGGATGAGGTGAAGAATGATTGAGATGCTTAAAGAGACAGGGCATTATCCGGCGTTTGTGGCGGCGTGTATTGGCGAGGCGATTAGCATTGGACTTCTTGTCTTCGCTCTTGCAGTCGAAATCTATCACCGCTACTTCTAACTACTAACCACTAACTACTAAACTTATGGACATGCCGACTATAGCGCGAAAGCGAGCGAGGCTTAGAGAGCTTGGGCAAAGCGATATTACGATTAAGCAGGCGATGGGAGTTTTTGGGGTTACTTCTCCTAATCCTATCGTGAGCCTAATCGAGCGCGGCGAGATCTCGGCAGATAAAGCGACGGGGCAATGGTGCATCGACGCTGGATCAATAGACAACTACTTAACTAAAATCAACAATCAATACTCAAGGGAGTTTCTGAAAAAATGAAAAACGCAATCACAAAAGCAAAAGGCAATAAAAAGTATTTAGTCAGCGCCGAACCGCCTGCGGCGGGTATGGAGGCGGCGGCGAGAATCAACCACTGGCACGAGATCGCGAAGCAGTCGAGCGAGATGGCGATTGCCGCGGCACTTAATGCGGGGTTAGAATTATTCAAGGCGAAGATAGATCACCCGGGGACGTTTGAGAAGTGGATTGAAGCGAACTGCGATTTCGGCAGAAGTACTGCCTACAACTACTTAAAGCTCGTCCAGCAGGCGATATCTGCCGATGAGTTGCCGAAGATTGCGAACGGGTCGGATAAGATGCGTGAGGCCGCGATTGAGGAATATGCGGCTGAGACGGACTCGAAGAGCCTGACTGAGCTTTACTGCGACTTGGGGATTATCAAGAAGACGCCATCGAATATGGGCGGCAAACGCGAGGGCGCGGGCAGGAAGCGCAAGGATGAAGCCGAGGAGATTGGCGAGAATCTTGACGCGGCGGTTAATACGCCTGGGCTTCTCGCCGCGGCGATTAAGGGACCGATTGAGACGCTTTGGAGGCTTTGGAAAGAGCGCGATGTTTTTAGCCGCATTGATGATGAGACTTTAGGCCACGCTGCAGGGCTGCTGGATGAGCTTAGCAAGGCGGCGACAAAGGCGTTAAAGTTGAGAGTTAAGAGTTAAGAGTGATGGAGTTAACTCCCTCACTCTCACATTCACCCACTCACCCACTAAAAATTATGCAAAACCACTTAGTCATAACGAAGGTCGAGATCGACGAGATCATTAAGATGCTCCCCAGTGATGAGGCGCAGAGGGTCTTGTCGTTTATCGATGCTCTTAAGGTCTTCGACCGCGCGGCTGACAAGAAGCGCTGCGCGGCAGAAATGGCAGCGAGGCTCGGGCCGCTCGGCTACAAGGGGCTGTCGCTGCAGAGTCTTTACCGCAAGCTCGATCAGTTCAAGGCGGTTGGCGTTTGGGCTTGTGTCGATCGCCGCGTCGCTCGGCGTGTTATGGCGCAAGGGATCGCGGCGAATACGGCGCTTGTGCAGGAATGGCAGAGGCGCGTCCTCTCGTGTCGGCGTAAGGTTAAGCCCGCGTGGCGCGGGCTTATCGCCGATCTCGTTAATAACGTTAATATTCCTGGCGTTGGGACTTGGCGTGATTTGTACTTGACGGTTTACGGCTATAGCCCGTCGGGTGATGAAATCTGCCCTTGGAGCGAGCTTAATCCGCCGCCCGGCTGGAGCCTTAGAAACCTCGTCAGCCTTAAGCCCGATAAGTTCGCTCTCGCGGCGGCTCGCGTCGGCATGGGTAAGGCGAAGATTGATTTCTTGCCTACCGTTAAAATGACGCGCGTTGGGCTCTTGCCGTGTCAGGTCGTCGAAGTCGACGATATGTGGTATGAGCATAGCGTCATATTTGGCCGGAACACGAAGCCGCAGCGCGTTGTTGAGTTCGCCGCGATGGATAGACTTACGGGCCACGTTATTTGCCATTTGGCGAAGCCCATTGTTGAGGGCGATGACGGCAAGCGCAAAACTTTAAAGTCGGCTTGGGTTCGCTACCTTTATCACTATGTTCTCTGTATCGTCGGCGTTCCGGAGGGCGGCTGCGTAATCAAGGGCGAACATGGTACTGCGGCGATGGATGATACCTTTGACGCGGCGCTTAACGCGATTAACGCGGTTAGGACTGGTGAAGGTAAGAAGCCGATTGCGTTCCGCGCAGGCTCAATTATTACTGAGCCTGTCGCTAAGGGATTGCCGGGAGTGCAGAGCCACGGCAACCCTCGCCATAAGGGTATGATCGAACAGATGCACGCGACACTGAAGAACTATGCCGATGAGCTTATTTTCGGCAATATCGGCGGTGGGCGCGGCGTTATGCCGGAAGAGACACTTGGGCTTATTAAGGAAGACGCGCAGCTTATGCGTCTCGCTACGGCTCTGAAGCCGGGCGCGGTTGATAAGCTTAAGTTTAACTTCCCGACCTGGGGAGCGTTCGTTCTGGCGGCAGAGGAAGCGCATCACAAGATGGACGAGCGCAAGGATCATCAGCTCGAAGGTTGGGAAGAGTGCGGGTTTATGCTGGGCGAGCTTAAGGTCGCTAATTCACCGCACTGGGGAACGATGCCGGCATTGAGGCACTTGCCGCAGGCGCAGGCGAATAAGGTTAACGCCATGGTCGCGGCGGGTCTTGCGGAATATCGTGAGCGCCGCATGAGCCCGGCGGAGGCTTGGCGGTTCTCGACGAAAGCGAATCAGCTTGAAAAGGTTTCGGCTGGATTCACCCCGATGATCCTGGGCAAGGAACTTGCTCATCTTGGTACAGTCAATGATAAGCTTATGGTGACGGTGCGCGACGCTGATACGGGCGAGAAGTATACGGTCGCGGCGATAATCGATGGTCGGCCTTTGGAGCGCGGGCAGAAGGTGCTCGTTTGGGTCAATCCGATGGACTGCGGCAAGGCGTATGTCGCTGACTTGCAAGGGCGTTTCCTCGGCGTTGCAAGCGTCATGGCGGCAGCGAGAGCCGACGCGGACGCGAGCGTTGAGGAACTCCAGGATCAGCTTGGTATTCGCTCGGCGGCCTTGGCCGATGAGCGCAAGCGGCTT
This sequence comes from Kiritimatiellia bacterium, assembly GCA_018384485.1. Lineage (GTDB taxonomy): Bacteria > Verrucomicrobiota > Kiritimatiellia > RFP12 > UBA1067 > UBA1067. The sequence continues at coordinate 6,871 of JAHBAE010000066.1, forward strand.
GAGCCGCATGCTAAGGCGAGGCTTAAGGAGCGCGCCGATGCGGCCGCGGCGAATGTCGCAGCACTTGGGCTTGAGGACCCGGTGGAGATCGCCGAAGCCGAAAAGCGCAAGGCGATTGAACTCAAGGAGGCGGACGCCTCCGAAGTTGACGTCACGCTTGAGCCGACGGAGGATCTTGGTGGACCTACCGTTGATTTTGAACACTTTGATTTTGACTAAAAACATAAAATAAGAAGGGACCATATAAATGAATCAACTAGAAACAGTTACCGACCTCTTCGCGGCGATGCCGTCGCAGGGAATGAACCGCTCGGCCGATCAGGTGAGGCAGACATGCCGCGTCTATGTTGACGCCGGCCGCATATCCGACGATGGGCTTGAGTCGATTATCAGGCTCTTCAACCTTGGTAAGGCTAAGGGGTATTCGTTCGACCAGACGGCGGCACTCGTTGAATATTCTGGCGCAACTCTCTCACGCCTTTTTGCAGGCAAGTACGAGGGCGCGCTTGATAAGGTCGTTAAGCAGATTGACGCTTATCTTGAGCTTGAGAGAGAGCGCGAAAAGATGCGCTCCGACCGGTTCATCGAAAACTCCATCTGGAACAAGGTTGAAAATCTTTGCAACTTCGCCATTACTCGCAATGCTGTGGTTCGTCTCGTTGGACCGTCTCAAATTGGTAAGACTTACTGCCTTAAGGAATATATGCGCCGCTCTAATAAACAGGTGTGCTATGTTCGCATTCCGGCGGCGCCCACAATGAAGCTTGTAGTTGAAGCGTTCGCCAGGGCGGTCGGCGTCAATAGCTCTGTTCGTGTAGACGATGCCCGGCAGCGCGTCGCCAAGGCTATCGGACGCAATACCTTACTTATCATCGACGAGCTGCATGAACTTGTCATGTCGGCGGGTAAAGGTACGGCGATGAAGTGCATCGAATGGATCCGCGAGATTTGGGATAACTCCGGATGCGGGATGGTGCTTTGCGGCACCAAGTCGCTCGAGGACGACCTTATCAACGATGTCAAGATGAAGGGGTGGCTCGTTCAGATTGACGAGCGCTGTCAGCGTGTTATGAATCTGCCGAACAAGCTGCCGATTGAGGACGTAATACTCGCGGCAGAAGCGTATGGAATTAAGGGCTCTACGGTTTCGGTTGAGGGGCTTCTTAGCAGGATTAAGATGAATCGTCTTACATCGTGCCTCGCCCTTACGGCGAGCTGGTGCAGCGGCAACAATCGCGCAAAGGAGAAGCACCCGAAGAATTGGGAGAGCTTCAGGGCGGTATACAAGGCTCAATTTGAGGAGGTCTAACATGGCATGCGACAATAAAAGCTGCAAATGGCGCAAGGACGGTAAATGCGTCCTCTTTGTAGGAGTTAAAGTTCTTGAATGTAAGTATCGCCAGACGGGCGATGAGCAACCGAAAAAATCAAAACTCAAAAAGAAAGGAAATTGAGTTATGGCTAAGACAGTGACAACGATGACCGACTCGAACGGGAACGCTATTCCGCTCAAGTATGTGAGTGCTTATGACAAGGCGCGCGACCGTGTGACGCGGCGTATTCTCGCCCGGTTCGAAAAGGCCAGGGCAAACCTTGAGACGGTCGTCGCCGACTCGATAGAGGACCTTGATGATCTTGCTAAGCTTAAGGAATCGCTCGGCGAGAAAGGCAACTTCTCCGCTCGTAGCTTCGACGGGCTTATTCAAGTGTCAATTCGTCAGCAGTATAATATTCGCCTCGATGAGCGCGTGATCCGCGCCCGGGAATTGATGCTTGAATATGTCAGTAGCGTCCTCGATCGCGTCGACGGCGTCGATGTCTCGGCTCTCAGGCTTCTCGTGATGGAAGCATTTAAGGCCAACTCACAGGGCTATCTTTCGACTGGCCGCGTCCTCTCGCTCATGCGCATGGAAGTTGACAACGCCAAATGGCGTGCAGCGAAGCAGATTCTGCAGGATGCGCTAAAACCTGAAAAAGGCAAGCAGTATCTTATCTGCGAGAAGCGCACCACGGTCCAGGGCGACTTCAAAGCGATCCGCTTAGATATCGCCGACTGCTGGCCGACTCAGGAGGCAGAATGAGCGATAAGGTATTTCCGACGCTGCTCATCATCCTCGATGTATGCGCGGCGATTGTATATGCCTGTGCTGGTGATTGCCGCCGCGCCATCTACTGGATGGCGGCGGCTATTCTAACGACAACAGTAACGTATTGACTAATTATGAGACCGCTCACAACTTCGCAACGCAAAACCTTCTTCTCTCTCATCCGGTCGGCCGCCGTCGACCTCGGGATGGATCAAGAAGTCTACCGCAAAAGAATCATGATGGAAGAGTTGGGAGTTGACTCTCTCTCTCAGGTAGATCGCACCAACGGCTATGACCGCCTCATGGCTCGCGTATGGAAAGATCTCGGCGACTACGAGCGCGCCAGTTTCTATGTCGGCAATTCTCTCATCCGATTGAAGCATCTGATTGTCGAGGCCGCCAGCAAGATCGTGAAATCATCGGGTGGGACGGCTCTTGATTATGTCGCTGGCGTGATGTATCGCGCCGGGATGATAGACGCTCGCCCAACTAAGGCATTTGCCGAGTCGCTCTCCGCCGATACTGCCTGGACTCGCTTTGAAGAGCACGAGGTGCGAGTGCTCTTGATGATGCTTAACACACACCTTGCGCGGCAACGCCGCGCGTAAAAAAAATTACAATACAAAAAAGAGCCCCTTGCAAAGCACTTGCAAGGGGCTTATTTTTGCCTTTCAAACACTCTTGCAAAGCCGTTTTAGATTCATCTGATTTCTCAACAATTTGATATTTTTCAAGTTTTTCGGCTTTTTCGCGGTGCGTTTTCTCAAATTGTCTTTCGTGATCACAAATGAGACGCTTGGGCGCGATAAATGATAAAACGGCATAAAAAACGGCGTGGTAATCTCGCCTATCTCGTCTATTCTCAACAATTCGCACTTTCTCAAATCGCCTCGCTCAAATCATCATCAGGATTGGTTTGACTTTCGACTTTTTTAAAATTGCCTATTGTCTTTCGGTGTCAGAAAGTGTATAATAGTGTCACAAAATGTCAAAGAAGGTAGAGTCGTGTGCTGTAAAGGCGGAAAGCATAAGGTCTAGCGTCCTTGTCGGGCGGTACGATCATGCGCTTGATCCTAAAAAGCGTTTCACCATTCCTCGCGAATGGCGTGACGCTATGGGTAATCCCGATTACGTATACGTTATGCCAGATCCGAGTGAGAAATGTCTTAATCTCATACCTGCAGTTGAGATGGAGACGCGGCTTCAGAAGCTGCGCGAAAAAGCATTGTTTGATCCTCAATGCAATCGTGCGCTCCAAGTCATCGGTGCTAATTCCGATCAGCTCACTCTTGACGTGCAGGGACGAATCCGCGTTCGCGACAAGCTCCTTCAGTTTGCGAACTTGACGACGACTGTCGCGATGGTGGGTTCGGTGAGAATGATCAAGCTCTGGGATCCGAGTGCTCTCGTTCCAGAGGATGTTATCGAACAGGACGAATTGGCAAACGCTCTGAAGAAGGTCGGGTTCTAAATGCTTCACGTTCCCGTTCTTCTGAAAGAAACTGTCGATGCCCTTTCAGTCAGGCGTGGCGGCGCTTACATAGACGGAACGCTCGGGCGCGCAGGGCATACAAAGGAAATTATCGCTCGCGGCGGAAGGGTGCTCGGCATTGATCGCGATGATCAGGCGCTTAAAGAAGTCGGGGAAATAGAAAATTTAACGGCAGTTAAAGGCTGTCACGGTGATATAAAGGAAATTGCGTATGAAAACGGCTGGAAAGAAGTTGACGGAATCTTGCTTGACCTGGGCGTATCGTCTCCTCAGCTTGATGACGCCGGACGCGGGTTCAGCTTTCAGCGCGAGGGACCCCTTGATATGCGCATGGACAGATCGCAGGGATTAACGGCGGCAGATATCGTCAATAAAGAGAGCGCAGAAAATCTCGCATGGATTTTTCGCACATATTCTGAAGAAAGGCAGGCAAAGAAAATCGCCAACGCGATAATAAAAGCGCGCGAGCGCGGACGAATGTTCGAGACGACGGAGGAATTAGCGTCGCTCGTTTCTTCCGTCATTGGGCGCAGCGGTCCCCATCATCCTGCGACGCGCGTTTTCCAGGCGCTTAGGATGGCGGTGAACGATGAGCTTGGCGAGCTTGAGCGCGCTTTGGAAGGGGCGCTTTCCCTCCTGCGCGATGGCGGCAGGCTTGCTGTCATTACGTTCGAGAGCCTGAGCGATAGGATCGTGAAGCGGTTTTTTTCTTCCCATGTCGGAGCGATGCGTTCGCTTCAGCAAGGCGGGGAGGAGTGGTGCGGCGCGGAGCCGCGTGGAAAAGCGGTTACGAAAAAGCCGATTGTCGCCACCTCAGAAGAGTGTGCATTGAATCCGCGCTCAAGAAGCGCAAAACTTAGGGTGATTGAGAAAGGCGGTGAAATATGAAGGCAAGAAGGAATAAAAAAGTTTCAAAGAAGCAGTCGGTCGTGGCGGCATCTACGGGCCATATCGCAATAATTCTCATGGCTCTTTTTTGCGTGGTCATATTGAATATTCTTGCAACTTCGAGCACCAATCATCTCATGAAGACTATCGGCGAACACGAGCGTACGCTCGCGCGCCTTGAAAACGACTGCAGGCGTGAGGAGACAAGGTGGGAGGAGATGAAAACTCCCGAGAAGATTGATGATGCGCTCAAGCGCCACGGTCTTCAGATGTCGCCGCCGCGCCCTGAGCAGATTGTTCATATGACGGCCCAGGGCAAGCCGTACCCCGGCCAAATCTCCGTAGCGCGCGCGAAAAAGCGCGCCGCGATGAATATCGCAAGCGTCTCCATACCTCGCCGCACGCATAAAAGTAGGCGCTGATAGCGATGACGATAAACAACGAGAAAATACGGTTTTGGATACCTGTAATTCTGTTGCTTGGAGTTGTAATACATGTGGGCCAGAAGCTCGTTCTGGCTCACATTGATCCTCACGTTTCAACGCCCACATACGATTTTCAGCGAGAGCTTCCTGCGCGCAGAGGTTCGATATATTCCGCGTACGGCAAAGCATACCCGCTTGTTAAGAGTGTTCCTTACTGGGAGTATTCTCTCGATCCGCTCGCGCTTACGAATTGCGTCGTCAAACGCAAGGGCGAGCCGCCGCGGCCGAAATACGCGATTGTGCGCACTATCGCGGATCTTCTCGATATCGATTACAGGAAAGTAAAGGAGATGGTAGATGCGCCGCCCCGCCCAGGTTGGCGTTGTCAGCCGCTCGCTCTTTCGTCAGACGCAGATGTTTACAACACGATAGTTTATTCTAATCTCGTCTCAGGAGTCGCTATTGCCGACAAGCAGGTGCGCCAGTATCTTCATGGCAGGCGCTTCTGCCATATACTCGGCTCGGTCAATGCCGCGCACGTGGGCTCTGCTGGCATCGAGCAGCAGTTCAACCGTGAGCTTAAGGGGCTTCCTGGAGTCATCGACGGCAAGAAAGACGCGAGCGGCAGAGAAATTTACGATAAGCGGAAGAATTCCGTTGAGCCTATCCCGGGCGCAGACATTTATCTTACGGTAGAGCCAAACATCCAATTCAAGGCCGAGAATATTCTTAAAAGCGGAATTGAAGAGTATGGAGCGGCGAGCGGCTGGTGCATTGTGATGGATGTAGAGACGGCTGCAGTGCTTGCTATGGCGTCATTCCCTGATTTTGAGCCGCTTCTTTACGGGCGGACGACACCGGAGCAGCAGCTTAACCGCGCAATCGCTTTCAACTATGAGCCGGGGTCGGTGATGAAAGTGGTGACGGTTGCCGCGGCGATGGATTCCAACCCTTCAAAATACGGCCCCTTAACGCGCTATCGCACGAATCGCGACGATCCCGACTACTATCGTTTGCCGGGCGACGGCGGGCACGTGTGGGATAAGGAGATGACGCTTACTGAGGCGATTGTAAAATCGTCGAATATTGTTATAGGCAAGCTCTCCTATGATTTAGGGCCCTTGACGCTTTATTCCTACATGCGCAAGTTCGGCTTTGGCGAAAAGACGGGCATCGAACTTCCCGGTGAGCAGTACGGCATTCTTCCTGATCCGAGAAAACGCATGTGGGATAAAGCGTCTCGCTCACGGGCGGGAATAGGTCAGTTTTTCGCCGCTACTGCAATTCAGCTTGCAAGCGCCTATCAGACGATTGGGAATGACGGTGTCAGAATGCGCCCGCACATAGTCTCGCACATAGTGGATGCCTCGGGCAAGGTGATAAAAAAGGCGAGCGAAGAGAGTGTAGGCCGGGCAATTTCCGTTTCCACTTCGAGAAAGCTGCGCAAGATGATGCTTGATGTTGCCACGGTGAAAGGCACTGCGCGGCGCGCGCGGATTAAGGGCTATTCGATAGCCGGCAAGACGGGGACCGCCCAAAAGCAGATTCCTGGCGGAAAGGGATATTACGCTGGGCTTTACCGTGCAACATTCTGCGGAATCGTTCCTTCTGGCGTAGTGAAGATCTCCGAAGATGCGCCCGCTCCCGAGAAGGCGCGTGTTGTGATTCTCGTTTCTCTTGACTTTGACAAACGCACGAGATATCATCAGGGTGGCAATTCCTCAGGCGTCATTTTCAAGCGGATTGCAGAGGAAACTCTCAGCCTTCTTTCGATTCAGCCCGATATGCCTGAAGAGATTGAAGAGTTCGACGAAGATGACTGATGAAATGAAAATCAACCCCTGAAGATGGAATTTTTGGTATACTATCACAAATAGTTGCGACTGTAGCTCAATTGGATAGAGCGTTGGCCTCCGAAGCCGAAGGTTGCTGGTTCGATCCCAGTCAGTCGCACCAAAGAAGAAAATATCTGATATGGTTGTACTCGGAACAATAGATCTCACGAAGACCTTCAAGGTGTCTGGGCAGAGACCGATAAAGGTTTTGAAGGGTGTTAATTTTTCCGTTTATCCCGGTGAGAAAATAGCTATTGTCGGGCGAAGCGGCGCGGGGAAGTCGACTCTCCTGAATATTCTCGGAGGTCTTGAGAGGCAAAGCTCGGGCACTGTTACACGCCCTAAAAACATCGGTTTCGTGTTTCAGCAATATCATCTGATGCCTGAGCTTACTGTTTTTGAAAATGTTCTGTTGCCTACGATGTCGCGCAAGATGCGCGCCTTTTTAGCGCCTTCGCAATCTGAGAGGCGGGCGAAGAGCCTCCTTGAGCGGGTGGGGCTCGCAGAGCGGATGCACCATTTGCCGAGTGAGCTTTCGGGCGGCGAGCAGCAGCGCGTCGCGCTTGCGAGGGCGCTTGTCACCGATCCTGAAATAGTTCTTGCCGATGAGCCTACCGGCAACCTTGATGCAATGACAGGGGCGGAGATTCTCAGGATGCTTTCAGAGCTTTCGGCAGGCTCGTCCGTGCCGCTTGTTATGGTAACGCATTCGCCTGAGGCGGCTGCGATCTGCGACAGGGTGCTTACTCTCGAAGACGGGATTTTAAAGTAAACTGTTTTTGTTTTAGTAAAAGTTAAAGAGAATACAAATGTCAAATAAAGAATATACGAAGGAAGAGCTCAACAGCGTGCTTGGGCAATTTGGGATAACAGACCAGACAGATGTCTCCCGCTATGGTTCGGGGCATATCAACGATACGTTCAAAGTTGAAACGAAAAGGGGAGCGCGTTTCATCCTCCAGCGCGTCACCGACTTTTTTGACCAGGAAATTCTCCGCGAGAATATCATACGCGTTACCGATCATCTTAAGGCGAAGGGCGTAAAGACGCTTGATGTGGTAGGTTACGAGAATCCGTGGCGCGTTTATAAGTTCCTTGAGGGGTATACGTCGGTCGATCTTATTACCGATCCTTCGCAGGCAACTCTTGCAGCAGGCGCATTTGCCGCGTTCCAGAACGATCTTGCAGATCTTCCCGCGCCGCCGCTGAAGGCTGTGATTCCGCGTTTCCACGATACGGTCGACCGCCTGCGTCTTCTTGACGAGGCCGCTTCCGCCGACATCAAAGGGCGCAAGGCTTCCGTCGCCGCGGAGCTCGCGTTCATCGACGCTCGCCGCGAAGAGGCTGCGAAGATCGTCAACATGATGGCCAAGGGCGAGATTCCCGAGCGCATCACGCATAATGACACGAAGATAAACAATGTGATGCTTGCGCCTGACGGCTCGTCCGTCGTTATCGATCTTGATACGACAATGCCGGGCTCCGCTCTCTACGACTTCGGTGATATGGTGCGCACGTCAACTGCCGCCGCCGCTGAAGACGAGAAGGATCTTTCAAAGGTGTTTTCAAAGAAGGAATATTTCGAAGCTCTCGTCAGGGGATACTTGCCGAAGGCGAAATTCCTCACTGAAGCCGAGCGCGAAAATCTCGCTTTCTCCGGAAGGCTTATCACTCTTACGATCGGCATCCGCTTCCTCACCGATTATCTTGCCGGCGACACGTATTTCCATACTGCGTATGCCGACCACAACCTCGTGCGCTGCCGCACTCAGCTTAAGATGGTTGAGTCGATGGAGGCGCAGGCTGAGGAGTACGAGAAAATCGTGCGGTCCTTTAAATGAAAAAAATTCTCGTAGTCGGCTCGACCAATACCGACATAGTCATTTCAAATCGTTCTCTCCCGAAGGAGGGAGAGACGATTTCCGGAGGCGCGTTCATGATGAATCCGGGCGGCAAGGGCGTCAATTAGGCTGTTGCCGATGCGCAAGGAAATCGTCTAATTTCATAAACAAACAAAAAACCGGAAGGAATAAATTATGTTCTACGTATCAAATTATACGTTCGCCGTTGCGCTCTGCGTCGTCTGCATGTTCTGCTGGGGAAGCTGGGGCAATACTCAGAAACTCGCGGGCAAGAGCTGGAGATATGAGCTCTTTTATTGGGATTACGTTATTGGGCTTTTGCTTTTCGCTCTTATCGCAGGGCTTACGGCAGGCTCGACGGTAAAGGGCTCGGAGTGGGCCTTCATAGCTAACCTTAAATCAGCGTTTGCGGGAAAGGGCTGGCTCTGGCCGCTCGCGGCAGGCATCGTTTTTAACGCTTCGAACATCCTTCTTTCCGCTTCAATCGCCGTTGCGGGAATGTCGGTGGCGTTCCCCGTGGGCGTGGGCCTGGCTCTTGTCGGCGGCACGGTGTTCAACTATCTTTTCGCGCCCAGCGGAAAATCGCTTGCTATGATTGTCGGGGGCCTTGCTCTTATTGTTGTCTCCATCATCTGCAATGCGATGGCGTTTAAGGCCAAGCAGACTGGTGTCGTAACTGAAAAGTCGTCGACAAAGAAGGGGCTTTTGCTTGCGGTTGTCGCAGGCCTTCTCATGATGTGGTTCTCGCCGCTCGTGAACAAGGTTATCGACAATAATTTCACTGCCGCCGCTCCTGGCGAAGGCAAGATGACTGCGTACACGGCGTTCTTCGTTTTCGCAGCAGGCATCTTCATTTCGAACTTCCTCTGGAATACTATCGCCATGCGCAAGCCTGTGCAGGGCGAGCCGATTCTTGACGGAACGAAGCGCTATTTCAACGGCCCGCTTCTTACTCATTTGGTCGGCATGCTTGGCGGATCTATCTGGGGCTTTGGAACACTTCTTTCGTTCGTTACGGCAGGTGCCGCATCTCCCGCTATCGCTTACGCCCTCGGCCAGGGCGCGACGCTCGTCTCGGCGCTTTGGGGTATTCTCATCTGGAAGGAATTTGCGGGAGCGCCTAAGAAATCGGCCGTTCTTAATTTCCTCATGTTCATTCTCTTCATCGCCGGGCTTGCCGTTCTTATTAAGGCGGGAGCATAAGAAGGTTTTTCCATGTTTTAAAAGGCAGGAAGGGGAAAGTTATGTTGGATAAGCAGACGAGAAGAGGATTTTTGTTCGGGGCGGGTGCGGTATGCCTTTCTTCAACTGGCTGTGTTGCGCACGCCGCCTTATCAGGCGCAAAGCATGATGATTCGCTCTCCATCATCATGTCCGATGCTCACATCGCTCAGCCGAAGAAAAAAACGATTTGGGGAGAGCAGCCTGATTATCAGAATGTCATCTGCAGCCGCACTATCGATAAGATCCTTGAGATGCGCCCGCTTCCGCGCCGCGTTGTTGTGTTGGGCGATGTCGCGCTTTGGTTCGGCTACAGGGCTGATTATGAAGTGGCTTTCACCTTATTCAAGCGCCTTAAGGACGCGGGGATCGATGTGCACTTAGCGCCTGGCAATCACGATCATCGCGAACCGATGATAAGCGTCTTCCCCGAGTGTGCCGAGCGCTCGCCTGTAAAAGGGCGTATCGCTTCTATCGTCAATCTCGGCACGTGCGACCTTTTCTTGCTCGATTCTCTGCAGGCTTCTGACAAGGGAGAAGGAGCGAACAATCCCGTTTCCGGGCAGCTTGACGCAAAGCAGGCAAGCTGGCTTGCCGATGCTGCGGGGAAGGCGAAGCGGCCGTTTATAGTGGCCTCGCACCATCCGGTGGATGAGCTCACCTACAAAGAGAAGCCGCTTTCGGATTTCCTTGTCAATAAGAAATTCTATTCCGGCTACATCAACGGTCATGTTCATCGTTGGAGCAGCGTGTGGTGCCATAAAGGATGGGGTGGTCGCACAACAACGCGCGCGGTGAGCGTTCCGTCTGTCGGCTGGTGGGGCGATATTGGCTTTACGGTTATGCGCACGAAGAGCGATTGTGCCGAATTGACGAATGAGCAGTCGGACTTCTTCATTCTCTCGCCCTTGGGAAAAGGCGAGGCTCGCCCCGCATCGTGGGATACGATTATAAAAGAGAATAACGGCTGCAAGTGCACATTCACTTATAATTCGTAATTGTCAGCCTGCAGCAAAGGGCTTGCTGAAAGCTGCGCGTGAAGAAAAGTGGCCATTGGATTTCTTTTCTTTCCCTGATGCCTTGCCGCCGAAGAGTATTTGTAGTTTCTGTCGTTAGCGAACTTGACGGCTTGTTAAATGGTTTGTTAAACTACGTAATATGAAAAAAATAGTACTCTTTTTGATGTTTGTGTGTGCATCGGTATCGGTCTTCGCAAAGGAAGATGCGCTTTTAAATACATTCCGTTCGCCGCCTCCCTCCGCCAGGCCGGAAGTGTGGTGGCATTGGATGAACGGCAATGTCTCTCGTGAAGGAATTGTCGCCGATCTTGATGCTATGGCTGCCGTCGGCATCGGTGGTGTTACGATATTTGACGTAGACTGCGAGATTCCGCCGGGCTCGCTTAAGTTTAATACTCCGGAATGGTTCGACACTGTAAAGTTCGCCGTTATGGAGGCTGCGAAGCGTCGCATCGCTGTGTGCCTTGCGAATTGCAGCGGCTATTCTACCGCCGGAGGCCCATGGATTACGCCTTCAAATTCAATGAAGATAGTTTCGTATTCCATTACTGATGTTGCAGGCGGAGGAGAGACTTTAATTGATTTGGCAAAGCCGCGTTCTAAGCATGGCTTTTATGCCGATGTAGCGGTTGTTGCCTGGCCCGTGCCTGCTGCGGAAATGGAGAGCATGGAAAAAGCTGGCGTTAAAATGAATGTAGTCAAGCGCAACAAAAATGAATTGGAATGTGAATTTTCATTCCCCGAGCCGTATCGCGCCTCATGTTGGGAATGTCGAATCTTTGATTCTGTTAGGAGATGGCTGATGACATGCGATGCTGCTCTTTCGTTTCAGGATGACAGCGGAAAATGGAAAAAGGTTTCTTCTGAGCTTCTTTATGTCCGTTTTGACATTCAGGAGGATGAAAATATCCGCTCTTTCTCGTTCCCTGAGATTTCAGCCCGCCGTTGGCGCCTTGTCCTGAAAACAGATTCTTCCTGCAGCCCCATTGAACATTTCAAAGTCGATTCTTTCAGGCTCTCTCGCGCGGCGAGGATATCAAATATTGCCAATAAAGCAAATTATGTCTGCATGGCTTCCCCGTGGCGGCATTATGAGGCCTCGCCTGAGCAGATTGTGCGCAAAAAAGATATAATCGATTTGACGCCGGCTTTTGATCGTGCCAGTGGACAGCTGAAATGGAAGGCTCCTGCCGGACTTTGGCGCGTAATGCGCGTCGGATACACTTCAAACGGAATGGTATCTCATCCAACTTCCCTAAATGGTGCTGGCCTTGAGTGTGATAAACTTTCCAAGGACGGTATTACAACTGTTTTTAACGCTTACGTCGGCAAGCTTTGCGATATTCTTGGGCCTTCGTATGCGGGAAATGTGGAATTCGGCTTAAACAATGTGCTTGTCGACAGTTGGGAGGCCGGCTCTCAAAACTGGACGCACGCCTTTGAGAAGGAGTTCGCAAAGCGCTGCGGCTACGATATCGTGCCTTATCTGCCTATTCTTGCGGGGATGGTGGTGGACGGCCCAGAGGCGAGTGAGCGCTTCCTTGCTGACTTTAGAGGTGTAATTGAAAAGATGCTCTGCGAGAATTTTGCAGGCACGCTGAATGATCTTTGTCACGCGCGCGGGCTTAAGACGAGTATCGAATCGTACGGGTGGTTGCCGGCGTCGTCTACAGCCTACGGTGGGCGCGAAGATATTACGATGGCTGAGTTCTGGATTCGCCCCGGCAGGGAAATAAATTCGCATCGGGTGAGGAATGTGGTGGCGCTTGCGCGCACGCGCCCTGATAAGGGCAATCGCATCATTGCCGCGGAAGCTTTTACCGCATTCCCCGATGACGACCGCTGGACGCTCGATCCCTTTGCTTTCAAAGGAACGGGCGACCGCATGTACGCGCTTGGCATAAACAGGATAATTTACCATCGCTATGCCCATCAGCCTTGGACGAAGGGGCATCTTTACCCAGGAATGACTATGGGGCAGTGGGGCTCGCATTACGAAAGGACGAACACTTGGTGGTTCGACCAGAAGGGGTGGACGATGTATCAGACGCGCTCGCAGGCTCTTCTGCAGGCGGGAACTTTTGCGGGTGAAAAAAATTACGGTGAAATTTATTGGATACACCGCCGTTATGCCGACGGAACGGACGGATTCTTTGTTGCCATGGATAACCGCGAAGAAAAGAACGTTAGTGTGCTTTTCCCCGTTGAAGGGCGCAGGCCTGAATTGTGGGATGCGGAAACTGGGGAGATTTCGTTAGCTGCGGACTGGTATGAACAATCGGGCGATATTGTTGTAAACCTTAATCTTAAACCTTCCGGTTCAGTGTTCGTTATGTTCCGCCCTCAAGTTACTCCAGGAGCGAAAGTGCCGCCTATGATGAGCGAGAGAGCCGTAGATGAGGTGAGCGGCGAATGGACAGTTTCTTTTAAGGCACCATACAGTGATGCGATTAAGCCCATAGTGATGAAGAAGCTACATTCTCTTTCAGAGCATGAGGAAAGTGACGTTAAATATTTCGCGGGGCACGCAACATATAATTTGAAGTGGAGGGATCCGCTTTCAAGGAAGAAGGGCGATAGGGTAGTTCTTGATCTTGGAACTGTCAAGAACCTTGCTTCAGTTACAGTTAATGGTTGCGAATATCCGGTCATGTGGCGTGTGCCTTTCCGTGTAGATGTGACGGATTCGTGGAAGGAAAACAATGAAATTTCCATTAGGGTGACTACGCTTTGGCCCAATAGGCTCATCGGTGATGAGCTTCTGCCTCTCGACTCAAAATGGCACGGGAATGATCTTGCTGAGATTCCCGATTGGGTCAAGAAGGGGCTTAAGAGCCCGACTGGGCGACATACGTTCACTACGCATTATCATTGGCGTAAGAGAGATAATAACAAATTGCTTCCGTCTGGGCTAATTGGCCCTGTCAGGCGCATAGTATTCTCCTCTCCGTGAAAGAAGTGAAGATTGTAATAATCAAATCCTTTTTTGGTATAATATAGCGGCTATGGAAGATATAAAACAGTCTCAAGATAATAGAAATGTTAAAACTTTTGCCGACAATGGTCTTGCGGTCATTGCGACAATCGCCGTGCTGGTTTTCGCAGGCTTTATTTCGTGGTTTCTATGTAAAGCTCTTGTGTTTGCCTCTCCGGCGATAGTGCCGGTGCTTCTCGGCTTTTTCCTCGCGCTTTTTTTCAAGCCTTATTACCAGATTTGTCTTAAGTTTGCGCGCAATCCCACGGTGGCGCTCATTCTGATGCTTTCGTCAGTTTTGATTCCGCTGTCGATTCTCATCTGGTATGCGGGGGCACTTGCGGCGGATCAAGTCTCCCATCTTATCGCGCAGGGGCCAGGGCTTTTTCAGCGCGTCAGCGAATGGTTCTCGACGACGTTCCCAAAGTTCAACGCCTTGCTTGATCAAATCGGCTTCTCGAATGAAAAACTCGTCGATGTGTATTCGCGATGTGGAGTTTCGGCGATCAAGGCAGGCGCTGGGGCTTTGCGCCTTGCGCAGCTTATTATCAGCGCAATAGTGACGCTCGTCTTTTTTGTTTTCTTCCTTACAACGCGTGAACGCCATGGTGATGAAATGGTGAAAGGCTTTGTGTTTCTGAAAGAGGATACAAAGAAGTTCATCGCGGAGCAGATTGACGCGTTTACGGGGATTCTCGTCTCTTTCTTCCAGCGGCAGACAGTTATCTGCCTTTGCGAGGGCTTGCTCTACGGAACTGGGTTTGCCGTCGTCGGGCTTCCCTGCGGCTTTCTCATAGGCTTTGCGCTTGGCGTAATAAACCTTGTTCCTTTTTTAGGCTCTCTCGTCTGCCTGCCGGTAGCGCTGCCGCTTGCGTATTTCGGCTCTGAAGGCTCCGTACTCAGGCTTTTCTCGGTGCTTGCCGTGTGGCTTGTCGGTCAGTTTCTTGACGGTTATTTCATCACGCCGAAGATTCAGGGTGATCGCACTGGTTTAGGTTACGCCGGTGTAATATTCTCGTTTTTCCTTTGGTCGACGCTTCTTGGGCCTCTCTTGGGAATGCTCTTGGCCATTCCGCTTTCGGCTTTTTGCGTCGTTCTCTGGCGAGCGCTTAAGTCAAAATATATTCGTCCTGTCGTTTGATGGACGTGGAGAAGGTTATGTCTGAAAATATTACGGCAGAAAATTCATCGCTTGCTAAACTGATTCTTACCTCGTGCGGCATTTTTTCGCCGGAAGCCGTAGGGCGCATACTTATGCAGCGCACGGCAAACCCGGGAATGGGTATTGCGGAGGCAGCCGTGAAATTCGGCGGCGTCAGAGAAATTGATTTTCTCGAGGCGGCCGCCCGCCAGCTCGGAATGGAAATGGTGGATCTTTCGAAACAGAATCCTTCGCCAGAGGCGCTCCAGAGGCTTACGGCTGCGGCGGTGAATAAGTTTTCCGTCCTGCCATTCCGCATTGAAGGCAACACGCTTACGATAGTCGCTTCAGACCCATTTGATACGGTCGCGTCAGACGCCATCCGCCTTGCCGCGGGAGTGCTTGTAAAAACGGCTCTCGCTCCCAAGGAGGAGGTCGAGAAGGCAGTAAAGAAATATTACGGCGTTGGAGCTGCGGCGATCGAACAGATGCTTGAAGACGGGCGCTATTCCATCGACGAAGATTTCGGCGCAATGACGAAAATCGATGTTGATGAAATGGGCGAGGAAGCTTCCATCGTCAAATTCGTCAACCAGATTATCGCCGAAGCGGATCGTCAAGGGGCTACCGATATTCACATCGAGCCGCAGGAAACAGAGTTGCGCATTCGCTATCGCATTGACGGAATGCTTCATAAGGTTGACGTGCCTCTTCAGCTTAACCGCCTTAAAAACGCCATCATTTCGCGTATCAAGGTTATGGCGAATCTCGATATCGCCGAAAAGCGTCTTCCTATGGACGGGCGAATCAGCATACGCATCGGCGGGCAGGATATCGATATCCGCGTCTCCACGATGCCTGCGGCGTACGGTGAGTCGATTTCACTCCGACTTCTCGCCAAATCTGGTTCGTTCGTTAAAATGTGCGATCTTGGTTTTAATAACCGCGATTTTGCCGTGGTCAATAAAATCATCCATCGCCCGAACGGCATTTTCCTTGTGACGGGGCCCACCGGTTCAGGTAAATCGACGTCGCTTTATTCGTTCCTCAGCGAAGTGAATAAGATTGACGTTCGAATAATGACGGCGGAAGACCCTATCGAATATCACATGGCAGGCATAAATCAGGTTCAAATGCAGCCTGATATCGGGATGACTTTTGCTCGTGCTCTGCGCGCATTTCTCCGTCAAGACCCTGATATTATCATGGTAGGTGAAATCCGCGATAAGGAAACAGCGGAAATCGCGATTAACGCGTCCTTGACTGGCCACATGGTCTTTTCGACTTTGCACACCAACGATGCGCCAGGCGCCTTCCCGCGTCTTATCGATATGGGAGTTGAGCCGTTTTTGATCGCTTCCGCCGTAGCGGGCGTGATGGGGCAGCGTCTTTGTCGCCGTCTTTGCCCTGCATGCCGCAAAGAGGTGCCGCTTGATATGAAATATTACACTTTGTCGGCGCCTCCGGCCAAAGACACTGTGTTCGAGCCAATTGGTTGCGATGAATGTACGCGCACGGGGTACAAGGGGCGGCGTGCGCTTTTCGAGGTTCTGGAAGTCGATGAGGATATTGAAAGCGCAATCGTCCGCCGCGAAAACGCCTCTGTTATACGCAATATTTCGCTTTCAAAAGGCATGAAGACTCTTCGTGAAGACGGGTGGGCGAAAGTGTTTGCGGGGATAACGTCAGTAAGTGAAGTCATCCGCGTTACGGAGGATCAATGAAGAAGTTATCCTTAAATCCAGAGTATGCGCGGCGTCATGTTTTCGCAGCTCTCGTAACGCTTGCATTGGCTTTTTGGTTTGCCTACGACGGCTTTATCAGCTATCCGGCAACTCCAGCGGCGGAGCTTTATAAAATGATTGAAAAGGCCGATGCGCCTGCAACGGTTGACCTTGAAGCGTTCAAGAAGCAGAAGATTGTCTCTCAGCTTGGATTTGCCGCGCTTTCGTTTTTGGCGTCCTTAATAGTTTCTCTCCGCCTTCTTTCGTCGGCACGGTTCAATTTTTCTTATGGAAGCGAGGCGTTTCTCTGGAAGGGAAAGGATTATACCTTCTCTGATATAAAGGAAGTTGATTTCACTCGTTGGTCAACGAAGGGGATTGCCCGCCTCATTCTTAACGACGGCGGGAATATTACGTTAGATTCGTGGCATCATCTCTCGGTCGGCGATTTTATCAAGGCGCTTCCCGAGAGGTTTGCAAAGGCGTAATTCAGGCTTTTCAGGAGAGAAAGGGATTCGACTGAATCTCTCTTGCAATTGTAGTTTCAGGCCCGTGGCCCGGGATTACTAGCGTATCAGCGGGAAGAAGTTTTAATTTCTCAAGGCTCCGGGAAAGTGTCGCCATGTCTCCGCCCGGAAGATCTGTCCTCCCGACTGAGCCGAAGAAGAGAGTGTCGCCGCTCAAGAGAAGGTGAGGCGTTGAAGAGATAGGATCGAAGTTTCTGATAAAGTAACAAACTCCGCCTGGGGTGTGCCCTGGCGTTGAAATCGTCTCCACAAGAGGCGCCTCTGTGGCAGGAAGCACGTTCGGAAACATTTTGCAAGGCGGGTAATCGGGCGGCAACTGGTTGAAGGGATGCGTGACAACAGGGAAATCCTTTTCGCCGAGATAGACTATCGCGCCCGGGAACTCATTAAGAAGCCCCTCGACTCCGCCTATATGATCAAAGTGCGCGTGCGTAAGGAGAATGGCTTTAAGCGAGGCTCCTTCTTTACGGATTTGTGCGGCGATATAAGGCGCGTCGGCACCAGGGTCTACAACGTACGCATCGCCGTCGTTGTAGATGATTGTTGAGTTCACTTCAAAAGTGCCAGTGGGGAAAGATATTCTTTTCATACGCACGGAGTATATCATAATTTGGTATAATCCGCATTGTGAAAGTCGTAAGTTCTGATGTTGCAGGCCTTGAAGAGGCTGTGCGTGTGTTGCTTTCGGGCGGCGTTGCCGTCATCCCGACAGATACCGTTTACGGGCTTGCCGCCCATCCGTCTTTTCCGGAAGCCGTCTCGCGGCTCTATTCGCTTAAAGGGCGCGCCGACGATAAGCCGATTGCGCTTCTCGCATCCGACATTGCCGCCGTTGAGAAGTTTTTCGGCTCGCTTGAAGCGCAGCCTAAGCGCCTTGCCTCGCGTTATTGGCCAGGCGCGCTCACGCTTGTTCTTCCAGCGGCGGACGGAACGCACGAAGGCGTGCGCATTCCAGATCACGATATCACGCGTGAGCTTATTGCGAAATGCGGTGGCATTCTGCGCGTGACAAGCGCGAACATTTCAGGTGAGGCTCCTCTATGCTCAGTGTCCTTGTCGGGCGATGCCGTAGTCGACTCGGCCGATATCGCAGTTGATGACGGGCCTTCTCCCGGAGGCGTCGCCTCGACTGTTGTGAAAGTGGCGGGAGGGGAGATGGAACTTTTGCGGGAGGGGCCTGTCGCGTTTACCGTTCTTGCGAGCGGCAGTCCGCGACGCGCGAAAATTTTGCGTGAGAGAGGTGTTGATTTCGTAGTGGTAAAAAGCGGAGCTAAGGAAGTATGCTATCATGACGATCCCCGCAGGACAGTAAGAGAAAATGCTTTAGCGAAGGGCGAGGCGGTGCGTTCGAAAGGGCATGTCATCGCGGCAGATACGATAGTCTGGTTCAACGGAAAAATTTACGGCAAGCCGCGTGACCTTGACGAGGCTCGCGCGTTCTTGCGCGAATTGTCCGGTAATGTGCATGCGGTTTTTACAGGCGTCTATTTTGATGGAGAGGTGAAGACCGTTCGCACGGATGTCGCTTTCCGCACTCTTACCGACGAGGAGATTGACGAGTATGTTGAAAAAGTCAAACCTCTTGACCGAGCAGGCGCATACGATATCGACGAGCACGGAGAAAGTTTAGTCTCCCGCCATAGCGGCGACTATGAAAATATCATGGGCCTTCCGCTAGGGCCGCTCAGGGAGTGGGGAATCATTTCCTGAAAGGCTTTCTTTTAACTGGGTGGCTGATTGACGGGCCTAACATTCCGGGCCGTCCTTTCTGGGTGATGAGACATAGAACTCCTTTATTGACTTAGGGCACATTGTCACGGCTTG
>JAHBAE010000018.1 GCA_018384485.1 Kiritimatiellia bacterium
ACGCTACGATTCTCCGCCCATTGAAAGATCCTCTCGGTGATATTCTGGGTTCTGCGGCTCTTTCTCCAGTAGCTCCTTGCAGTCACGCTTCAGATGCTCGAAATACTCGGTCAAGTCAATACCGCTGGCGCGGTCTTGACCGACCGAGTACCTCCGTCAATCCGATTCACTCCTCTTCTTTCGAAGGCTTGCGAGCGGGAAGTAGCGGTGATTATCTCATGCGAAGTTCGCTTTAGTTCGCGAAGTTTTTATATTACTTTCGTTGCTGGGAGTTTTGGAGTTTTGGAGATTGGGAGATATATCCTCACGAGAGTTCGCTTTCGTCCGCGAAGTTTTTGCGGCGGAGCCGCGACCACGAAAGCTGTTGTGGCGGCAAATCGCTGACGCGATTAGCGACGAGCCAACTCGCTGTTGGGTTTGACGCTTGCCGCGTCACCCAAAGCGCCTCGCCTCATCTAAAGCCTACGGCTTTTGCCGCCACAACAGACACTAAACGCCGCCAGGGCAACGGCACTAAAACGCCGCACAAGTGCGGCTACATGAAAAAGTTGCGCCGTTGGGCAAATGCGCAACGGCGCGAGGGTGCGCGAAACAAAAAAACCACCGTTGGTGCGCTTTTAACGCCGCGACAAGAGTGTCGTTATTTCTCGCCTGAAATTACGGCTTTTATATCCTCGACTGATTCATCGTCCATTGCATAATAACTAATCTGATGGTCCAAGGATTCTGCCGTAAGGCTCTTGTATTTCGTTTCCGGGTAATTAGGGAGAAAGCCTTTTGAAGAGCAAACTCCGCTACTTTGACAACAATGTCATCAACTTCAAATTCCCAGTAACGGTAATTCACTCCCTCAAATTCGATATATCCCGAAATATCTAACTCTGCAATTCGCATAAGACATTTATTGCATATTGAAGCATTTAATCAACAAAAAAGGTCAGACAATCCTGTCAGCATAGAGCTTAAAGAGATGCGCAACACGCTCAGCGTCCGTACAGGTGGGTTTCAAGCCGTATGCCTTATCGACAAGCGCATCAAGCGCAGCATGGGCTTTTACAAGATTCGGGGGCATCATGCGCGGATCGTAGAGATCGGCGAGCGTTGCGCCAGGATGCGCCGCACGAGCATCAAGCACCGCCTGCGCGGCTTGAGTGATATTTTTAACCACGGAAGACACGGAATTGTTTTTTACCTCTGGCCAAATGAAATTATTGTAGACGATATCCTTGGAATAGCGATAATCGCTTTTCAACCGTCCTGCCACCGCGCGCATCCACGCATTGTGCATACGCGATGTCAAAATACCGAAATGATAAAGCGTCGCTTCAGGAATGATTTGCAATAGATCGGTAACTTTTGTTTCTGCTGTCAAAAATCCAATGGGTATATATTCTCGCCTTTCAGAAGAAACACGGGGGATAGCAATATAATCCTTGCCCTCCGGCTGAGTGATTTGGCAGAACAATCCGGGCGTAGCCGCAAACTTTCTCGTGGCCGCCGCCTTGCTGGAAAGACGCATCTGCCGACATTTTTCAATACGCTCCAATATCTTAGGGCAATTTCTGAGAAGCGTCAAATCCGCATTTACGAGCCAAAGACAATAACGCTTCTTCCCGTGCAAAAATTCTTCTGCACCGAGGAGCGGACGAATAAATGGTTTTGCTTGAGGTTCTTGTTCTATAAACCTTTCGTATTCATCAGCTTCAATAATGAGATTTCCGCCATCACGCGGCATATTGCCGAAATTCATTAAAGGCATGAAACAGAGTGGATCTGGTCTGCTTTCGATAAAAACACTTGGAGCATCCATCAAATACGGATTGATATTCTCCGCTTCGACCACCTTGTCTCCGTCAAAAATTATTTTTGTCTCACGCGAAGTTCGCGAAGTTTCAGCCCCACAACTTTGCGGACTTTCCGAACTTTGCGTGAGCTTATCCCCCTCCGCATGAAACCCGATAATAACGCAATGCACGGCAGCGACACCCTTCGCCGCATTTTTCCATTTGAATGTACGATAGGCGAAATTTATATCAACATTCAACGAGCGCCACAACGCCCGCACTTGCTGCCCTTGGGTGATAGAGTTCGTGGCAACAAATGCGCATCGTGTTGCTGTTCCTTGAATGAAATCAGCTGCTTTCTTAAACCAGGCTGTCACAAAATCAAGTTCGCCGAGCATTTTTTGATTCTTCCCGAACACTAATTCCATATCATGTTTTTGTTCGTCAAGAATCCGCATCGCGCCGAGGAACGGAGGATTGCCCATGATATAGGAGAAAGTGGAGAGTGAGGGAGTGGGTGAGTTAACTCCATCACTCCTAACTCCATCACTCCCAACTAACAAACTCCTCCACTCCAACCTCAACGCATTATCACAGACAATATGCGCAGACGCTTTGATCGGAATGCGGACAAAGTACTGGCCAAAGCGATCGGCGACTTCCATATTGCAAAGATGATCCATGAGCCACAATGCAACCTTCGCGATTTCGCATGGAAACGCCTCTATCTCAATTCCGTAAAATTGAGAAACGCTTACTTTACAGAGCTGAGAAATATCGAGAAACTGCCCGCCGTCATCCTTGTACATTTCCTCAAGAATATCCATTTCAAGACGGCGCAGCTCACGATATGCAATCAAAAGAAAGTTTCCGCAACCGCAGGCAGGATCAAGGAACGTGAGCTTGGCGATCTTCTCGTGAAATTCGCCGAGGCGCACAGATCGTATTTTACCCTTAAGAGCGCAAATCGCGGCAACCTCGGAACGGAGAGCATTAAGGAACAAGGGTTTAATAAGTTTAAGGATATTCTCTTCAGACGTATAGTGCGCACCAAGATCATGGCGCGACTTTTCATCCATAACCCCTTGAAACATCGAACCAAAAATGGCGGGGGAAATTTTCGACCAATCGAGCGTCGCGCAGTCAAGAAGCGCCTTTCGCATTTCTGACGAAAACGCCGCCATCGGAAGATTCTCGGCAAAGAGTCCACCGTTTATGTATGGAAACGCGGCAACTGTTTCATCAAGATTCGAAAGCCGCGTTTGTCTGTTGAGCGTATCGAAAAGAAGCGCGAGCTGAGGAGCAAGATCGCTACCATTATCAGATGTTTTCTGACTGATAAACTGAGCGAATTGCGCAGGCTTAAAGATACCGGTATCCTCAGCGAAAAGGCAAAAAAGAAGCCTAACGAGATATACTTCAAGCGGATGACCAAAGTAGCCGGTCTCTTTCATCGCGTCATGAAGATTCGCCATTTTCTCGGCGGCCTTGCGATTGACAGGATCTTGTTCCTGAATTTCACTTATTTCTTCGAGACCTACGAGAAAGCCAAAAAGCGTCACATATTTTCTCAAATCTTTAAGCGAGAATTCGCTCAAAGCACAATCTTTTTCAAGATTGTAAAACCGAATGCGCTGAAAATCCGAAACGACTATTGCGCGAGGTGTGTGCGAAATATCAGGTAACGAGCGCACATACTCCATAGCCTGATTGAACGCAGCATCAAGATCTTTGCCGAGAGATTTCATTTCGACAAGAATCTTACCTTGCCAAAAGCAGTCGACATAACCCTGCGATCCATCTGAAAATTTAACTCTATGCTCGAATGTCGCGACCTGGACGGCATCAATGTCAAAGACTGCGAAAAATTCCTTTAAGAAGCTCTGCGCCTGCGACTTCTCGTCATGCGCCGTTTTCCAGCGTTTAGAAAACGCCGCCGCATTTTTACGGATTTCATTCCAAGATTTCATATTCGGGAATTATACCATTTTATGCCCTGACACGGAACCTCCACCGACAATCCATGCCTTGAAGAGCGCATCTGTACAATTCACCGTAAAGTCTTTAGATTTTTGGAAACAACCTTTTTGAAACAACTTTTCTTTTGGCGCACGGGCGAACTCGCCCGTGCCCTCCTTCTCTATTATACTCAAGCAATTATATCAACAACGAAAGAGCGCGAGCGTGTTGCTCGCGCACCTCTAAAAAGTTGTCTTTACCAGTTGTTCAGGTTGTTTCCAATCTAAACATTCAAACATTCAAACATTCGAACATTCAAACATTAACCCGCTCCCCGTTCGCCTTCGTCTGAGCGGAGGAGTTATGTGAGTGAGGAGCAAGGGCAGGAGTCGCCGTAGGAGTGATAATATGTGAAACCAAAGATACGAATCGCGGTGGCGTGCGTAAGCGTACTTTATTGGCGACGTGCGAAAGGCGACGCCCGAGCGACGAGACCGAACATAAGCTCCGCAGCGATGACGTGTTTAGTAGTTAGTACTTAGTAGTTAGTGGATAGTAGTTAGTGGTTAGTGGATAGCGGTAGAGAGGATAAAACTCCAAACTCCAAACTCTAAACTCTAAACTTTCTAAACCTCCTAAACTTTCTAAACCTCCTAAACCTCCTAAACCTTCATTCTAACATTAAAACAATCGGAGGCGGGATTTCTGTTCAACAGAAACACCCGCCTCCGAGATCGAGGTTGATTTCACATCAAAGACCTAACATCTTTATGACGTAGTCTTCCGTGGAAAGGCCTGATTCCTTTGCCTTTTTAATGAGAATGTCATTCTGATCGACTGAAAGAGGAACGCTAAGATGCTTGCCGCCTACGACTTTGCGGAAGGCGGCAAAAAGTTCATCCTTTTTCGATTCCTCCACTCCCATGGCCTTCAAAACGCCCCACGCCATCATGCAATCACCGGGGAACGCCATGTGAACTCCGTCTGCCGTAAGTTTAAGACCAAGACTCTTGTCTGTTTTCTTGATTTCAGCGAGGGTTTCATGCATGAGCGCGTTAAGATCTGCAAGTCTCAAATTGCGCTTTTTCGCTTCTGCACGAAGCCATTCGCAGTACGAAGAAAGAAGCTTGTTTTTTTCTGCTTCCGGATTCTCCGAAATCATCGTGGGCGTAAGAACAATTACATTTACACCCGCCGCCGCGCACTTGTCAAAAATCTCACCGACAAGAATTTTATATTTCTCAAGTGGAACTCCGTTCTTTCCGTGCCAAACGTCGTTTACGCCGCACGAGAAAGTCATCCACTGAGGCTTCTTGTCAAGAACACTACGCTGCAGACGCGCATGCATCTGAACGGACCTGTCTCCAGATATGCCGGCAGGAATCTTCTTGGCGTTCACTCCGCAAAGCTCAAGCCCCTTCATAACGAGATTCACATACCCCGCAGGGCGATTACCGCCTTGGGTGATTGAGTCGCCCATAAAAGCTATTGACTCGCCGCTCTTTACGCAGATTTCCGCGTTAAGCGCACCAACTGCCGCGATTGCGCAGGCAAACAATATTTTCTTCATTTTTTTATTCCTTTCCACTACCATCCCATAGAGGGATTTCTTGTTTTTAAAATCGCTTTATCTTTCAGAACCGCGGCAGGCGGGATAAAGATTCCACTCTTCCTTCAGGAAGATAACGCATTTTCCAGATGCGGGAATGCTCTTCGCGCAATGCGCGCAAGAGCCTCTCATCGCGCCGATGACAAGAAGCTTCAAGAAGATCGGCGATGTAGACTATCTCTTTTGCCCAGTCGCTACGCTCCGCCCAACGTTCCGCGGTCATGCGCACGCCGCGCGCAACGGCGCCAACATCATCGAGAACCGTTTGCGTCAAGCCGGGATGACGCGAATAGCCTACGTCATTTGCAAGAATGTTGAAGAACTCGGAAGAATCGTCTCTCAACGCTCCGCCGCAGAGATACAACGTGCCGAGACGAAGAAGAAGCCCGCCAAGAGGAGCGTCGAGTATTCGGTCTATCTCAAGCTCAAGGTCCATCTTAGCGGCCTTTCTGCCGCCCGCAGCGAAATTTCCGCAAAGAATTATAGCCGGCAAAGACAAAATAAACGGATGCCAGCTGTAACCGTCAGAAAAATCTGTAACAATATACCTCAGCGCGTTTCGCGCCCTCCCCAAAGCCTCGGCCGACTCCGCCCTCTCGCGCAAAAGCTCAATTCTTCCTGCAAGAGAGCGAGAAGACTCCGTCGAAACGCATACGCTTTTGCCATCGGAAAGAAACTTCTCCCATCCTTCTGGGTCTAGAATTATCATTTCAATCCCCTGCATCGACGCATACATCTCCATCTTTGCGGGGCTTTCCATCTCAGGCGCCACATCTTCCCATTCAGACGAAAACTTACCTTTATATACAATAAGCTCGTTAAAGCCGCATCCTGAGAGGATATCGACAATCTCTCGCATCGAACGCGTCGTAGGGACGCGATCTGTCACATCCAGGAGGTAAGCGCGTCGCTCAAACATAAAAGAGCCTTTTTGAGATTCTGAGCGTAACTGTCAGTTGAGCCTCGCCCTACTATATTCGTGATGCATTTTACCGCTCTAAAAGGAATTTGCGCTTTCTCGCAGACATGCGCTATAGCAGCCCCTTCCATATCTCTCACTCCAACTCCGAGAGATTTTAAAAGCGGCAGATTTTCCTCTCCGTTGCCGAATTTGTCGCCTGTGCCGAGAGTTTTCGATTGAAAAATTCCTCTCGTATTTAAAGAAAAATACGGGGTATCGCGCTCGTCGTGAACTCCCGGCGATGTGCCATTGACTTCTGAAAGATCGAAATCATACTCCACGGCGCGGGAAATCTCGTAAACGCCGAAAATCTCCACTTCCGATTCAAAGCCGCCCGCAACGCCGACATTGATAATTTCATCAGCCCCGTCCGATATAGCTTTCTGCGTGGCGGCAGCGGCGTTTACCTTGCCTATCCCAGAAAGATAGATAACATCTCCCTCCCGAAGGTGCGGCCTTACCGCAGCGGCCTCACATTCCATCGCAACTACAATGCCTCTCATGAGAAAAGTCTCCCCACCGCTTCATTAAGGCGCACTTTTGCTGAAATGAATTCTTCACTTCTTTGAAAAGAAGATTCGCCTGAACCTTTTTCGTATACGATATTTCCGTCAACAACCGTCATAGCAACATCTTGGGCGCTGCATGAATTGACGAGAAGATTCGGAATATCAACGGCCGGAGCGAGATGAACTGCATTAAGGTCAATAACGCAAAGGTCGGCAGCTTTGCCCACTTCAAGGGAACCTGTATTTTCAAGCCCGATGGCTTTAGCTCCGTTGAGAGTCGCCATTTCAATTAAATCCCAAGCTCCAAGAACTGTGGGATCTTGATTGAAGCCTTTATGGATAAGAGAGGCGACATGCATCTCTTCGAACATATCGAGATTGTCATTCGAGGCGCAGCCGTCGGTGCCTAAAGCTACGTTAACGCCAATCTCCATAGCGCGAGGAATGCGGGCAAGACCGCTGCCGAGTTTCATGTTGCTCGTTGGGTTGTGAATCAAAGAGACGCCCTTATCGGCCATGATTCTAAAGTCGTCATCTGTGCACCAGACGCAATGTGCGGCATAACCGCCGTTATCCAATAGCCCTGTCGAGGCCAAATAAGCAATAGGAGTTTTCCCGTGGCGTAAAATACATTCCTCGTGTTCTTTACGCGTCTCTGAAACGTGAACATGCAAGGGGCGATTCAGCTCTTTGTTGGCGGCAGAGAGACGACGGCAGAAATCTTCATCGGTAAGATATTCAGAATGAATCGAAATATCTGAAAGAACATCTCCCTTCAATGCATGCTTCGCCTGGCTGTTCCACACTTTGGTAAATTCAACCGAATCTTCAAGACGGCCGGGAACGAACGAAAGCCCGACGCGACAAATGCGCCCTTTCATCCCCTTTTCAAGAAGGACTTCACCCATCTGAGAAGGGAAATCATACATATCGGCAACAGCGGTAGTCCCGCCAGAGAGCATCTCTAAAACTCCCCATTTAGCCCCTGCGCGAACATCCTCCATCGTCATTTTCGCCTCGACGGGGAAGATCGCCTCCTCTAACCAGCGTTGCAAAGGAAGCCCTCCTCCGAGACCGCGAACGAGAGTCATCGCGGTATGACCGTGGCAATTGACAAACCCTGGCATCACAAGGCGCGGCTTTTCAGGAAAGTCAAAAAATGAAGGCGTCTGAGAAATCTCTATCGACGAGATATTCTTCCCTTCGATTTCTATCGAGCCAAACCGCGTTTTGCGCCCGGGCAGAAGCATAAAAACGTTTTCAAACCTCATTCGACGCCCCCTTCTTGAAAAGCATTTGTTTTACCGCCTCTACGGCTCTATCTATCGTCTCGGGCGCGACAACAGGAAGCGTGTGCTCGTTGCCCTGGACCGAATAAAAAGCTGACGATGGAAAAACCCTTCTTAGAAAATTCGTATTATCGGCGGAAACTATACCGTCGCGCTCGCACGAAACTATAGCAACAGGAAGAGTTCTCGCTTCTTGAGTTGAAGAAAACCGTTCAAGCTCTTCCCTTAGATCGGTAGTGCGCAGAAAATGAAGCCCGCGCTCAAGATTCTCTTTTGAATACAAAGGCGAAGGATCGTTGCTGTAAACAAGCTCTGTGCCGTGTTTAAGCGCGGCAAGACGCCGCTCGCTCATGCCACGCCAAAGTAACCTCCCCTTCGTTTCACCTTCCTCAATCTCGGCACGCTCTTCCATCATTCTTACGGATGCCGAAACAAAAACCGCCCCACAGATTTTTTCACGCTTTGAAAGAAGCATTTTTAGAGCATTTGCCCCGCCCATCGAAAATCCGACTAAAAGAACACGCGATGAATCATCAATGACTTTCTCGGCAAGCCCGTCAAGCTGCTCAATATACGAAAACGTCCAATCACGGCTGAATGATGTGGCGTTCCATATTTCCGCGCCTGCGGCCCAACCGTTGAAAACAAGTGTCTTCAGCGGTTGGTGCGAATGATGATGGACACTAAAGTCATCCATTATTCGTCAGAATCTAAAATGCGCTCACGAAAATAAGCGATAGTCTTTTCAAGCCCTTCAGCAAGAGGTACGCGAGGCTCCCAGCCGAGAAGCTCCTTCGCAAGAGTGATGTCTGGCTTGCGACGGCGCGGATCATCCGACGGAAGCGGGCGCATCGCGATCTTGGACTTCGATTCCGGAATGAGACGGAGTATTTCCTTCGCCAACGTCGCAATCGTGTACTCGCCTGGATTGCCGGTATTCAAGACTGGCACCTCAAGATTTTTTTCGTCGAAAAATTTATCGATCTCGGCGCGCGGCTTATCCATATAAAGGCGCATTGCGTCAATAAGATCATCTGAATACTGGAACGAACGTGTCTGGGAACCGTCGCCGTATATCGTCAAATCCTCGTTTCTAAGCGCCTGGACTATGAAATTCGAAATAACTCTGCCGTCATTAGGGTGCATCCTCGGCCCGTATGTATTGAAAATGCGGACTAAACGCACATCTACGCCGTAGACTCTGCGATAATCGGAAGCAAGAGTTTCCGCGCATCTTTTTCCTTCGTCGTAGCAGCTTCTTATCCCGACAGTATTTACATTGCCCCTATAGGCTTCAACCTGCGGGTGTACCATCGGGTCGCCATAAATTTCGCTCGTTGAGGCGTGAAGGACTTTCGCGCCTGTAGCACGAGCCCTTTCAAGAACATTATGCATCCCCATCACGCATGTGAGCGTCGTTTCCACAGGGCTATTCTGATAATGAATGGGGCTTGCCGGGCATGCGAGATTGTAAATCTCGTCGTACTCGCCGTCAAAGGGGCGGACAATATCGTGCTGAAGGAATGAAAAGCGGGGATTTTCCAAAAGCCGATCGATGTTTTTCATCGAACCGGTGTAGAGATTATCCACCGCCGTAACTTCATAGCCGTCGTCAAGAAGCCTTCTTGAAAGATGGCTTCCCAAAAAACCGGCTCCTCCTGTCACAAGAGCTTTTTTCATTCATGAATCCTATCGTTCGCTGCAGCGACCTTCTCCTTAAGCTCCGCTTTATGTGCGCGAAACTTCTCACGGAGGGATTGATCAGCCGTGCCGAGAATTTGAACAGCCAAGAGCGCCGCGTTGACGGGGCCTGCCGAGCCAACGGCAACTGTTGCAACGGGAACGCCGCCGGGCATCTGAACAGTTGCATAAAGAGCGTCAAGCCCGTTGAGTGCACCGCCCGCGATTGGAATTCCGATAACGGGGAGAACGGTGCATGCGGCAAGAACTCCGCCGAGGTGAGCCGCTCCGCCAGCGGCGGCGATTATGACTTTAAGCCCTCTTTCCTCTGCACTCGTTGAATACTCGATTGCGGTTTCCGGGGTGCGGTGCGCCGAAATGACGCGCGTTTCGTAACCAACGCCGAAAGCCTCAAGCGTCTGGCATGTTTTCTTTACCAAGGGCCAATCGGAATCGGACCCCATTACGATGCCAACCTGTATTTTCTCCTCGTTCATTTTCCATTCTCCTCTCTTCATTCTATATTTTAACGAAATTATTTAGCACGGCGAAAATCGCCGACGGCCTTTTCCTGCCTCCAAAGATACGGCAGAGTATCGTCAATCTCAGCCTTTTCAACTGGCAAGGAAAAGAAGCTTTCATACGCCTGCGCCGCGGAAAGGCCTTTTAAGGAAAAGGCAATTTCCTTCGTTCCTGCAGGAGCGCGGCCATATATATAAACTGGACAGCCGCGATAAATGTTCCTTAAAAGCCGCGGATACGCCTCAGCCTCGGTAGCAGATGAGAACACTATGCGCAGGTCGCTCAGGAGAGGATCGCGGAATCTCTCTGAAAGCGCATCAATCCCTGAGCCTGCTTCAAAGCGAGAGCCTTCGAATATGAAGCTTTCACCGCGGTTGGAACGCGTGAGAATGTCTATAAGCCTGCGGTTTGAAGATTCTTTCACGCCGTACATATAGACGCTGACAAGCCCATCATTGAGAGAGGCGAACTTTGAAAGAATAGCCTCGGTGCCACTCACGCCGGCGTTGGCGTCACCGTCTGTCACGACTAACGCCACAAGCGGGCGCTTCGGATCGCGCGGGAGAGTTAGAACTGAGGAGATCGTTGCAAAAACGTCCGTGCGCCCGTGAGCGGCAAGGGAATCCAGCCAGCGGTCTGCCGCCGTAAATGAAGGCTGATCGCAATTCATCCATCGGCGGAACGCATAAGAGTAGCGGTCGCGAAAGGCTACGAGATTGAACCTGTCGCCCGTGTTGGCGGCGGAACGGAGAATGCGCTTGGCGGCACGACGGATCGATTTCATTCTATCGCGGCCGATTGAACCGGAAGCGTCAATAAGAATGACGAAATCCTTCGAGACAGTGCGCAATGAATCTAACGGGCTTAAGACAATGTTAAAATATACGTAATCACCTTCTTTGAGAACTTTCATCGATGCGCTCACGACGGACGACATCTCCTTTGCCCCATCGGCATCAACAAGCGAACGAACGGCTTCCTTTTCTTTGCTGACGATAGTCTCGTTAAGCTCGTTCATCACCTCTTCGGAAGGCTTAAACTTTTCCTCTTCCGATTCTTCTGCGGGAATTTCTTTTTTCTTTTCAAGTTTCGTTACTGCCGGCGCCACAACAGCGGAAGAAGAGAAATTGGGTGACTCAAAAACTGGAGCCAAAGGAAGCGAAACTCCTGTTACGGCAGGGGCGAGAGCCGATTGCGACAACTGAGGCGCAAGAGGAGAAGACTCCATCTTCGGAGTTTCTGAAGGAACTTTAGGCGCCGTATGGGAGAGATCCGGAAGCGGAATAGACGTTGACTCGGGAATCTGACGCGAAATCACATCTGGCGGCTCCGGCGGCGGAACATCTATCGCCGGGGCCTTTGCCGCTGGAGAGGAAGTTTCCGCCGAAGGCAACGAGGCTACAGCCTCCGTTACTTCAGGAGCTTCTTTATCAGCCTTAATATCTTCTATCGCATCCAATTTAACTGGATCGGGCAACCGCTCCGCTTTCGTAACGCGCATCGGCTCACGCGATTTAGAGCGCATCGAAGAAGGAAGTATCTCTGTCATGATCATCGGCCTTGCCCAGAACATGAGCCCGATATGAACAGCGAGAGAAATGACCATCGCCGCAATCAAGGCGTCTCTTGCAAACCCTCCGTTATTCATCAGCGCTCCTCCGAATTCTCTTTGAGAATCTTTTCCGCTTCCGCGGCAAATTTCGTCTTGTCAAAAAGAGCCGTCACGACCGTAGCATAAGCGCGGGCGCTTTCAACATCATTGCGCATGAGAGATGCGCGCGCCAAAGTCAAATACGCCTCGGCCCTGGCCTCGCCATTTGCTGCATTAAGCTCGATAGCTTTTTTAAGAGCCTTCTCTGCTTTCTTTGAATCTCCCCCGCGCACTTCAAGAACTCCAAGGCGCAAAGCGACTTTCGCAAGCGATTCGGTGACGCACGGCTCTTCCATCGCCTTCGTATACGAATAAATGGCAGCGCCGAACGCCCCCTCGCCATCTTCAATCTCGCCGAGAAGCGCGAAGCCTGCCTGACGCCATTGAGGAGAATCGCTCTTGATAAGAGATTGTGCGCACAACTTAGCGTCCTCCCCTTCTAAAATCCGCCCAACGGCAAGAGTCTTTGCCGCGCTCATACGCACAAGCGCTCCCTCCCTGATGAGAAGGGAATACTCTTTTTTCGCCTCAAGAGTGCGCCCGGCGTTAAAATCGGCATCCGCAATCATAAGCCGCGCCTCGCGCGCCTCGTCTAAGGGAAGCGAAGTTTTTACCGCCTCCTTCAAATACTCAATCCCTTTTTCCGAATGGCCCGAACGCACGGAAGAAACGCCGCGCCAATAAAGAGCAAGCGCCTTTCTTTCATTAGTCAATTTACCTGTTGAAAGAGCCTCGGCAAGAGAAAGCTCTGCCGCCTGCCATTTCTCGCGCCGCAGAAGCGACATCGCCCTGCGATACGTCGCCTCGGCCGCATCGTGACTGCCGGGGAAGTCGCGCGAGACGGCTGCATAACTCTCTTCCGCCTCTTGAATTTTTCCAGCCGCCTCGAGCGCCCACGCATAACGCAGCTTATCGGCGGCACCCGAACCGGGAAGCAGGGCGGCCCTACGGGAAGATTCAAGTATCTTCGCCGTATCTTTCGTCTTGACGGCCTCATCAAATTCAGTGCGGGCAATAAGAAGATTTATCGACTGGAGATTTGCGCCCTGCGGAAACTTCTCGATATATTCTTTCGCCGCTTTTGATGCGGCGGCTTTTTCACCGAGATTGTCGTTGGCCATCGCCTTCACAAAAAGGAGCGTCTCATCGTTATCATCTGTACAGAAAGAAAGCGCCTGACTGTAGCGGCCGGCCATCAACTCGCTAAGAGAGGCAAGTCGATTGACTTCAACTATGCGAGAATCGCCTGGATGCAATTTCATATACCGCTTGAGGAGCGCCACACTCTCCCCGTAACGACCTTCGCGATAGCTGTGGACCGCCGCAAGATAAAGGGCGTCTTTTGCAAGAGCGGGATCTTTGCCGTAAACGATCTCCATAAGCTCGGCAAGGCCTTTGCGACGGACGGCAGGGTCCTTGTCGGCAATGCAGAATGAAGCGAACTTGAACGACGCATACGGAGCGTAGCGGCCTTTGGGATCTAACTTACGGCACCTCTCGTAAAGAGCGGCATCTGAAGTTAGGCGGGCAAGATGAAACATCGCCTCTGCACGCAAGGACGTATCGGCCGCATCGCGGATGAAATCAGAAAGCTCTTCTTTCTTTTGCGCGTCATTGCCAGCGAGCGCCTTCATAAGACGCACGCGCCCCGCAAGAGAGTGGCTGGCAAAACGCGAAAGAAACTGATCGGCCTGTTTTCTCGTCTCTGCAAGATCCTTAAGGCCTTCGGATGATGCAACGAGGCGGTAAAGAACATCAGCCTCATCAACTCCCGAAACACCTTTTAAAGCAAGATATTCGCGTTTTGCCGCCGCAAAATCGCCGCGACCGAAGAGACGGTCGGCCATGGAAAGCCTATCCGCCGGTGCGACGACTAATGCCGCAAAAAGCAAATGCGATAAACTTGATGCGAAGAGAATCATTGCCTTCTACCCGATTAATTATTTTGAAATCAAATCCGCGCTCTTCATCTCGAACGGCCCGAGGGGAAGAGACGCCTGATTGTAAAGGACACCTGATGTGCGATCGCGCCCGAGATACCTCACCGCGACAGGCTCCGACACTTCCGCACTTTTGATGTAAAGCTCAGGATGAGGAATCAGGAACATGCTCTTCCAATTCTTTTCACAGCCCTTGCAGACTGCAATTTCGGCTTTTTTCCATACGCCATCTTTCCCAGCAAGTTCAAAAGGAACATCATACGTAAGATCACGATTGTAAACGTACCAGCTCTTGGCGTTTTCAAACTCTATTTTTACGACAGAATTTGAAACGGAGAACTTCTTCGCCACAGGCGAATCCGCCTCAGGAACTTCAAACCCGTAATCATTCTTAAGTGCATGAATCACAAGCCTCTGCGCGACAGTCTCCTTGTCATTCGGGTGGATATCGTCGAAGTTGCCGATATCTGATGTGACAGCCATCGCCGCGTTAGGCTCTTCGGCGGCAAAGCGCGTCTGCGCCATGCACAGAGACAGCCAATTATGCTTATATGGAGCGAGCTGGCAGAAATAGAGTTTGAGAGACGGATTTTCAAACGCCTTTGACCAACCTTTGTAAAGCGCATGCATTTTCGCACAGTAGAGATGGCTTTCGCCATTGTTGTTGCAGCCCTGATACCAGATAAAACCTCTCATCGCCATAGGTGTGTAGTCTCGGACCATCGCATTAAACAATGCCGTAGGCTGCTGGAACTGAGCTCCGTAGATTTTTGCACCTTTGCTACCCCTAAACTCCTTACCGAAAAGCGGCTTGTATTGAGCTGTTTCCTTAATGGACTGATCGCACCCCTCATAACCTTCACGCGGCGTCCACGCGTCAATGTTAGTTCCTCCGATGGAGGAATCGATGATGCCGACGGGCACTCCAAGCGCGATATGAAGTTCGCGGGCGTAATACCAGGCGACTGCGGAAAGAAGTTTCCAATGCTCAGACTCGGGAGGAGCGACAAAGGAAGAAGGCTCAAACTTTTTCCACCCAACCTTCAATTTATTGCGGCCGGGCGTTCCGTAAACGCGAGGAGTTTTGATAAAGCGCACGAGCGGCAAACGAGTCATGGAAGTCATCATCGCGCCCTTGCCGTCGCGATAACGGGAATTGCCATCATGCCAGATGGGCGTTTCCATGTTACTTTGACCGCTGGCAAACCAGACTTCACCCACAAGGACATCGGAAATGATTTTTTCATCAACCTTTGAAGCAAAAAAGCCATCGCCGCGCTCAACCACCACAAGAGAGCGCCCTTCTTTGCAAGCTTCCATCGAAGGGAGCGAAACCATCCATTTGCCATCGGCATCGGCAACTGTTTTCACCTTGTTTCCGGAAAAAGAAACTTCAATTTTATTTCCAGGTGTTGCCGTCCCCCAAACGGGAACTTTCATCCCGCGCTGCAAAACGGCGCCGTCTGAAAAAGGAGCGCCCAATTCAATCGCTGCAAAAGCAAGTGATGCGCCTGCCGCAAAAATTGTAGATATGATTTCTTTTTTCATTTGTTCTTATCCTTGTTGTTTTTAAAAATAAGTGCCGCCGCATGGCAAACTACCCCAACAGACGCGCCGACATCATCCATCTTCTCGTTTGTCTTACCCTTGACGGAAACGCGTGAAATATCAACCTTGAGAATCTGCGCAAGAGACTCGCGGATTTTATCGGCCTGAGGACGAATGCGGATTTTCTCGGCTATGACCGTCGCATCGACATTGCCGACAGTCCACCCCTTCTCTGACAATCTTGAAACTACCGAAGAGAGCATCATCGCAGAAGATGCGCCTTTCCACTTTTCATCGGTATCAGGAAAATGCGCGCCTATATCGCCTTCACACGCCGCCCCGAGAAGCGAATCGATTATCGCATGAATGAGCACATCCGCATCGGAATGGCCGAGAAGCCCGTCTTCCCCGGGAAACTCCACGCCTCCGAGAATGAGCTTTCGCCCCTTCGCGATGCGATGGGAATCATACCCGAAACCTACCCTGAAATCATCCATTGCCAACAGAAAGTGATTCGTGAATCGAAAGACGGAACGGCAACTCTATGCAGAGCGGCCGTATGAAACGAAAGACACGGGCGGAGGAGACGCGCACACGCCCAGGAACGCGACCTCGCTTTATGAGGAACTCAAGAAAGCGCTGAGGCATCGTTTCCCAAAGGTCTTTAAGGCTATGCGAAGAATCTACTGTAACGCGGCAGTCAAGCTCGACTGCGCCGGAGACGGAGTCGGCAACGACGAACCTGTAGAGAGCTTTAGGCTTTTCCTCATCCGTGGAAACTCCAAGAAGAAGGGAGAAATCCACATTGAGAGCCTCTGCCTGCACGAGAGGAAGATCGCAAGCTTTTTTTATATCGTCTGTCTTGAACGAAATATGCTCTACATACTGCTGGGGATCAGGAATCTCAAGGGGTTCATCGCGCCAGATGCCTGATTTATCTTCCACACGGGCAAAGAGAGATTTTTCCGCCGCGAAACGCATCGGAAGCGATGAATCCGACTCGACGCGAAGCATAACGCCGTACGCTTCCCAGAGAATCTTTTCAACTATCGGAAAATCCTTATCTTCGATTTCGCGCGGCACGAAACCTGTATCATGGCGGAAAAATTTAATCTCGCCCGAATTGAGAACGACCATCTGGAATTGAGGAAACTCAACAGGAGCCGAAATTACACCATACGACAAATCTGCCCTAAGGCGCACATAATCATGCAAAGTGCGCCATCCTTCAAGCATAAGAAAACGCACTTTCACATCACCATCGCCTTGAAGAATGTTGCAGAAATACGGGAACGCCGTACCGTGCGGTTTTACCGCCCAATTATACGGCGCAAGCGAATTCCACAGTCCAAGCGCGTCCATTTTCGCGCCTACTTCTATCATTCTTCCACTCATTTCCTGTATTATACCAAATTTAACCGCTATCTTATCAAAACTTTAGCGTCCGAAAAAAAGCGTCATTGAAACGGTAATAAGAACGGGCATTGTGATAATGGAAAAAAGCGTTGAAACTGCAACAAGAGCCGTGATAAATTCCGGATTCCTTCCGTAGCGAGCCGAAAACATAGTAACGCTCGCGGCTATCGGTGCTGCTGTGGGAATCATCGCAGCTACAGCCACCTCGTACGAAACACAAGGTAGAAAACACAAAAGCGCCATAACGACTGACGGAATGATGAAATGCCTGAGAAAAAGAACTAAATAGGAAGATTTACATCTCAACGCCATCCTAAACTTCGCTCCCGCAAGATAATACCCGAGAACAACCATCGCAAGAGGCGTGTAGAGGGAGCTTATCATTTTAACCGGCTCAAAGAGAACGGCGGGAAGCTTTATTGAGAACAAGAAAAACGGAAGCCCCGCAGCCACACCCAAAAGCCCAGGATTGAACAGAATCTTAAAAACGCTCTCGCCCTTAAAACTTCCGCGCATCTCCCACAGTCCGTACGTCCAGCAAAGTATATGAAAAACAACGACGTATAACGAGCCGTAAAAAACTCCTCTATCACCAAGGATTGCATATTGAAGAGGAATTCCCATATATCCTGCGTTCGAAAAGACCGTCGCAAACCGCATCATACGCCGCCTACCCTCATCAGCGTCCCTTACGAAAATACGCGCTAAGACTATAGCTGTGAAATGCGAGAAAAGCGCAAGGGCGAGCGCAGCGCACATTCCTTTTAGCATCGAAGGATCAAACGGCTGGTGAAATGATTTTATTATCAGACACGGAGTTATTATCACAAGAATGAAATCTGCAATCTTCTTGATGGAAGACTCGTCGAACATCTTGTTTCTCCGCGTAAACACACCGACGACCATCATCAGAAAGAGGATGGTCGTCTGCGTTACCACTATTAGCAGTTTCTCTATCATATACGAGTTATTTGATGCATTTTTTCCCTGAAAACTCCATCATTTGATTGAAAAGAATATCAAGTTCCTTTATCTGCAAATCATTGAGCTTCACCGTTTCAAGCTTCCACTTATTACCGGCGCCGAAACTGCCGCCCTCGGTAACCTTAGCATCCACATACTGGCGTGAGACCATATTCTTAAACACCCCAGCCTTTTTCAAGAGGTAAAGGGAATAGCCGCGCAAGCCTCCTGGGAAATTATGCTGATCGATCAAAAGGCGGTACATCGCATAAGCCTCGGTAAGTTTCAAACCGCGCTCCCCCGCTTCATAGCGACGCCAAAGCTCGGCCAAAACGGGCGCATACGCGCACCTTTCAGTGACAAGCCCTTCGCTGCCGCAATGTCTGAGCTGCAAAAGCCACTGCCAACCGCCCCATCCAGCGAACACGGTTTTCATGGGAGGCTTCTTCGCATTCTCATCGCGCATGCGGGTATTCGCCTCCCAACCTGCGGCCTCCTCCTTTACATAACCGAACGCATGCGGATGCTTTTTAGCCAATCTGACGATAACATCAACTGTTGGCGTTGGTGTTTTCGACGTGCCGTACGTCTGGAATATAACAGGCCTTTTTGAAATGCGCCCAAGCTGATCCCATGCCGTTTCGATATCAGCTTGCGAACGCGCATCATCCGGAGGACGCGAAATCATCGCGATTTTCGAGCGAGGATGGCGCTCTGCGACACGTTCTATTTCACCGGCGATTTCAATTAAGTGCGCCGTATTAGTTCCGTTCGCTCCAAGCGTCATGACAATATCAAGCCCTTCGACAGCTGAAGCGCAAGCTTCAAAACCTTTGAACTTCTCTTCAGTAGTCAAAAGATCAACGGCGTCATTCGACTGACACCAGATAACACCAGGGCATCCACTGTCGGAAACCCATTTCGCTTCGCGCTTAAGAGCTTCATAATCGACGGAACCATCCTCATGATACGGCGTCGACATTATCGGAAACGGGCCGCGCATCTCACGCGCCGCTGGAACAGCGCATGAAGATCCAAGCGCGACAGACACGCAAGAAAATAAAAGGAGAAATTGTTTCATTTCTTTTTCTCTGCCTCAAGAAAGCCTGATGTAGAGCTTCGCGGAAGAGCAAGGCGCCCCGCGTCAATGATATGCGTAGTGCCTGTTACGGAGCGCCCCTTGGGAGAAGCCATGTAAAGAACGTAATCTACAATCTCCTGCGGCTGAGAAGCAAAGCCGAGAGATGTTGTCATCTTGGCCATGGCAGGACGAGTCAAAACCGGCCCTGGCGAGACGCAAAAAGCGCGAACTCCATAAGGCGAGCCGGCCTTTGCCAGCCCCACCACAAAGTTATGCAGCCCTGACTTTGCAGTTCCGTACATAGAGCCGCAGCCATCCCCCTCAAAGCCTGTAACAGACCCAATGCAGACAATAACGCCGCTCTTAGCCTTCACCATATAAGGCATACACGCGCGGGAGAAATAGACGGCGCCTTTTAAGTTTACGTCAAGCCCCCAATCGATTACTTCGACTGGCTGCTCGTAAAACGGCTTAAAGCTTTTGCAGCAACGCGCCTCGTTTCCGCCGGCATAGTTTATAAGAAGGTCTATGCGGCCCGTTTTTTCCATCGCCAAAGCGGCGGAACGTTCCGCATCGGCAAACTTGCGCACGTCGGCGACAACTGCGTAGGCCTTGCCTTTGCCGAGAGCATTGATTTCATCGGCGGCCTTTTTAACACCCTTCTCATTTATGTCGCACATGAAAACGTTGCAACCTTCCTGCGCGAGAGTCTTTGAAGTGCAAAGCCCCATTCCTGAAGCCGCCCCCGTTATAACAGCCGTCTTGCCGGAAAACGTGGCTGCTATCGCGGATGTTATTTCATCTGCCGATGAGCTAAGCGCTGCAATGCAGAAAACTGAAAAAAGAATCATTCCTTTCATTTTTTACCTCCTTTATTATTTAAATTCAAACGGACCGAGCGGAAGCGTCACTTCATTGAAGAGCGTTCCTGCCGTACGGTTCTTACCCATATAGCGCACCTTTACAGGATTAGGAACCTTCTCGGACGAAACTATGAGATCCTTACCATCGACTATACCGAAATTGGCGACATTTTCAAGCTTGGCATCGTGCCAGACGCCATCCTTGCCTGCAACTTCAAATGCTGGAACAATAGAATAGTCATCGGCGTAAACATACCAATTCTCGACATTGTCGAACGAGAGTATAACTTTGGCGCCTTGGATTTTCATCGATTTAAACACTGGCGACTCCGCCTTGATGGTTGAAACGCCGTAATCATTCTTGAGCGCGTGGAGAGAAAGACGCTTGGCGACCGTACGCTTGTCGTTCGGATGAATGTCATTGAAGTTGCCTACATCGGCCGTAACCGCGATAGCCGCATTCTCCTCCTCCGCCGCGAATTTATTCTGCGCGGTGACGATGCCCATCCAGTTGGAATGCCAAGGAGCGAGCTGAACGAAATAAAGCTTCATGTCGCTGTTGCGAAACTCCTTCGCCCAACCGTTGTAAAGAGCGTGCATCTTTGCAGCATACCTTTGGCTTTCGCTGGAGTTGTGGCAGCCCTGATACCAGATAAAACCGCGGCAAGCCATCGGCGTATACGCGGCAACCATGCCGTTCCAAAGAGCTGCAGGCTGCTGTATCCAACCGCCGTATATGTGCTTATCAGCATAAATCCCATCTTTCTTCGCCTCGGCAAAAGCCTTTGCATCGAGAAGAGGCAACGCTGCGACATCGTCGAGCTGACGAATTCCTTCATATCCGCTTGGAGGCGTCCACGCATCGATATTAGTTCCGCCCCAGGAGGAGTCAATAACGCCTACAGGAATCTCGAGGTAATTGGCAAGTTCAAGCGCGTAATAATACCCCATCGCGGAAGGGAGAGTTGCGCCCTTCTTCCACATTTCGTACATTTCGGGAGTTGCCGCAATCCAGCGCGCCTTGTAGTCATGCTTTGGAGTTACGGAAGGAGTACGGGCATTTTTTACGAAACGTACAAAACTTTTCTTCGTTGAAAGAAGCATCATCGCGCCCCAACCGTCACGATAGCGCGTTCCTTTGCCCCAAATCGGGCACTCGGTATTAGACTGGCCCGCACACATCCAAACTTCACCAACAAGAACATCCTTCACTACCAAAGTGTCGGTGACCGTATCGAAGAAGAAGCCTTCTTTCGCCTCGGTTACGCGCATCACGCGGCTCTCTTTCGACGCTTCCATCGAAGGGAGAGTAACTTCCCATTTGCCCTTCTCGTCGGCTTGAGCCGAAACGCTTGCACCGGCAAATTCCACCGTCACTTTACTTGAAGGTGTTGCCGTGCCCCATACGGGAACATTGCGCTGACGCTGAAGAATAACTCCATCCGTAAAAGGAGTTCCCATATCGATTTTTGCATAAGCAAAAAGCGTTGTGAGAGCGCAAGCGGTCACTATGAGCTTTTTCATTTTTGTTTATTCCTTTCTTTTTTTTTAAAACGACTTTAGAAACTTGAGGAAATCTTAACCCCAAAGTTCATCGCGTCATACGGGCAATTGCGTGAAAGAGAAGAGAAAGAAGCAACATCTATCTTCTGAGAGACTCCAGTTTCAAGAATTGTTTTCCCTGTAACGGAAGAGGAAAGAGCGACAGGAAGAAGAGAAAGCGGCATCTCATGCCACGCCCTCGCCCACGCCGAAACATCCATGCCTTCCTCTTCAACCATTACCGCATACGTAATGGCCGCAGCGGCCTCAAGAGCGATAATGCCGTTTGCAGAGCGGGCAAAGCCAACACTTTTCGTTCTTGCCGGATGCGGCGCGTGATCAGTCGCGAACATGAGAGCGCCTTCCTTTACCGCTTTGCGCAATTCAGACCTATCTTCGCGACAACCGAGAGGCGGCGCCATTTTGAAATTGGCATCGTCGACTGTAAGTTCGTCGCACGCGAAAAGAAGATGGTGCGGCGTAGCCTCGGCAGTAACGGGAAGCCCTTCCTTCTGCGCGTCTCTAACAAGCGAGACGCCTTGAGCAGTCGAAATATGCTGTATGTGAAGGCGGCAGCCCGTCTCGCGGCAGATTGAAAGATCGCGCCGTATTGCGGAAATTTCCGCTTCTGCAGGAATCACCTTAAGCCCAGCCTTGCGCGCAAGAGGACAATCTCTTATCACTCCGCCGCCCACGATACGCGGATCAAGCGCGTGCTGCGAGATGACCATACAAAGATCTGCCGAGCGCTTCATCGCCTCTTCCATTACGGCATCATCGGCGACATACGAACCATCATCGGTGAAAAACGCAGCCCCGGCAGCGGCAAGCTCCTCAAGGTTTGCAACCTTCGAGCCGAGCCTTCCCTCCGTTATACAGGCAGAGGTAAAGAGACGAACGGGAGAATGAGCCTCCGCACTCTTTTTCTGCTGATACTCCATTATCTCGCGCGAATCACAGGCGGGAGACGTATTCGGCATTGTGACAACTGCCGCAAAACCGCCGCGCTCGGCAGCCTTAAGCCCCGAGGCGATAGTTTCAGCTTCTGTCATGCCAGGGTCGCGGAAATGCACATGGACATCCACAAACCCGGGAAATTCAAACCTTTGCATTTTACGCGACGGGCGTAACGCCCTTCTTTATAAACACATTTCCGTATTTTGCCGTCTCGCCCGTCTGGACCACGGCAAACGCCCTTTTGGCGCGCGCATAAAGTTCATCGCGAGTTATAAATTCAATCTTGCCTTCGTAACCGAGCGCCTTGCGGAAACGCGCTTCCACCGTAGGATCAAGCTGATCGCCTTCAACGGGAGCTGTCATAATTACAGGGATCGCATACGAATCAAGCTCAAAAAGCGGCACGATGGCTTTCAAGAGACGGTCGACTGGGATGCCGTCTGCGCGAATAAGCTCTCTCGCGTTCGTGCGGCCTGGGAAATGCGCATCGGCAAAGAGAATTTCATCGCCATGCCCCATCTCAGCTAAAGTCTTAAGCAGTTCCGGGGAAATCACCGGGTCAATACCTTTAAGCATTCCTACACCTCCTTTAGTTTTAGTTTGAGCGCCTTCTTTGGCGCTTTCGTTTATGAAATACGCTCCCGCCGCCCCCGCCGCAACTGCGGAGACAAACACTCTACGCGTCATCTTCAAGGGGCGAACTCCTCATCGGAAAGACCGGGCGGCAACTGAAGAGGCTCAATGCCGCGCTCGACAAGCCGCGCATTTACACCCTTCCAGACATTGTATCGAAAAGCCTCTGGCGCACGGAATACGACTTCCTCGGCGCGTTTGCGGAATGCCATCTTCTCGCTTTCGCTCAATGCGGGGAAATTCTGCTTTTGAACAGAATCTGCACTACCGCGCGCAACAAGCATATACCCCATCACCATCACGAGTGAAAGCAAAAGCGCAAATGACGCGGCAACGGCCCACGGCAGCCAGTTGAGAGGATCGTCTCCGATAACGCGATAAGGACGTATGCCACGTTTACGAAGAAGCATATAGGCATCGTTGCGGTTTTTCGCGACGATCTCTCCTTCGCAATTGCAGTTGTTCTTGTCTTGATATAAATACTTATACGTCATCTTGGAAAATCATTCCGAAAAAAGATCAACAAGCTTTACCGTCATCACCTTATCGTTGCGGCCGTAATACCTAAGTTTGCCCGCTTTGTCGATCATATAAAAGACGGGGCCTGCCGCCACCGATTTAGGCTCATTCGGATGCCCGGCACCTTCACAGCAAGGAATTACGACATCAGCCTTTTTTAGGATATCTTTCACACGAGCGTTTTCACCTCCGCGATGCGAAGCGAAAACAACGAGAGGCTTGCCTCTGAAACCTTCAGAAATACGCTGCGCGCTTTTAAGTAGTTCAATACTCTCAGGAGACGAAGAATTCCAAACGCAAACTATGGCTATCGAGCCCTTTGATTCGCTGAGGCTTATGCGGCGGTTAGAATACCATTTCGCTTCTGCAAGAGTGGGATTCGCCTTCTCAAGAGGCTTTTTCGAAAACGGCTTTTCGGCACGGGAAATTTTATTTGTTGAGCCTTTCGCTCCTTGAAGAGTCTTTTTTATCTGACTCTTTTGAGGAGGAAAAGTTTTTTCCGATTCTTTCGTTTCTTCGCACGATTCAGTGGAAACTTTAGATTTGACGAAAGAATATGCCGATACAACCCTCTCTCGCGATAGCGAATAAACCTCGCCACACCACGGTTCAATGAATTTACGCGCTTCTGAATTTGGATAAAGCTCAAAAACAAGAGCAACCGCGCCAACTAACAGAAGAAGGAAAAGAATAAGGAATGAAAGAAACTTTTTCATGTTTTTGCCCTTTATTATTTCCAAAATGCGGCATCGCCTGTTCGCTTGTAGAGAGAAATCGTGAACTCTTTTACTTTAGAACGCTTGCCGTTTTTACATTCCGTACAAAAAAACTTTATAGCGGAAGGCCCGTCAAACCCGCGATGAATACGAATTAAAACATCGGCTTTGCCCGCCTTAAAAGAGCCTGCTGGCGACGGCACACGATCAACCCTCACTTCAACATCGTTGTCTTCGCATATTGCGCTCCATCTGCAGTCGGCAGAAGGCTCATCGATTTGAAATGTAAATCTGTCGCCGCTTTTCGTACAAACAAACTGATTTGTCCCAGGCTTTGCGATTATACGGCTATCTATAGTTCCGCATCCAGAGAAAAGCCCTCCCATAATCATGAAGAGATATGTAAGGCGGCGGATGTGGGCTAAGACCATATTAAAGGAAAAGAAGCATTACGCCTGGCGCGATAAGAAGGGAATCAAACATATCGAGAAACCCTCCCATACCATTGGTTATCTTCATCGCGGAGGAATCTTTAACCCCCGCCCACCTCTTAAATTTTGATTCAACAAGATCCCCCGCCGTGCCAAGGAACGCCGCCGCAATACCGATAAGAACGGATTTCACAGGCGAGAAATTCGTTATTCCTGCGAAGAGAAGCGAGATTGCACATGAAAAAAGAAGAGAGCCGAAAAAGCCTTCATAACTTTTGTTCGGTGAAATCGATGGGCAAAGCTTGTGATTGCCACCCTTCATAAGTTTCGCCGAAAGAGTGCCAAGCGCAAAGCCTCCCACATCAGAGAATTTAACCACCGCGATAACGTAAAGAAGCATCAGGTTGCCAAGCTTGAATACGCCGCAGGTTTCATCGCCGTACGAGGCGGCAATTACTGGAAGAGCGCTCATCCCGCCGAAAATGAGCAATACCGACAGGACGAAAAGAGTGAAGGAATACGCAGTGAAGCGCGGGGTCTTCTTCCTGATGAGAAGAAGGCTCTCCACGCTTGCCAAAAGAGCGAGAATTGCAACTGCGGGCGCTATGATGGGTGGCGGCGCGAAAAGCACCGCGCTCGCCACCGCAAGTCCGACGGTCAAACCCGTCAATGTACGCTTGAGCGTCGGATTCATAAGCTTTTTCCCTCGGTAAGTTACTCTTACACTCCGATACGGAGAGTTGTCTCTCGCGCAGGACCGACGGAAAGAACTCCAAGCTTTCCTCCGATCAACTCGAGAATACGGGCGACGTAGCGCTTTGCATTCTCGGGGAGAGCGTCATAGTCGGTGATATGCGAAGTTTCGCACTGCCAGCCGGGAAGCTCCTCGTAAATGGGCTCGCAATGAGCGAGAACATCGAGATCGGCAGGGAATGTCTGATAGACAAAACCGTCGTCGCGCTTATAACCCGTGCAGATTTTCACCGTGGGGAACGCATCGAGAACATCAAGCTTCGTCATGGCCCAGAA
This sequence comes from Kiritimatiellia bacterium, assembly GCA_018384485.1. GTDB lineage: Bacteria > Verrucomicrobiota > Kiritimatiellia > RFP12 > UBA1067 > UBA1067. The sequence continues at coordinate 25,603 of JAHBAE010000018.1, forward strand.
ATCGACACCGTTTATGCGCTGCGCATAACGGGCGATAACGGCGTCAAACCAGCCGCAACGGCGCGGACGGCCTGTAGTGGCGCCAAATTCACCACCGCGTGAACGGAGAAGCTCGCCATCGCTATCAAACAGCTCAGTGGGGAAAGGACCTTCGCCGACGCGCGTGGTGTAAAGCTTAAGAACGCCGATAACACGATCGATCGCTCTCGGGCCGACACCGCTACCGGTGCATGCGCCACCGGCCGTGGGGTTGGAAGAAGTAACAAAGGGATAAGTTCCGAAATCGACGTCGAGCATCGTTGCCTGAGCGCCCTCAAAGAGGATCTGACGGTTGGCGTCAAGGCTCTCGTGAAGGAACTGCACCGTGTCGGTGACGTACGGAAGAAGCGCGTTCGCCATAGGAGTATAGAGGCGAATCATCTCATCAACATCAAGCTCATGGGCACCGAGAGAAACGAGCTTGGCATTCGCTTCCTCTGTACGGATGCGGATTATATCGGCGAAATTCGGCTTGAGAAGATCACCTGCGCGCATGCCGTAACGGCCTACCTTCGCCGCGTATGCAGGCCCGATGCCGCGGCCGGTGGTGCCGATCTTACGGCCAGCCGCCCTTGCTGATTCTTCAGCCGCATCAAGAGCGCGATGCCACTGCATAACCATATGAGCTCTTTCGGAGATATGGAACCTGCCCTTGATATCAAAGCCCCAGCTCTGAACTTGTTCAAGCTCTCTAACAAGATCAAACGGGTCCATCACTACACCGTTGCCGATAACACAATGCTTGCCTTCATGAAGCACTCCGCTCGGAACGAGGTGGAGAACGTATTTCTTATCTCCAACCACTACCGTATGCCCGGCGTTTGAACCGCCCTGAAAACGGACTACGACATCAGCTTCCTCTGTGAGGAAATCAATGACCTTGCCTTTACCTTCATCGCCCCATTGGGCACCAACAAGTACTGTATTCATATTGGTTGTATTATATCAAATATACTGTTGTTTTTGGTGAGCATCATTTAAGAAGCCTCAAGGCCCCTGTCGGACAGGCTAAAGTGCACATATTGCACTCGGCGCAACCAGCGATTGCCTCGGAGTTGTTAAATTCCGGTTTTATAACCGTCGTAAAACCGCGCCCAACAAGGCCTAAAAGACCTTTCTTCGCCTTCTCTTCACAGACACGAACGCAAAGATTGCAGGCGATGCACTTACGCTGATTGCGCTCAATTGCCACAAGGTGCCGCTCGTTCTCACCGGGATGGAACTCACCCCTGAAGCGAGTGCAATCAGTCTTCAACATCTTAGCATAACGGATAAGCTTACATTCAGAATAGTCGTGGCAACCGCATTCAAGGCAGCGCTTTGCCTCGAGAATGGCCTGCTCCTCTGTAAAAATAGAGGCCACAGGGCTGAAATCATGCTTTCTCTCTTCTGCGTCGCGCACGGCAGGTGTCTGGCGAGGCATTTTTTCGTATTGAGAAAAATCAATCCTCGTACTTTCGCGCGCAGAAACAGTTCCAATGCGCTCGGGAATATCTTTGCCCGAAAAGTAAGCTTCAACCGCATCTACCGCGTCGTTTGCGCCAGCGATGGCCTTAATCGCTATGCTCGCGCCGCGATTAACTGCATCACCGCACGCAAAAACGGGAGCTGAATTACCATCATCTTCTGCAACGGACGCCCTCATTGAACTGTCGGTGGCAATTGTTCCGCGAGAAGTAGTCTTAAGAGACTCAAAACCTTCCGAGTCATTCTTCTGGCCGATTGCCATAATAACATATTCAAGAGGAAGCTTTTCCACCTGACCTTCAACGGGAACGGGCCTCAAGCGACCTTTCTCGTCTGGCTGGCCAAGTTTCATCACCTGCAATGAAAGCCCCGTTACGCGACCATCTTCAACGATAACCTCAGTAGGGTTGCGCAGGAAACAGAACTTGACGCCTTCTTCCTCAGCTTCCTTTATTTCAATTTCCTCTGCAGGCATTTCAGCGCGGGTACGGCGGTAGACGACATAAACCTCCTCGGCTCCCAATCTTACTGCTGTGCGGCAAGCGTCCATTGCCGTGTTGCCGCCGCCTACAATCGCCACGCGCCCTGCAAGGCGCTTCTGTTCGCGCAAATAGTCGATCCCTCCAAAAACGCCTTCCGCTTCCTCGCCCGGTATTCCCATTGAAGAGGATTTCCAAGCCCCATTAGCAACAATAAGCGCATCGCATTCCTTGCGAAGAGCTGAAAGCGCCGCATCCTTGCCGATTTTGAAATTATTGACAAGCTTTACTCCCATGGAAGAAATAAGAGAAATCTCCTCGTCAAGAACGGCTTTGGGAAGACGATACTCGGGAATTCCGTAACGGAGCATTCCGCCCATTTTAGGCATCTGGTCATAAACTGTAACCTCTGAGCCGCGGCGGCGAAGCTGATATGCCGCAGTAAGGCCGGCGGGGCCACCGCCGATAATGGAAATTTTCTTTCCGGCGCATGATGATTCGGCGATAACGCCTGCAGGCGCAAAAACTCCCATTTTACGCGCGGTATCTGCGGCAAACGCCTTAAGAAAAGCTATTGAAATGGGAGATTCCACCTTGCCTCGACGGCACGCCGTTTCGCACGGATGGGGACAGACCCTGCCGATTGACGCGGGAAGAGGGTAAGTATCCATCACAGTTGCCGTAGCATCGGCAAAGCGGCCCTCGGCAATTTCCTTGACATATTTTTGGCATTGAGTATGCGCGGGACATTCAAGAACGCAAGGCCCGAGGCAGTCTGCATCGTGATCTCCCATCATAAGCTCAAATGCAAGCTTTCTGGCCTTGAGCGCTCGCTCGCTTTTTGTATTTATGACCATCCCTTCTCTGACGGGCGTTGCGCAGGCTCTCAGAAGCTTCGGGGACCCTTCCGCTTCCACAACACAAACGCCGCACGCTCCGTAGGGAGACATGCCTTTAAGAAAACAGAGATTCGGAATATCTATACCAGCACTTGAAGCCGCCTCAAGAATGGTGGCGCCCTCATGAGCTTCAATCTTTACTCCGTCTATCTCAAGCGCAACAATTTTTTCGTTCATAACACTCCTTGAATTCTGCCTTTACACGCTTCTTACTTACGCACAACCGCCCCAAAGCGGCATGTTTTTTCGCAAACCCCGCATCCGATGCACTTTACTTCGTCGATTACATACGGTTCCTTGGCGGAACCTGAAATCGCGCCAGCCGGACATTTACGCGCACAGGCGCTGCAACGCTTGCACTTATCCGGCAGAATCGCAAACTTTCTCAAGCTTACACATTCCCCAGCCGGGCATTTCTTCTCCTTTATGTGCGCCTCGTATTCGTCGCGGAAATAGCGAATCGTCGTAAGCACAGGATTGGGAGCCGTCTGCCCAAGGCCGCAAAGCGCGCCATCTTTAATTCCGCGGCAAAGCTCTTCCAACATCTCCACATCGCCTTCTTTACCTTTTCCTTCAGTTATGCGCGTGAGAGTTTCATGGAGACGCTTCGTGCCGATGCGGCAGTGAACGCATTTGCCACAGCTTTCCTTCGCCGTAAATTCGAGGAAGAACTTCGCCATATTAACCATACACGTCGTATCATCCATGACGACCATGCCGCCTGAGCCCATAATCGCGCCTGTCGCAGCAAGCTCCCTGTAATCGATACGCGTATCAAGAAGAGACTCAGGAATGCACCCGCCTGAAGGACCGCCCAGCTGAACGGCTTTAAACTTGGCGCTACCGCGCACACCGCCGCCGATGCCGAAAATAACTTCCCTCAAAGTGAGCCCCATCGGAATTTCAACGAGCCCGCCGCGGCGTATTTTTCCTGTCAGCGCAAAAACTTTCGTTCCCTTGGAATTTTCCGTGCCGAGAGCGGCGAAAGCCTTCCCTCCGTTAAGAATAATCCAAGCGACATTGGCAAAAGTTTCAACATTGTTGATATTGGAGGGGCTGTTCTTGTAACCGCGCTCAGCCGGGAACGGAGGCTTGAGGCGCGGCATTCCGCGATTGCCTTCAAGCGACTCGATAAGAGAAGTCTCTTCGCCGCAAACGAACGCGCCAGCGCCTGCTTTGATGCGCAACGAGCACGAAAAGCCCGAGCCTAAAATATTTTCTCCAAGAAGCCCTGCCGCCTCAGCATCGCGAATCGCCTTTTGAAGGCGCACGATGGCGAGAGGATATTCAGCGCGCACGTAAACGAAAGCCTCAGAAGCGCCGATCGCATACGCGGCGATAAGCATACCCTCGATAAGAGAATGAGGATCAGACTCAATAACCGCGCGGTCCATAAACGCGCCGGGATCTCCCTCGTCAGCATTGCAGATGAGATATTTTTTCTCGCCCTTCGCCGCTCGCGCCGCATTCCATTTAAACCAAGTCGGGAAGCCCGCGCCGCCGCGGCCCGCGAGAGAAGAAGTTTTCACTTCTGAAATCACGTCTTCAGGCGAAAGTGTGAAAACCTTTTCAAGCGCCTTGTACCCGCCGACGGAGCGGTAACTCTCGAGCGACTCAGGATCGATCACCCCGCAATTTCGCAAGGCAATGCGCGTCTGACTCGTGAGAAACGAGGCGTCCTCATCGGAAATGACAAGCTCTTCAACGCTTTTAAAATCGCCAGTGGAAGATGCAGAGACAATTTTCGGAGCATCCTCAGGAGTTACGCGCACAAGCCTTTTTTTCAGCTCTTTTCCGTCATACAGGTCAACTATCGGCTCAAGATAACAAGCTCCAACGCAACCAGTGATTCCGACATCGTCTGAAAGACTGTCGAGAGCCTCTTTCACTCTCTGAGCTCCCGCGGCAATGCCGCAACTACCCATTCCAACTACTATTTTAAGCATTGTCAAACTCCTTTCGCGGCTTCATTGCGAATGTTGCGAACGATTTCTTTGGCTTTCTCGGGGGTGAGCGAGCCGTAAGCTACACCGTTAATCATCATAACGGGAGATAGAGAACAGCAGCCGAGGCAAGCGACAAATTCAATCGTAAAAAGGCCGTCTTCGGAAGTTTCTCCGTCGCCGATACCAAGCTCCTCCTTGAGAGCAGCGGCGATGGATGAAGCCGAATTGACGTGGCAAGCCGTGCCTTTGCAAAGCAGTATGAGATTCTTTCCTGGCTTTGAAAGGCGGAACTGAGAATAAAAAGTCGCAACGCCCATCACCTTTGCTGGCGAAACGCCCTTCTCCTCGGCTATGCGGTAGATTTCCTCTTTCGGTATATAACCGAACTTTTCTTGAGTCTCCTGCAAGAGAGAGACTACGGATGATTCGCTGTTATTCATTTTCTGTGTGTCCTCCATGGGGAATAGGTTTCCATTGCTTTGTGGGAAAAATCAAAACAAAAAGAACTGATGAAGCAAGAACGATAGAAAAAATGGGAAATGTTAGAATCGCCATCAAAGACGGGCGACGCTTCTGCGAAGAAAGCGCTACCGCCGCCCATCCCGTAAGCCAACCCATCGCAAGAACAAAGAACACAACGCCAAATGACGTAACCAAGGAGCCTTTGCTCATTTCATCGGAAAGAAAGCGCACGCAAATTGACACGAAATCAAAGAATAGAATGAACGCCACCGACATTCCCGTCAAAATAGCGAAAAAACTGTCAAAAAGACGCAGCGACGGCTTTTTGAATAGCGTCTTGAGCCAGAGACAAATATACGCTCTTACTACTTGCCAGCCGCCTGTCGACCACCTGCGCAGCTGCCGCCACATATACGTAACGGATATGGGTTGCTCATCGGCAAATTCCGCCGTAGGAACGTACGCAACGCGGCGGCCGCGAATATTTGATTGAACGGTAAACTCCACATCCTCCACCATAGTGCGAGTCTTCCACCCTTCGTCGCTTAAAGCCTGGAACGTAAAGGCAAAGCCGGTGCCTGTCAATTTTCCGGAAAGGCCGAGATTCGTGCGAACACGATTTGAAAGCTCGTTCATCATCGCCCAATACACCGTATACCACCCAGAGATCAGCGATGCGCAGGCATTTGAAGATTGGCGCCGCCCCGTTACAATTATCTCTCCGTCATGAAGAGCATCATTCATCTCGGAAAGCCAGATATCGGAAACGGAATTGTCGGCATCGAAAACTGCGATGGCGTCAAAGGAGCCGTCGGAAAGAACCTTTTCTATTCCCCACGAAAGGACCTCGCCTTTCCCAGAACTTGGCGTTGTCTTCTCCCAAACTTCCGCCCCAGCCTCTTTTGCTCTGAGAACAGTCTCGTCAGAGCAGTTATCCGCAAGAACAATAACCTTGAAAAACTCAGCCGGATATTTCGACCTTAAAAGGCTTAAAACAGGAAGACGTATGACGCGCTCCTCGTTTCTTGCGCAGATAAGAACTGCGAAGCGATAGTATGCTGACGCCTTAGGATGCGTTTTTGCAGGCTTTATAAGCCCTGCAAGAACGATGAATGTCGACCAGAAAAAAACTGCACTTAAAGCGAAGCAAAGATAATCCAGCCATTCGGTGTTGAAAACTTCAGTCATTTCTCCACCTCCTGTGACTCCAAAGATATTGTTCGGGGCATTCTCTTATGCATTCACCAAGCCTATCGTTTAGAATTTGCGCAACCTTCAAGACATCATCCTGACGCGAAAAAACTAAAGGCTCCCGCCCCATCAGCTTATAATTGTACGGCCCGTTTCTGAGGAAAGAACCGACCACGACTGGATACCCCGTGCGCACGGCAAGACGCGCAGCGGAAGTGACAGTCTTTGCCGGACGACCCAAAAACTGCAAAAGCTCGCCCTTGTTCGCATGCTGATCGACTAAAATCGTAAGCGCAGAAGAATTTTTCTCCCACTCCCTGATAACCTGAGGAGTAAAGCCTCGGTTCTTGTCGATAATAGTGATTGATCCGCGAAAATGATGATTCTTCATCCAACTTGAAACGAAGCGATTGTTCATTGTGCGGGCAATGGCAATCATAGGCCGCGCAAAAGAAAGGATGTTCGTTGCAGCCTCCCACACGCCGTGATGTGAACTTACGAGAATAATTGGCGTTTGCGGAGAATAAAGAAGGACTTTGATGCCTTCTTCACAAAAAGCGGAAAAATCAAGATGCTCCCGCCAATTTTCCTTCGTCACCACGGAAGGAACGAAAAGAGCCTCCGCAATATGCCCGGCCAGATGGCACCAGGCTTTCTTTGCAATTTTTCGAGCCTCGCTATGGCTTGATGTTATCTTGCACTTAAGGAGATTCTCAACAGAAATTTTTCTCCTTCGAGGAAAAAAAGGCCAAAGCGCCGTTGCAATGGCGCTCCCAATTGAATACGCATGGCGTTGGAGAAATGTCATGTTGCAAAACCCCTCCGCGACTTTTTGCCGAGAAGGGGCTTTACGCTTTCGCGCATATTAACCATGAGTGCGTTTTTTGCGCAGCTTGGGCTGACCGATGTCTTCGACGAGCTTACGGAACGAACCCTTGCGAACGTTGAAAGGCTTGCCGCCTTTGACACGTTCAAACGCGCAGGCCTGAATCTTCGCCTGATCGTTCTCATCAGGGCCAACGACGCCGGAAATACCCTCGAGCGCGCAGGCGACAGCCTTGCGGGCGCACTTTTCGATGAGCCTGAGATCTTTCGTGTTAGGCGCGGCCGAACGGGCGAAATAGCCGGACTTAAAGACCTGCACCTTCTCAGCCTTGAGAAGCTCTCCAAGGCGCTTGCCGACATACTGGCCGACATTAACCTTATCGAGCCTCGGGTGACCGAACGCATCAACAGGAACTTCCTCGCCGCGGCGGCGCATATCACGGATGATATCTGCAACGCCAGCGCCTTCGGAAACGAACACGTTGACGGCGTCATACTTCTCCATCACCTTCGCAAGACGAGCAGCCTCAGCCTTGAAGTTGATCTTGCATTCAGGAATATAAACGGCGTGAACATCCTGCCTGCCTCTCGTCTGATTGAACGCGTCAAGGAACATTCCCTTGCTCTCGAGCGAGGAAAGCATCTTGCGGTAGTACTGAGCCGTCTTGTACGTAAGCCAACCGCAGTTGCGCCCCATAACTTCGTGAATCGTAAGAGCGCGCGGATTGGCGCTGTTCTCTTTTACTACGTTAAGGAAGAACTTAGCCCCTTCCTCCGCCGCCGTCCAAGCGCCGAGCGACTGCTTGATCGGGTAAACGTCGTTGTCGATCGTCTTGGGCAGGCCGACCACGATAAGAGGATAATTGTTTTCGGCAAGATACTTAGCAAGGTCGGCAGCCGTCGTATTCGTATCATCGCCGCCGATTGTATGGATGACATCAACACCGTCTTTCACGAGCTGATCTGCCGCAACCTTGAGAGGATCTTCACCCTCTTTTACGAGCCCACGCTTGACGCAATCCTTTACGTTCGTAAGCTTTACGCGGCTGTTGCCGATAGGGCTTCCACCGTGTTTCGTAAGAACGAGCGCATTCTTGCGCACTTCATCGGTAACGGGAATCGACTCACCCTTCAAAAGCCCCATATAGCCATTGATATAGCCAATCATCTCAACATGAGGAGCCTTCTTCGTATACTCGTCGATCAGGAATCCGATTGAGGAACTCAGGCACGGAGCAAGCCCGCCAGCCGTAAGAAACGCTACTTTTTTAATTTCTTTCATTTTTTCTTTCTCCTATTTTCTTTTAAAATCAAATCTTCTTGAGAACATCAACCATCTCAACAGCGGCAAACATTGCGGAAAAGCCCTTGTTGCCCTGCTTCGTTCCGCAACGCTCAACAGCCTGCTCAAGAGTATCGGCCGAGACAACTGCATCAATTACAGGAACGAGTGATGTGAGTGAAATTTCACTGAAAGCGCGCGCTGTAGCCTCATTGATAAGATCGGCATGAGGAGTGGAGCCGCGAACAACTGCGCCGAGAGCGACAACGGCGTCAAATTTAGAGCAAGCAAGTTTCTTCGCCACGATTGGAAGCTCGTACGCTCCCGGCACGCGAACGAGAGTAAGATCTTCATCTGCGCCGCCAAGCCTGGTAAAAGCATCTACAGCACCCTTAACCAATTGTTCGGTAAGAAAGCTGTTAAAACGGCTCACCACAAGGGCGATTTTCATCCCCTTCGCATTTAAGTTTCCATTTACTTCTGTCATACCGCGTTTTTCTTTCGCTTTTTTGTTAACTTTTGGCTGTGTATTTTATCAAATTTCGCGTTTCGCGTCAAAACGGACAATGTGTTAGCAAAAATTACAAAAAATATACCAAGCATCGGCACAGAAAAACCGCGGGCGTGTTAGCCCGCGCACCCCTAAAAAGTTGTCTTTACCAGTTGTCCAAGTTGTTTCCAATCTAAACATTCAAACATTCGAACATTCCAACATTCTAACATTCTAACATTATCCTTCTCCC
>JAHBAE010000084.1 GCA_018384485.1 Kiritimatiellia bacterium
CCCCCTACAGATAAGGCAGATTCAATGCAACTAGACAGAAAGACAAAGTAAATGCAACTGCCCGCGAAGTAGGGAGTCGCATTTACTTTGTCTTTTCACCACACCAAAAAAAATCATTTTTCGTCCACACAGAGGGCGCAATATATGATATAATACGCACCAATATGTTTTTCATGATAGATATTCGAATTATTACGCCGCCTGGTGGTCGTAGACCGTCTGGTGGTGAAGCTGCGTAATATCAGATAGCTTTCATTCGACGGGGAAAACAGACCATTGGGCGGCTTACCGATGGTCTTGTTTTTTTTAGAAATTAGAAAAAGGATTTTATAAAAATTGAAAGGTAAAAAATAAATGAAAGAACTTCTCAAAGGAATGGCCTCCAGAATAAAGGAATTAAGAGAGATCGGGGGCAAAACTTCCGCCGAAATGGCGCGTCTTACAGGTGTTGATGAGCGTGATTACATTGCGATTGAATCAGGCCTCATGGATCCGCCGTTTACATTTCTTCACAAATGCTCACTTGCGTTCGGCGTTGATATAAATGCGCTTCTTCAAGGAAGCACCGCAAAGCTCTCGCACTTTGTCGTCAACCGCGCAGGCACAGGTCCCGTTACCGTTCAGGAGAAGGGTATTCTTATTCGTAATATGGCCTCGATGTTCCGCAATCGCCTTGCGACGCCGTATTTCGTGACATACGAATATGACGAGCGTCAGCAGAAGCAGGTGATAAAAACTTCTACTCATGCCGGTCAGGAGTTCGACTATGTGGTCTCAGGCTCGATGCGGGTAAGACTCGGCGATCATGAAGAAGTTCTCAACGCGGGTGATTCTATTTTCTACGATTCCTCTACGCCGCACGGCATGATAGCTGTAGGCGGCAAAAAATGCACGTTTGTCGCAATGGTGATGGCCGGCGATCAAGCAGAGCAGTCGCTGCCGATGGTGCGTATGGCGCACAGGAAACCGTACGAGCCGCTCCTTGCGGAAAAGTTCGTAAAATGCAGTGAAGATGAAAACGGCAGGCTTCTCGGACTTAAATACGAGAATGAAGACTCTTTCAACTTCGCCTTTGATATCGTAGATGCCATAGCGAAGAAAGATCCCAATAAGCTTGCCATGCTCCATGTCTCCGCTCATATGCGTGAGAGGCGTTTCACGTTCAAGGATATGATGGAGCAGTCAAACCGCGCGGCAAATTACTTAGTCTCGCTCGGAATCGGGAAGGGCGATAAGGTTATGCTTATTCTAAAGCGCCACTTCCAGTTCTGGCCCGTAATTCTTGCGTGTCATAAAATAGGTGCTGTCGCAATTCCCGCAACGAGCCAGCTTAAAGCGCATGACCTCGTCTACAGGTTTAAGGCGGGCGATGTAAAAGCCCTCTTCTGCACGGGCGATGGCGATATCGCAATTGAAGCTGATGCCGCCGAGAAGGAGGCGGGTATGAAACTTGCGAAGGTGCTTGTCTACGGAAAGAGAGACGGGTGGTTCGATTTCAATGCCGAGGTTGCCGGTTGCTCCGATGTTTTCGAGCGCACGGCTGACGCTCCCTGCGGCAACGACCCGATGCTTATGTTCTTCACAAGCGGAACTACAGGTTATCCGAAGATGGCGCTTCACAGTTACAAGTACGCCCTCGGGCATTTTGTTACTGCGAAATACTGGCACCTTGTCGAGAGAGACGGGCTTCATTTCACGATTTCCGAAACTGGTTGGGGGAAGGCTCTCTGGGGCAAGCTTTACGGGCAATGGCTCTGCGAGGGAGCGGTCTTCACATACGACTTCGAACGGTTTGAGGCAGAGAAGGTGTTGCCGATGTTCGAGAAGTACAATATAACCACTTTCTGCGCGCCGCCAACAATCTACAGAATGCTTATTAAGGAAGATGTCTCGAAATACGATTTCACTTCCGTGAGGCATGCGACGACGGCTGGCGAGGCTTTGAATCCCGAAGTTTTTGTTCAGTTTGAACGTTCAACCGGGCTTAGGATCGCCGAAGGGTTCGGCCAGACGGAAACTACGCTTACGCTTGCAAATCTCCTCGGCGACGATCTCGTTCCAGGGGCGATGGGCCGGCCCGTGCCTGACTATGGAGTTGATCTCGTCGATGCTGATTGCAACAGCGTTCCGCCCGGCGAGAACGGTGAAATCGTCATTCGGACAGACCGCGCCAATCCGAGGCCGGGAATATTTCTTGGCTACTATAAGGATGTAGAGCGCACCGATGAGGTGTGGCGCGGCGGCATGTATCACACGGGCGATCTTGCATGGAAGGATGAATCGGGGCGTTATCATTACGTAGGCAGAGCGGATGACGTAATAAAGAGTTCCGGTTACCGCATCGGGCCTGCCGAAATCGAGAATGTTATAATGGAGCTTCCTTACGTTCTCGAATGCGGTGTTTCCGCAGCTCCCGATCCCGTGAGAGGCCAGGTGGTAAAGGCTTCTATCGTTCTTGTCAAAGGCGTGCAGGGAACTGATGTCCTCAAGGAGGAGATACAGCGTTATGTCAAGGAGCATACGGCTCCTTACAAGTATCCGCGCATCGTTGAGTTCAAGGATGATCTTCCCAAGACGATTAGCGGCAAAATCCGCAGAAATATGCTCTGATTGGAGAAGAAAATATGAATAAGCTTATCGCTGTTTTAGCTCTTTTATTAGTTCTCGTTACAGGGTTGATGGTTTGGCAGTTTTACGCATCGGGAGTATCTGGCAAAGATATCGAAAGTGTAAAAGCTACCGTTCGCCTTGAAAATGAAAGCCTGAGGGCTGATCTTCAATCGCGCTGTGACAAGCTCGATAAGAAGCTTGAAAGAATAGAAGGCAAACTCGATAAGCTTATTGATATGCTTACGCCGAAACTTCCAGATGGAATGAAGATGGTTCCTTAACATTTTGAGGGTGGTTGCAGGCCTCATTATGGTCGTGTATTTATGGTATAATACACACTTAAAGCAAAATTACTGGAAGGCTCCAAGAAGTGGCTCACGAAAAAATAGTTCATTATTTAGGTATAGACATAGGTTCAACAACGTTTAAGGCTGTGCTCCTTTCGGGCGATGGCAATGTGGAACGTACTATTTATCGTAGAACCCAGCCCATCGAAAACGGGAAAGTCGCGTGTACCGGGCGCTGCTCATCTTGCGGAAACTGCAGCGGCGGTTCCGTAAAAAGGCTTGCTCTTGAGTTTCTGCGCTCTGCCGGTCTTACATTTTCCGATGTTACGAAAATCGTAGTTACGGGCAGTCAAATCGTAGAAGATACTCACCGCTTCATTCCTTTTCATTTTCAGGTCAGCGAAGTTACAGCTCACGTTGCCGGGGCGAAGTTCCTTCATCCCGATGTTGATGCCATTATTGACTGCGGCGGCCAAGATTCCAAATGCATGGTCTACAACTCCACCATGAAGCTTTGGACGAGCATGATGAGCGGCGTATGCGCCGCGGGAACGGGGAGCTTCCTTGATTCCGTGGCTCAAAAGCTCGGAGTTAAAGTCGAAGATGTCGCCGATAAGGTCAATTACGAGTCCAATACGGAATTCAGCTCTGTCTGCGCCGTTCTTTCGGCAACTTCGATCAACAAATTTAAAAACAGAGTGCCGATAGGCGATCTTCTTGCAGGCGCCTGCAAGGCGCAGGCGAGAACTATTCTCAACTCTGTAGGTCAGCTTCTTCTCAATGCGCCCGGGCGCAAGATTCTTTTCCAGGGAGGAGTTGCGTTTAACAAGGCTGTTGCATTCTTCCTGAATAAGCTTACCGGAAGCGAAATTGTAATTCCGCAGTATCATGAAGTGATGGGTGCTCTCGGTGCTGCCGTCATCGCCAAGCGTCTTCATAGCCTTACAGATTCGGGCGATCTCGATCTTGTCAAGGTGGAGTACGAGCCTACGCGCGGAAAATCGGTCCTTCTTCGTATCAAGGCCACGAAGCACGATTTCTTCTCGACCGATACTTCAAAGCCTCTCGTTTGGCGCAATCTCTTTTTCCCGACGGAAATTCTCAATGCGATGGATTGCCGCATCCGCACGCTTGAAACTTATGCCGCGCTTTTCGGCCGCCGCGCCGACAAGGTTAAGGAAGCGCTCGGGCGTGCCGCGCAGAAAGGCTTTGACGGCCAAACATGCTCATTTTTGAGAATGCTTGAGGGAATGGATCTTGAAAAGCCCGACTTCGCCGTTTCCACGGTGCAGCCTTGCCAGCAAGGTGAGCGCGTTTTTGCCGATCTCGCTCGCGAGTATGGGATTCCTGATAAATTCTACTCGCTTCAGACGCCTTCAAGTTCAAACTTCCGCAATGCGATTGAAACTGTTGCAGACGGTCTCCAAGAAGCGGTTTCCTTAATGGAGAAAGCGTTCGGCCGCAAGATGGATCCCGCCCGCCTTGAAGAGGCGTGTGTTCTTTCGAATGAGGCGGCCGATTACGCCAGGAAATGCACGCATCTGCGCTTTACTTCTCCGCCGCTCGTCCGCGGGAGCGAGGCGATTTACAATGCGATCGTATTCTCTCAGCTTTGGGGTACGCGAGAGTTTGTTGAGATACAAAAATGTCAGTACGAAGAGCTACTCGCAAAGAAGGCCTGGGCTGATGAGCGTTATTCGATTGATGATACGCATCGTCTTCTCTGGCTTCATTTGCCCCCTTTCTACGACACGAAGCATCTTGATTTCATTGAGAAGGTTTGCAACGCGCCGATTGTTTTTGAAGAGACTAATTTCGTCGGTTGGGAAAATCTCGATCCGAAAGATCCTTACAGGTCTCTTGCAAGGAAACTTCTGCAGTCCGGCTTTCTTGATCCGCAGCTGCGTGTGGAATATGTCAGGCGCGCTATCCCTGAGGGCAAGTTCAACGGCGTTATTCTCTATACTCACGGCTTTGGCCGCTGCTCGCTTGCCGATCGCGCGCTTTCAAAGCATCTGCGCGAGACTCTCGATGCAGAGGGAGTGCCGCTTCTCACGCTTGAGGGCGACTGCATGGACGCTTCAATTGATCCATGTTCGACCACAACGAAGATTGCGTCGTTTATCGAATCGCTCAATCTCAATCGTTACGGCAACATTTTCGGAAGAACCAAGAAAAAATAAACGGGGTTTTGAGGATGGAATTTGAAAATACGATAGGTCTTGAGACGCACGTTCAGCTTAAGACGAATACAAAGATGTTCTGCTCGTGCCTTCTCCAGACGGGCTGCGAGCCGAATACGAACGTTTGCCCCATTTGCCTTGGCTATCCGGGAGCGCTTCCTTCGATGAACAAGGAGGCGGTGAAGCTCACCGTTATGTCGGGGCTTATGCTGGGCTGCGAGATAAATCGCCATGCCACATTCGACCGCAAGAATTATTTCTACCCCGACATGGCAAAGGATTATCAGATTTCCGAAAACGAGCATCCGCTCTGCATCGGTGGCGGGGTGGAGATTACGCGCGCAGATGGGACTAAGAAGTTTATCCGCATAAATCATATCCATCTTGAGGAAGACGCGGCGAAAATCAATCACTACGCCTCAACGTCGGGCGTTGATTTCAATCGCGGCGGAACGCCTTTGATGGAGATCGTTTCTGAGCCCGATATGGAAAGCGTCGATGATGCAATCGCGTATCTTACCGCTCTAAGAGAGATGCTTGTTTACGCCGGCGTTTCAGATTGCAATCTTGAAGAGGGCAATATGCGCTCTGACGTCAACATTTCCATTCGCCCGAAGGGTGAGGCGCGTCTTGGCACGAAAGTCGAGATAAAAAACATGAATTCCTTCTCAGGTATTCATGCCGCGCTTGAATATGAGGCTCGTCGCCAGAGAGAATGTGTGATAAGTTCTATTCCGATCGTGCAGGAGACTCGCCGTTGGGATCCTGATGCTATGGAAACGGCGAGCATGCGTTCAAAAGAGAACGCTCACGATTACCGCTATTTCCCCGAGCCTGATCTTGTCCCCGTGGAGCTTGATGAGGCGACGGTTGAAGAGTGGAAGGCGCTCTTGCCTGAGATGCCCGCCGCAAGGCGCGTACGCATGGTTGAAGCGTACGGAATTGCCGAATATGACGCTGAGGTTCTTTCGCAGCACAAGCAAAATGCCGACTGGTTCGAGGCTGCGGCGAAGGGTCTTGACGCGAAGCGCGCGAAAATGCTCTGCAATCTTTTCCTCGGCGATGTGATGGCTCTGATGAATGAGACGGGGAAGGCGATTTCAGAGTGCGCGATGAAGCCTCAAGAGCTTGCTGCGCTTGTCACGCTCGCCGCCGACGGTACAATCAACGGGCCTACTTTGAAGGAGCTTCTGCCTGAGATTTTTGAAAAGGGCGGAGACCCTGTTGCGATAGTCAATGAACGTGGGCTTGGGGCCGTCAGCGACACTGGCGCGCTTGAGGCGTTTGTCGATCAGGCGATAGCCGCAAATCCGAAGAGTGTTCAGGATTACAAGGCCGGCAAGAAAGCCGCCGCTGGCTTTTTCGTAGGTCAGGTGATGAAGCTTTCTAAAGGCAAGGCAGATCCTAAAATCGTAGGGCGCATAGTGGCGGAAAAGCTTTCCGCCCTCTAACGCATATTGAAAGAGAAGAGTCGATATGAAAGCGGCGGCGATTTTTCAAATGGCAATTGCGTTTCTTGCGATCGTATCGGTATGCGGATGTCAAAGTTATGAAATTAGGCAGACTTGCATCTATTCCGATGATGCCGGGCGCGTTGTAAGTGTCGACTACTGCAAGGCGCACGAGCCGCACATAAGCTCTTTCGTAAATCCCGCCACGGGCAAGGAAGTTGATTTCGAATCAAGATTGCTCGTGAATGTCGAACGCGATTGGGACGAGCCGTTTACGGCATGGCAGAGCATGAATCTCAACAAGATGGGAGGGGCGCTCTACAAGTCCGATAACGGCCGTTGGATGCTTCACACTATGGGTTACATCTGTTTTATTTCAGAGCTTAGAGGAGATGGTCAATACCATATATCTTTCCGAGGGGTGCTTTGTGAATCTCCGAAAAGAGCTGATGAGGGTGATAGCAAGTGGAGAAAGATGAAAAAGGATGCCAAAGGCAACTGGCG
>JAHBAE010000100.1 GCA_018384485.1 Kiritimatiellia bacterium
TTGTTGATGAAGTCCATGTAACCGAGATACTCGTCCACGATCTTCTCGCGTTCTGCTTCGGATGCTTTCGCATCCTTGTACCGCCGCAAAAGGACAAGAAGCCCAGCCAGCCGCACCTCGTGATAAGGCGAGGTAATCAGCGCATCGATGTCGGCATCCGAACATTCCGTCCAATACGCCTTGACGATTGCTCGCGTCTGCGGAACCTTCACACCGAGAAATTTATCTCCCTCGCCGTACTGCCCCTTGCCCGTCTTAAAGAAGCGCATCAAGACCTTGCGCTGCGCAAGACTTCCGACTTTCCTCAACTCTCGCAGTATGACATTCACGGCTCACCTCAAAAGCACCTGTTCGCGATCTCGCTGCCGTTGTTCAGATTCGCCCTGAACTTCCGGCATGCGTCTCGGAGGGATGTCGTTGCGTACATGGGGAGAATTACCATCTCTGCGCGAGATTCAGCCATCACGCGACTCCTTTCACCGCGAGACCCTTGGGAGTGAGGCGGTACTTCTGGGTGGGCGAACGCGGCGAATTCGGCTGTGTCATCTCGACAAGGCCGAGTTTAAGCGCCGGTGCAAGATAGTAATCTGCAAAAGTGACACGGTCTTTTATGCCGATTGCCTTCATAATCTTGGCTCTCGACATTTCGCCGTCAAGCACATCTATCATTATTCTCACGGCACGGGACAAAGCCAAAGCCCTACTTGCAGGGGCGGCGGTTTGGCTTGTAGGGGTTGCTGGGTTGCTTGTAGGGGTGTCGTCTTTACTTGCAGGGGTAGAATCTCCTTTCCAGCCCCCTACAAGCAGAAATCGGCTTTGCAGTTGGTTGTCCTCGCCCATGAGCGCGTTGCGGAAGAACCGTTCGAGGTACTCGGTCGTCTCTTCAATGCCCTTGGGGATGTTGGAGTAATTGGCGCGAACCAGGGCATTGCGAAAATAGTATGAATTGCCGTAAAAGATGTCGTTGTCAACATCAAACCCAAGAGTGTGCAGATATTTCATGGCGAATACCGAGGTCGTCCGCGTGTTTCCCTCGCCGAATGGATGTATCTGCCAAATACCGGCAATGAACTTGGAGAAATGGCGTATCACCTCGTCCATCGAAACAGCCGCGTATGAAAACTTTTTCTCTTCCGAGAAATCGAAGGCCATCGTCTCGACAAGGCGAAAGCAACTTGCATACTGCACGGTGTCGCCCTTCAGGACCCATTCGTTTTTGGTTATGTTGTAGTCACGTATTGTCCCGGCGTGTCTGTAGATTCCGTCGAAAAGTCTGCGGTGTATGGAAACGAGCTGTTCCGGCGAGAACGAGAACGTCGGTTCGGCGAGGATTTCGGTGATGCGTTGCGAGACGATGTCCGCCTCGTCAGTGCGCGTTTTCGCAGCTTCGGCGCGGACGGCTTTGGACTTGTAGTATTCGCCTATCGTCTTTCCCGCCTCTTCAAGGGTGATTTCGCCTTCGATGTTGCGCCGCGCCGTTTCCATCAAATAGGCGGAAGGCGTTAGACCATCGACCTTCTGAAGTCCAATGGCCGCTCGCCACATCCCGGCAAGTTCCGCTTTCGTCGGCTCCTTTGCCCGCAGATACGCGGAAAGATCGTCTTGCTTCATCCAGAAATCCTCCCGCCGTCGCCCAGTATCTCGCCCTCCAGCCTCCTCGCCCTCTTCGCCTCTGCAATCTGCCCGCTTGCAGACTCGTTTGGCACATAGTCCATGACATCGCCGATGTTGCATTGCATGGTTTCGCAGATGCGCTCAAGGACATTCGCGCCGATGGCCTCGCCTTTCGACATCTTCGCGAGCGTAGCAGGAGACAAGCCCGTCTTGTCACGCAGGTCAGCGCGTGTCATGTCACGGTCTATCAACAGTTTCCAGAGCTTCTTGTAGCACATTGCCATAATGGTCAGCCTTCTTTTCCAGAGAAATTAGGTGTATTATACCATTTCTCGACTAATTTCTCAATAGCGAATGAATAGATATTACATTTTTATGAACTATTTATATAAAAATCCATAGTAGAAGGAGAAAACATCTCATCATGGGTGAACGAAAATAACGACCATAAGTGCGTAGCAGTTGGACTTTAATCGCGCCTGGGAACTGATAAGCCTCGCGGCATTCCGCAAATGGCTGGGCGGGAATCGCGCGAAGGCCTGCTTCCGGAGCCGCTCGCGATTATCGGCTGAAGCGCTTCGAGTTGAAAACGGGAAAACGCTCCCGAAACAACAGAAGCGGGCAGAGATTCATTGTCTCAAACGGCGATTCGCGTCATCCAACTGTCGAATTTAGGTTTAAACATTCAAACATTCAAACATTCAAACATTCGAACATTCTAACATTCGAACATTCTAACATTCGAACATTCAAACATTAAACTCCCTACATTCACTATCCCAAATCTGGACAAAGGGAAAGGCGGTGGCTAAATGAGGAGCGCAGCGAGAAATTACGAATGTCACATCACTGCCTTGGAAAGGCGAATTGCAAAAGCAGGCAAGTCTGGGTCGCGAGCTCCGCAGGTGACGAAAGCGCCGAACGCGTTTTTTCTTTCTATGCACCAGCGTTCGACTTCGTCAAAATCGCGTGCAAGAACAACATTCCCACTTATAAGAGGCGCAAGCGCATCGGAATTGACCGTTCTTTGCGCCGTTCCGCCGGCATCGTAAACAGGCAAAAGAATAAGCGCGTCGTTTTTGCGCATGCACGAAGAAAAAGCCGCCGCAAGAGAATCCATCATCTTCATCAGCGGCCCATAGCCGTGCGGCCGCCAAATAACACAAATCCCTTGCGGATAAAGCGCGGCAAGCGTCTTCCACATGGCGGTAAGCTTCTCGGGATTATGCGCGTAATCATCATAGACGCGCTCGCCGACTTTCTGGAAACGCCTCTCAACTCCCTTAAATGAAAGAAGGGCCTTGCGCGCCATTTCCTCCGGGCAACCGAGAAGGAGAGCCATTCTCAGCGCCACTGCAGCGTTAATGCGATTGTGCTCGCCCGGGATGGAAGAGGCCACCTCGCCTATCTCTTCGCATCGAGCATCGACTACAGGCCCAGACGTTCTTGAAATAAAAGCGTCAAAAACCTCGTCCATCTCCTCTTTTGAGTAATGGTCGGCGGAAGAATTCGTAACAATGGCGGCGTACGGCGAAAATTCTGCAATCGATTTATCGCTCTCGTCAATCTCGGCGACTGCATATTCTCCCTTTCCGGCAAGAACCGCGCCTTCCCATCCGGGAACGTTTGCGCCGTTTACGCAGAAAGGATCGAGCCCGCATTCAAAAAGCACATGGCCGAGCATTGCGGTCACAGTCGACTTTCCGCACGTTCCTGCAACGGCGACAAGACGCTTGCCCGAAAGAAGCCTCGCCAACGCCTTAGCGCGATGCGTGACAGGAATGGAGAGCGCCTGCGCCTTCACAAGACCGGGATTAGAGCTTTCAATCGCCGTTGAAACGATAACCTCGCCAGTTTTTTCATCAACCCCGCTGCCATCGTCGGCAAAGACCTCAATCCCAAGCGAACGCAGAAAACGCACATTCGGAGAAGAGCAGTTTCTGTCGGCACCTGTAACTTCATCGCCGCTGCGCATGAGCGCGACCGCCAAGGCACTCATGCCCACACCGCCGATACCTATCAAATGCCGCTTCATAAGAAACCCGTCAGCGCCTTATCACGCGCTTTGCCTTGCCCTCTGAACGCGGAAGAGAACCTATGGGGAACACATCTCCTTTTGGAAGAAAGCCCAGCCTCTCGCGCAGATGCTTTGCCACCTGATGGCCAGTGACGGAAGAAGCGGCTTCCACATTAATCGTGACATCGGTAATGCCGTTATTCTCCTCAAGGATTATCTGAAACTCATCGGCGACACCAGGAATTTCTTTAAGAGCCTGCTCAACCTGCCGAGGATAAAAATTGACGCCCTTTACGATAAGCATATCATCGGTGCGCCCCGTAATACGGTCGATCCTAAGCGATGTGCGACCGCAGGCGCATTTTTCGCGGCTGACAATCCGCGTAATATCACGCGTGCGATAGCGGATGACGGGCATCGCCTCACGATTGAGGGACGTAAAGACAATTTCGCCGTATTCGCCGTCGGGAACGACTTCGCCCGTTTCGGGATTTATGATTTCTGTTATGTACTGGTCTTCCCAGACATGAATTCCCGCATGAGCTTTACAATCCTGCCCAGTCGTGCCGATGCCGCCAGTCTCTGTCATGCCGTAGATATCAAAGCATTCAATGCCAAGCCTTCCCTCAATGCGCTTTCGCGTCTCATTAGAGAAAGTTTCAGAACCGAAAATACCTACCTTGAGATAAGGCAAATCGCGCTCGCCTTCAGGGCTCTCGTCAAGCTTTTCTATTATGCGCGGAACGTAAGAGACGACCGAGACAAAACCTTTGACGCGAAAATCCCTCATCAACCTTATCTGCCGCTCTGTATTTCCCGATGAGGCGGGAACTGTAAATAAACGCGCCTTGCGCGCACCATGGTAACAGCCGAAGCCGCCGTTAAAAAGGCCGAATGTAGGCATGATCTGAAGCGCGTCGCCCGCCTCAAGCCCTGCCATGGAAAAACAGCGGGCCATACATTCCGCCCACTGAAGAAGATCCGAGTGGGTGTATGCCATCACAACGGGAGTTCCCGTGGAGCCTGATGACATGTGCATCTCCATAAGATCCTTGCGCGGCGAACAATTCATCTTAAGAGGATAAGCCTGGCGAAAATCTTCCTTGGTGAAAAACGGAAGTTTTTTCAAATCGTCTAAAGTTTTAACATCCTCAGGAGAGGAGACTCCTCCATTTACAAGACGCTCGCGATAAAATTCATTGCCCCAAACGCGCCGCAAAGACTTCTTTAGCCCTTCGAGCTGAATTTTTGCGTACTCGTCTCTTGAAAGAGTTTCCTTTTCACGATTCCACATCGCCATAAAATACCGCCTTTCGAGATTAAGTTGTGTAGTCGGCGTTTATATGCACGTACTCTACGGAAAAATCGCACGTGTAAATGGAACTTTCACCCTTGCCGAGATGAAGATCAACGATGATTTCAAAAGCATCCTTTTCAAGAACTTTCTCAAGACGCTTAAGCTGTTTCTCATCAGCAGTTTCACCGCGCCTGAAAGCCCAAACGCCATCGTAGAAAACCTCGGTTTTCATGTCGTCGACATCGGCGCCCGAATAGCCTACAGCCGCAAGCACCCTTCCCCAATTGGGATCTTTGCCGAACCAGCTTGTTTTCGCAAGAGGGCTTTTTGCAATGGCGCGCGCGGCGCGGGACGCATCCTTTTCACTCCTTGCGCCCTTGACCGTGACAGTGACAAACTTAGTCGCCCCTTCCCCGTCGGCCGCCATCTGCCGCGCGAGTGAAACGCATACAGCCTCAAGAGCCTTTCTGAAAGATTCAAAAGCCTCTCCGCCGCGAGTTATTTTCTCGTTAAGAGCCTTGCCCGACGCCATGATGAAGACGGAGTCGTTTGTGGATTCATCGCCGTCAACGACGAGATTATTAAAGCTCTTTGCAATCGCAAGCTTGAGCGCCCTGCGAAGCATGGCCGATGAAATCGCGCAGTCAGTCGTGATAAAGCCGAGCATCGTGGCCATATTAGGCTCTATCATTCCAGAGCCTTTCGCCATTCCGCCGACAGTAACCTTTTTTGATCCGATCCTCACCGTGACGCACGCCTCTTTCGGCCGCGTATCAGTTGTCATAACAGCCTTCGCCGCTGAAAGCCCGTGCTCGGAAGTGCGCCCGAGAGCAGCTTTAGCCTTGCACATGCCTTCCAAAAGACGCTCCATCGGAAGACGCCTGCCGATGACGCCGGTCGAAGCTACAAGCACATGCTTAGGACTGATGCCAAGCTCGCCTGCCGTAACAAGAGCGCTCATCTCAGCATCGGCCAAGCCCTTCTCACCGGTGCATGCGTTGGCGCAACCTGAATTTGCGAGAATAGCCTGCACCACTCCTCCTTTTACAACCTTGCGATCGTAAAGAACTGGAGCGGCGGCTACTTTGTTCGTGGTAAAAACAGCGGCCGCCTCGCAAGGAGAATCGGCCACGATAAGAGCGACATCATTGCGCCCTTCATACTTTATAGCGCCGGCGGCACCTGCCGCGCTGAACCCCTTGGCGGATACTACGCCGCCGGGAATAAAAGTCACTACACTCATTTTTCTTCCCCTGATATAAAGAAACGCGCCTCAGCGCGTTTCATAATGGCCCGGAACCCACGTTCTTAAAACTGTTCCGTTTGGTTGCATCTGATCTACATACCTGCCTTCTACCCAGACTTGCGTCGGCTGATGCACAACCACTGGCTGCTGCACTACGACAGGAGCGGGCTGGACGACAACCGGCTGCTGCACCACGACGGGCGAGGGCTGCACAACGACTGGAGAGACGACCTGCACGGGAGGATCGGGCCTTATGGCATCGACAATGGCAGAGCCGATAATAGCCCCTCCGATGATGCCGGCTGCAACCGCCGCGCCGCGTGAATGGTGATGATGATGGTGGTGATGGACACTCGGATGAGCATGCATTGGCCGCCCCATATGAACCGGAGGGCGAGGCCTTGCCACCGCCATTGAGGCGGCGGCAATCACCATAACAGCTATCGCCACTTTGCGCATCAGGCGTCCTCCTTCACAGCCTCATCTCCAGAAACCTCAGGACGCTTGCCGCCGTAATACCAATACATGATTGGAGTTGCGATAAACACGGAGGAGAACGTACCTGCGATTATGCCGAAGAGCATGATAAGCGCGAAATCGAAGATTGAACCATCGCCGAACGCGAAGAGAGCCAACACGGCAAAGAGCGTTGTTGCCGAAGTAATCGCGGTACGAGAGAGGCAGGCGTTTATTGACGCGTTGCACAAATCATAGAACGAAAGCTTCTTGTTGTGGCGGAGCATCTCACGGATGCGGTCGAACACGACGACCGTATCGTTCACCGAATAACCGATGATCGTAAGAACGGCGGTGATGACGATGAGCGAGATCTGACGGCCGCAGAGCGAGAAAAGCCCGATGGAAATGAGCGCGTCATGCGCGAGCGCCACGAGAGCGCCGAGACCGAAACCGAACTGGAAGCGGAAGCCGACATAGACGAGAATAGCTATGAGCGAGAAGAAGACGGCATACGTTCCGCTCTTCTTCAAATCGGCGCCGACCATCGAGCCGACTTCATCAACAGAAGAGGCTGTAAGCTCGGCCTGCGGGAACTTCTCCTGAAGGATCTTGGTGATGTGAGCGCCGACATCCTTGTTCTCTACGGCCGCACCCTTCTTAGTTTCAGCAGTCTCACCCGTCTTGATAAGGAGAGAGGAACCCTTAATGCCGTTCTGATACTGGATGATCGCGGCGTTGTCGAAGTTGTTGAGCGCCGCACGGATATCGGCAACGGCAGGCTTCGCCTCTTCCTTGAGGTCGTAGACGATTGAAGTGCCGCCGGTAAGATCAACGGAAAGGACCGACGCCTTGTTTGTCATGAGACGGAAGGCGAAAACGGCGATTGTGATAGCGATGATCGAGAACGACGCGCAGACGGTGAACTTCATCACCTTCATGAAGTCGTACTTGGCGTCCTTAAAGAGGCAGAGCATCTTGAAACGCTTGCGCGAGGCGGGATTTACCGTGTGGTCGAAAACGAGGCGCGTTACGACAAGAGCCGTGAACATCGAAACGATCACCCCTGCAGTAAGCATAATTGCAAAACCGCGGACAGGACCGATGCCGACAACAAAGAGGATGACACCCGTAATGATAGTCGTCAAGTTGGAGTCGAAGATAGACGTGAACGCACGGCCGTAGCCCTTGGAGACCGCCTCGCCTGCCGTGTTGCCGGCATCAAACTCTTCGCGAATGCGCTCGAAGATAAGGACGTTGGCATCAACAGCCATACCGAGAGTGAGGACAAGGCCGGCAATGCCGGGAAGAGTCAACACAGGAAGCGCCATCGAGCCGCCGCCGCCCATTGAAGGATCATGAGCGAAAACGCCAAGAACATTCGCCACAATGACAAGAGCCGTGGGCAGAAGCGCGATATCGAGGAAAAGCGCGATATCGGCAACCAAGCCGGCATACCAGTAATAAATTATCATGAACACAGCCACGAGGCAGAAGCCGAAAAGCGCCGCGATGACACCTGCCTGCTTTGCATCATCGCCAACCGTGGGCGAGACTGTAGTTTCAGAAAGAACCTTCATGGGAGCGGGAAGCGCACCAGCGTTGAGCTCGGCGGCAAGCTTGCGCGCGGCAGGCCCATCAAAGCGGCCCGTAATCTGCCCGGAAGCACCGATTTCAGACTGAATCTCAGGCGCGGAAATAAGCTGGTTATCGAGAACGATTGCAAGCTGACGACCCCTCTCCGACGGATTCTTAGGCCCGCGAGGCTGATAGTTGCGCGTGAGAGCGGAGAACTTGCGCGCGCCCTCGGAGTTGAGCCTGAATGCGATTGCGAGGCGACCGGTGGTAGGATCGCGCTCTACGTTGGCGGAAACGAGCGACTCGCCCGTAAGCTCGGTATTGCGCGAGACGAAGCTTGGCGAATAAGTGCCATCGCCGTTATCCTCAAGCATGAAGCGATAACGCGCATCGGGAATTTCGAACGCGGCGAGGCGCGCCTCGTAACCTTTAACCTTGGATACGTCCGCCCAATCCGCGGCGCGTGCATAGCCTGAGCCGTGCTTGACATAACCAGGAGGCGCAACTTCCTTTGAAAGAAGCTTGTTTACAAGCTGATCGTTCTTGGGGTGGGTGAGACGGAACTCAAGAAATGCCGCGCTCTGGAGGTTTGCCTTGGCGGCCTTACGCACCGCTTCATCGGCGCCGGGAAGCTGAACAAGAAGGCGGTGATCCTTCAAGCCCTGAATGACAGGCTCGTTCGTACCCATCGCGTCGACACGGCGGCGGATAACCTGAATGATGCGCTCATCGCAGCCTTTAAGCACCTCTTCAATCTTGCGCTCTACGGCACCAGGAGTGTTGGTGATTGCAGGATTGGCGGCGATAATCGACTCAGCGAGACGCTCGGTATCAACACCGAGAGTGAAGGACGTGCCGCCTTTAAGGTCAAGCCCGAAACGGAGTTTTTCCGAAACAGGATTGCACACATAAAACGAAACTGCGGCAACGAGACCTAAAGTCAACCATTTCCATGCGTTGTGTCGGAATTGTGAATTCTTAGCCATGATACTTTCATCCTCTGTTTTGTGTATAAAAAGTTGGTTAATTATATCATAAACAACTATTCAAAATCAACGGGCAACGGCGATTTCATACGGCCAACGCATTAAAAGCCGATCCTTCCCCTTTTGGGCCCCTGAATCGTTTTTAATGCGTTGGAAGTGTCTCAGCAACCAACAACCAGCAGCGCAGC
>JAHBAE010000101.1 GCA_018384485.1 Kiritimatiellia bacterium
TTCCTTCACGGGTTTGCAGTGATGCACTTTGAGGTTGTCCATGACGAGAAACACCTTGCGTGGCGCGTCCTTCGCAAGGCTCTCCATGAACACTATCAGCCCGTCAGCATTGAATACGCCGTCGATGATCATCCAGTAGCACTTGCCTTGATTGTTCACCGACGAAATCATTGAAAACCGCTGTCGCGCACCCCATACGGAACGGGTCGCAGGCGTGACTCCGCGCGGGGAATATGAACGCCCGCGCACGTCCGTGTTCATTACTGCCGTCTCGTCCGCCCAGTGTATTTCGGCGTTTTCCGCCTTTGCGCGCGCTGAAATCGCCGGATATTCCTCGTCGAGCCACTTCTTCACCGCCTCCGGCTTTTGCTCGTAGGCGACCTTGATCGGCTTCTGCGGCGTGAAGCCCCAGCGCTTGAGGTATTCGCCCACCGTGCGCACGGGCATGTCGATTCCGAAATGCTCGCGAATGTATATAAGGACGGCTTCTCGCGTCCACAGCGCAAAGTCCATCTTCAATTGCTCCGGGCGTTTGTCGCAGATGTCCTTCTGAACCTGCTTCTCCTGTTCCGGCGTGAGCGTTCTCGCCATGCCTTTCTTGCATCCGCGGCGCATCGGCTTCAGTGCCCCCATGCCGCCAGCCTCGAACAGGTCTATGGCCTTGCGTATTGCACCCCAGCTGATGCCGGTCTGCTCCTTGATGGCCATCGGACCAACGCCTTTCTTGTGCAGCCGGACAATCTGCTTGCGAATCTCGAACAACGCCGAAGGCGACTTTCGAGCATCCATCTTTATTTGATTTTCCATGCCGCATAGTATATCAAATTTCCGCAGAAAAATCACTATATTTTTTTGCCGCCTCTATAAACCCCCATTCCAACATTCAAACATTCTAACATTCAAACATTCTAACATTCAAACATTAGGTGAGCTCTGGCTATTGACACAATGCAAAAACTTTTGATATACTACGCGCCAGTTTGCATCACTGGTGGGATACTCAAGTGGTCAACGAGGGCAGACTGTAAATCTGCTGGCTTACGCCTTCCAAGGTTCGAATCCTTGCCCCACCACCATTCATAAAGCCACGGCATCAAGTCGTGGATTTTTTATTTCTCTTCCCACCCTTCTCGCCCTTAATGGACTTTATCTGGTCGCGTAAATAAGCAGCCCTTTCGAAATCAAGCTGATCTGCAGCCTCAAGCATCTCTTTCGTCAATTCTGCGATAAGTTCGCTTTTTGACATCTCCTCAACTTTCTTGGGCGATGAAACATCACTCTTGGACGACTTGAAGAGATATTGCGCCTCATTGACTGGCCGCCTTACAGAATGAGGCGTTATGCCGTTTTCTTCATTGTATGCAATCTGACGCCGCCTATGTTCTGAGGTTATCTGAAGGAACTGAGAAATAGCCTCCGTCTCGCGATCTGCATAAAGAATTACACGCCCTTTTTCATGCCTTGCCGCTCGCCCCGCCGTCTGAAGAAGAGATGTTGTCGAACGCAAAAAGCCTTCCTTATCCGCATCAAGAACCGCAACAAGGGCGACTTCCGGAAGATCAAGCCCTTCTCTCAAAAGATTAATGCCGACAAGCACATCAAATTCGCCTTTGCGCAGACGCTGAAGAATCTCAACCCTCTCTATTGCATCAACATCGGAATGAAGATACTCAACTCTAACGCCGGCTTCATGAAGATAACGGGAAAGATCTTCCGCCGAACGCTTTGTAAGCGTCGTTACAAGAGCCCTATCTCCATCAAGAGAAGCTAAAGTCGCCATTAAATCATCTATCTGCCCTGCTAAAGGCCGTACTTCAACTTCCGGATCTAAAAGTCCTGTCGGACGGATTATCTGCTTGGCGATGACATTTGTCTCGGAAAACTCATATTCTCCCGGCGTTGCAGAGCAATACACTATCTGCCCTACTTTCTCGTTGAACTCGTCAAAAGTAAGGGGCCTATTGTCTTTTGCGCTGGGCAAACGAAAACCAAAATCAACTAACTTGCTCTTGCGAGCGCGGTCCCCATTGAACATGGCGCGGATCTGAGGAACCGTAGCGTGAGACTCGTCTATTACCGTAAGAAAATCATCAGGAAAATAATCTATCAAGCACTCGGGCGCCGAGCCTGGCGCGCGGCCGGACAATGGACGAGAATAATTCTCAATTCCGTTGCAATAGCCGAGCGTGCGCATCATTTCAATATCGTATTCGGTGCGTTCCCTGAGCCGCTGCGCCTCGAGAAGCTTCCCTGCCTTTTCAAAAAAATCAAGCCGTTGAGAAAGCTCTTGCTCTATTCGTTTAAAAGCGGCCTCCAACTTTGCGCGCCCCATAACAAACTGCTTAGCTGGAGTTATCACCACAGCCGGCATCTTTACGCCGCATTTCCCAGTCAGCGGGTCTATTTCGCAGATTGAATCGACTTCATCGCCAAAAAACTCAATGCGCACGGCTTTCGTTTCGTATGCAGGAAAGATATCAACAACATCTCCACGCACACGGAAAAAACCGGGCTTGAAATCAAAATCATTCCTTGCGTACTGAGCTTCAACAAGACGTGCCGCAAGAGATGTGCGCCCTCCGGGCGAAGCATCTCCCACGGAAATGCGCACGGCAAGATCGCGATATTCATCACTTTCACCAAGCCCGTAAATGCAGCTTACCGACGAGACGACAATCACATCGCGGCGAGCAATAAGAGCATTCGTAGCGGCAAGGCGATAGCGTTCAATCTCTTCGTTGATCGCTGCGTCTTTTTCTATGTACGTATCAGTTTGAGGAATGTACGCCTCAGGCTGGTAATAATCGTAGTACGATACGAAATACTCAACGGCATTCTCGGGGAAAAACTCTTTCAACTCTGAATAAAGCTGCGCCGCAAGAGTCTTATTATGCGAAAGAACAAGCGTCGGCCTTCCCCAGCGCTCTATCAAGTTTGCCAAAGTAAAAGTTTTTCCAGAGCCCGTTACACCTTGGAGAATAAGCCTTTGCTCGCCTTTTTCAAGAGCAGAAACAAGCTTGTCCACAGCAGCGGGCTGGTCGCCCGTCAGACGGAATTTTGACTTGAGAGAAAAAACTCCCACGTTCAGACTTTTGATACGAGATTGCGAAGATATTGCCCGTACGACGATTTGCCGTAACCCTCGGCGAGTACGCGGAGCTTTTCGTCGTCAATCCAACCCTTCGTCCAGGCAATCTCCTCAATGCAGCTCATTTGAAGGCCTTGGCGATCGATAATCGCACGGACAAAATTCGTTGCATCAGCCAAGGACTGGTGAGTTCCTGTATCGAGCCATGCAAAGCCGCGGCTCATCTCACGCACCTGAAGCTCGCCTCGGCGGAGATATTCGCGATTAACATCGGTTATCTCATATTCGCCGCGCGCGGAAGGCTTGAGAGAAGAGGCTATCTCCACAACTGAATTTGGATAGAAATAAAGCCCCACCACCGCATAGTTTGATTTTGGAACCGATGGCTTTTCCTCAAGAGAAAGAACCTTGCCGTCTTTGTCAAATTCAACGACGCCATAACGCTCGGGATCCGCCACGCGATAACCAAACACCACAGGCGCGCTAGATTCGGAAGCTTCTTTCAGAAGCGTTGGAAGTTCTGCTCCGTAGAAAATATTATCGCCGAGAACGAGGCAGACATCATCATCACCAATGAAATCGCGCCCGAGAACAAAGGCCTGCGCAAGCCCATCGGGCGAAGGCTGCTCGCAGTACGAAAACGACATACCAATCTGCGAGCCGTCACCCAAGAGGCGCTTGAACATCGGAAGATCAACAGGCGTTGAAATGATAAGAACCTCGCGTATACCCGCAAGCATCAATGTCGAGAGCGGGTAATAAATCATCGGTTTGTCGTACACGGGCAAGAGCTGCTTCGAGACGACTTTCGTAACCGGATGAAGACGCGTACCCGCGCCGCCCGCGAGTATAATACCCTTTCTCACTCATCACCTCCCCACGGAAAGCCGCTCCGCCAGACGCTCGGGAAGCCCCGCCGCGCGTATACGCGCTTGCGCAGCTTCGATATCGTAATCAAGCCTCCTGAACGAAAGCATCCGCTCGGCAGGCTCCCAAATGGCATACGCAGCTCGTGGATCGCCATCACGCGGCTGACCTACAGAACCGACATTGATAAAATATTTTCGCCCGAGAGGAAGCTTGAAATCCTGCGCGTCGATGCGATAGACAGCAGAGACTTGCTTTTCGTATATCATCGGGCAATGCGTATGACCATGGAAGCAGATTGGCGTAACCTGATGGGTGAAATGCGCCTCGGCTTGAAGGTGATCGAAAACGTAACCGAAAGATTCTGGGCAATCCATCGTGGAATGGACTAAGGTTATGCCCATGTTCGTAGAAACGAACGGGAAACTGCGAAGGAACGAAAGCTCCTCATCATTAAGCTGCTTGCGCGTCCACTTTATAACTTCCGCCGCAGCCGGATTGAAATCAGATAAATTCTGCCACGATGAAACATAGTGGTCATGATTGCCCATCACCACAGGGCAACCGAGGGAACGGATTATCTCAATGCATTCACGCGGGCAAGCATTGTAACCAACGACATCGCCCGTGCAAAGGAAATCGGTAACGCCATTCGCCCGACAGTCATCAAGAACCACGTTGAGCGCATCTAGATTGGAGTGAATATCTCCAAGTATGGCAAATTTTTTCTGCATTATTTCAAAAGCTTTGATAGAAGCTGCAAATCACTCGGCGTTGTCAATTTGAAATTCGGCTCATCTACCTTCAAAATCTTCACCTGAACTCCTGAAAGCTCAACGGCCTGACAGTCATCAGTAACTTCAGCTTTTTGAGGAAGAACAGCATACGCTTTTTTTATCACCGAATACTGGAAGGCCTGAGGAGTTTGAACAGCCCAGAGTTTCTCGCGGGAAACGGTCTCTGTCACCGTCGACCCCTTCGGGCAGTTTTTAAGAGTATCAATGACGGGGTGCCCTACCGTAGCCGCAGGAACGCGGCGGACGAGAGAGACGAGGGGTGAGATCATCTCAGGCGTCACACACGGGCGGGCGCCATCGTGAATAACAAGAGTGCGAGTATCAGGCTCGCACACTTGGAGAGCCGCAAGAACGGAATCCTGCCTCTTCGCTCCTCCAGCAACAACGGCCTGAAGCTTGGATATTCCGAACATCCTTGCAACGGCCTTAGATGCAACAATCTGATCTTTCCTCACAACGAGGATTATCCTGTCGATATCAGCACAACGCTCAAAAGCCTGAAGGCTCCACGCAACAACAGGGCGATCAACGAGACTTAGAAAGGCTTTATCAACACCGTCACCCATACGGGTAGACTTGCCTGCGGCTAAAATAACGGCTGTAGTCATTATAAATCCCTCCCGCAACATTTTTTATATTTCTTACCAGACCCGCAAGGACACGGATCGTTTCTTCCGACAGACGGACCGCTATGCACTGCCGGCGCTAAATTGGCGGCCAAAGCATGAGCTGCTCTGCCAGACGCCTGGCTCGACATCATCGAAGCGAAAACATCGCCGATAGTCTCATTGTTGGAAACTCTACGTGGAGACTCCTCTTTGACTTCTCCATTATCAGAATCAAACTCTTCGGCATTGGTCGTGATGCGCTTAGAGCTTTCCATCATATTGAACATCGCCTGCATGCGCATCGCCGTTGCGCTGCGAAATTCAGCCGAAACGACTTTTGTCTTGACTGTGGCCATAAGAGTTTCAAACATCTCAAAGGCCTCTTTCTTATATTCAATAAGAGGATCTCTCTGACCGTACGCGCGAAGATTGACGCCCTGCCTCAAATCATCCATCGCACGGAGGTAATCTTGCCATTCGCGGTCGATAACGCTTAAAAACACGCCGCGCTCCATATAAGGAAGAGTCTCAGGATCTTCCGAAGCGCACTTTGTCTCGTACGCATCAATAACGCGCTTCATGACAAGCTCACCCGCCTCTTCCGGCTTGCCGATAAGCTTTTTAATCTCCTCCTCGGAAACTGTCACAGGGAAAGTTATCCCAAGCCAGCTCATAAATTCAGCGAGATCGCCCTCCCTCTCGACGGAAAGAAGCTTCTCCGCCTGAGTCATGACAAGGTCGTTCATCACATCGATGATGAGATTGTGAACGGACGCCGCATCACCGTTCAGAACGCGGGAGCGAAGCTCGTAGACGACGCTACGCTGCTTGTTCATAACATCATCGTATTCAAGCGTGCGCTTACGCACTGCGAAATGCTGCTGCTCTACGCGACGCTGAGCCGTCTCAACAGAACGGTTGAGCCATTTATGCTCCATAACTTCGCCTTCTTTAAGCCCCAAGCGCTGCATAATCCCAGAAATGCGCTGAGAACCAAAAAGCCGCATAAGCTTATCTTCGAGCGAAATAAAGAACTGAGAGCCGCCAGGATCGCCTTGACGCGAACAGCGACCGCGAAGCTGGCGATCGATACGCCGCGATTCGTGGCGCTCGGAACCGATTACATGAAGGCCGCCAACCTCGGCAACTCCAGGCCCAAGCTTAATATCTGTTCCGCGACCTGCCATATTAGTTGCGATAGTAACCGCCCCCTTCATGCCGGCAAGAGCGACGATCTCCGCCTCTCGAGCGTGATTCTTGGCGTTCAACACCTCGTGCGGAATGTGAGCGATCTTGAGCATGCGAGAGAGAACTTCACTCGTCGCAACCTCAACCGTGCCGAGAAGCACAGGCTGGCCAAGCTCATGACGGCGGCTTACATCGGCGATGATCGCTTTGAACTTCTCGCGTTCGGTGCGATAAATCTGATCGTTGCCGTCTTTGCGGTTTACCGGCTTATTCGTTGGAATTGAAACTACATCAAGCTTATAAATATCGCGAAATTCGCGAGCCTCAGTCTCCGCAGTGCCGGTCATGCCGGAAAGCTTGCGATAAAGCCTGAAATAATTCTGAATGGTAATTGTGGCGAGAGTCTGCGACTCCTTCTCAATTTCAACGCCTTCCTTCGCCTCAACCGCCTGATGAAGCCCATCAGACCAACGACGCCCGGGAAGAACGCGGCCCGTAAACTCATCAACGATATAAACATGGCCCACGCCGTTTTCATCAGGCTGAACGACATAGTCTACATCACGCTCGTAAAGGCAGTAGGCGCGGAGAAGCTGATCGACAACATGGACTCTATCAGACTTCTCAACAAATGCCGCCTGAGTATCGCGGCGGCGCTCAATGCGCTCCTGCTCTGTAAGAGTGGCGTCGCCGTCAATCGCACTCATCTGCGCGGCAAGATCGGGCAGAACAAAAAGCTGCGGATCTTGAGGGCAGATTTTTTCGCAACCCTTATCAGTGAGAGCTACTTCACGAGTGCGCTCATCGATAGTGAAGTAAAGATCTTCCTTCAGCTCACGCGCATGCTCTTTGTAGACCTCTGAAAGGAACTGCATCTCGACATCTTCATGATGCTTACGCAAGGCAGGCTCTTCAAGCATGTGCATAAGCTGTTTATGACGAGGCATCGAATGGTATACTTGATAGATGCGATCTTTAAACAGCTGGACATTGCCTGATTCAATCGCCTTCTTAGCCTGCTGGATGAAATCATTGCACTGCGATGTCTGAACGCGCACAATCGAACTGACGAGAGGATTGAGCTCAATGTAGACGTGGCTAGTGGAAATCGTAGCTGGACCGGAAATAATAAGAGGCGTTCTCGCCTCATCGATGAGAATTGAGTCGACTTCGTCAACAATCGCGAAATTGTGACCGTTTTGCACAACCTGC
Organism: Kiritimatiellia bacterium; assembly: GCA_018384485.1. GTDB lineage: Bacteria > Verrucomicrobiota > Kiritimatiellia > RFP12 > UBA1067 > UBA1067. The sequence goes on from JAHBAE010000101.1 coordinate 7,761, forward strand.
TCCGGCTGCTGCGCCATGCCATTATCACGAAGATAGTCAAAACCGAACTCTGAATTCGTTCCGTAAGTGATATCGCAGGCATATTGGGCGCGACGCTCTTCCGAATCCATGGAATTCTGGATGCACCCAACGGTAAGGCCCAGGAATTTGTAGAGGTGACCCATCCAAGTAGCGTCACGGCGGGCGAGATAATCGTTTACCGTGACAAGCTGGACGTTCTTGCCTGCAAGGGCGTTTAAATAGAGCGGAAGCGTTGCGACGAGAGTTTTACCTTCGCCTGTCTGCATTTCGGAAATCTTTCCTTGATGCAGCACGATGCCACCGAGAAGCTGAACATCAAACGGAACCATATTCCATGTGAGGGTATGCCCGCACACTTCGGCCGTCGTCCCAACGAGACGGCGGCACGCGTTCTTCACAAGAGCGAACGCCTCGGGAAGAATAGAATCAAGCGACTCGCCTTTAGCAACGCGATCACGAAACTCCTGAGTCTTCGCAGGATAATCCTCATCGGCAAAGCCTTTAGCTTGATACTCTTGCTCAATACTATTAATCTGACGGACGATGGGCCAGAGTTTTTTCAGCTCACGTTCGTTCCTTGTACCAAACAGCAACTTCAATAAATTCATATATGCGGTATTATACCAAAAACCGCACTATTTTTGTTATGGAATCTCCATCAAGACGTAAAAAATCAGCTATCATTGAGAGCCTTTTTTCAATCTCTTTTCGGCGCAAATCGTCAGAAAGAAGCATTTTTAACTCTTTTCTGACAGAATCGGCCGTCATATCCTCTTGAAGAAGCTCAACCATTGGATAGCCGCCCCATACGCTCCTATCGCAAGTTACTGCTTGAGAATCAGCGTTTTCAGAGCATTTTTCCCAAACGATATTGGCAAGGCCCACATGCTTAATATTAAGTACGCGCCTTGCAAAGAAGGCCAGAACAGAACCGACTTTATACACGAGAATCGTAGGGCAGCGCGCCAAAGCCGCCTCGAGAGTTACAGTGCCGCTTGCCGCCACTGCACACGCAGCGCGAGAAAGAACATCCCTCGCTCCTCCAAGGCGCACTTCAACGGGAACAGAACTTTTTAAAACGATTTTTTCAATAAGGGTCTTCGCCCTTTCATTCGCGGCCGGAACAATAACGCGGCAATCAACGCCTTTTACCGCCTCCAGAAGCACGGGGAGAATGCGGCTTATTTCGCCGAGACGTGAGCCTGGCATGAGTGCGACAAGTTTTTTCTCCCTCTCCACGCTTGCCGACGAGGAAAACTCTTCAACGAGAGGATGACCGATAAAATGCGCGAAGGAAGGCGTAAAAAGACGCGGTTCAAACGGGAAAAAGCAGCAAAGCGCATTAAGAGAGGCTTCTATTTTCGGAATTCTTCCGCTCCTCCACGCCCATACTTGCGGGCATACTACATGAACGGCGCGGATGCCATTCTTCTTCGCGTAAGAACAAAGACGCAGATTCATCCCCGGATAGTCAACTGTGCAGACTGCATCGGGACGCCATTCGTCAATCGCCCTCTCCATCGTCTTTCTCACTTTCATGAAAAAGAATATGCGCTTTAAAACCTCCCAGAAACCGAAGACGGCAAGGTCTGCGATTGAAAAACCGTAATCGGAATATCCTCGTATCTCAACGCCAGGATACATTTGACGGACGCGTCCGGCAATGCGTTCTGAATAAATCACGCCCGACTGTTCGCCTGCTAAAAGAAGAAGCTTTTTCATACTCTTGTAGGCGCGGGAGGAAGCCCGGAATCAATCCCGACGAGCGCGATGGAATTTTTGTCTGCGAAAGAAAGAACCTTCTCCCTATCAAGCATAATAAGGCGAGACGCCTGAAACGCAAGCGCACTTACGCCGGCGCGCTTCATGACTTTAAGCGTCTTAAGCCCTATGACGGGAATATCAAAACGCATATCATGCCCTGAACGGGCGGCCTTGAAAATAACTCCGCCGCGCCCGCCAAGTTTGCCCGCCCTTTTTATCGCGGCGTTCGTGCCTTCAAACGCTTCCACGGCAAGAACCATTCCGCTTTTTACAACAACGGTCTGCCCGACATCATGAACTCCCATATCGGCGGCGACAGCCATTGCATGATTAATATCTGACTGTTCTTCAGGCGTAGGAGAACGCTTGGTGAGAACGCCCTCGCCAGGGATGCATGGATCCATGTAAAGAGAAGCGGGAAGCACCCTGCAGCCCGCTTCCTCGAACATTTCAATAAGCTTCGTGAAAATTGAATGGGCGTTTTTTACAGGGAGAGACTTGAGAGCTTCTTTCGTAGCTTCATCAAATCGGCCTCTGAAAAGAGAAAGCGGATTTATCTGCCCCGCAAGGACGAGACCGTCATACCCGCGCGCGCCGACATCACGGATTGCCGAGGCTATCTCACCGATAGAAATGCGGTAGACGTTATCGGCCGCGGCGCATGTGGCACGCGAGGTTGACCCTTTAACGGCAACGACATCAACGCGAGAGACGCCTGCGCGCTTAGCGCCTTTGACTATCATTTCCGGATAAGTGCCGGAGCCGGCGATCACAACGAGTTTTGAAATCATATTGTTAGATATTATACCATTTACTTTGCCGAACGCGAAAGCACCTCGCAACCCGTATCTGTCACAAGAACGAGATCTTCTATACGTACGCCGAGATTGCCTTCAAGGTAAATCCCTGGCTCTATCGTAAAAACCATTCCTTTTTCAAGAACCTGAGAAGAACGCTTTGAAACGAAAGGAGACTCATGAACCTCGTATCCTACACCGTGACCTAAGCTGTGGCCGAAGGCGTTGCCGAAACCGGCCTTCTTTATAATATCGCGCGCCACCTTATCAAGAGCCTTGCATGTAATGCCAGGCCTTACGGCTTCAATCGCTTTCAGATTCGCCTCAAGGACCGTAGAATATACTGTGCGATACAATCGCGAAAGGCGCTTAGGAAGAATATTGCGTGTAAGATCGCTCGCAACTCCATTAAGCTTTACGCCCATATCGACGAGCACTCCGTCGCGCCCATTCCAAGGCGTATTATCTGGAACATGATGACACTCCGCCGCGTTTGCGCCCACGCAGACGATAGTATCAAATGCTTCACCTTCACCCTTCTCCAGCATGAGAATTCGAATGATTCGCGCCATCTCAAGCTCTGTCATGCCAGGGCGGAATTTACGCCGCGCTTCCTCCCAGATCTCGCAAGTCAACTCTTCCGCCGCCCTTAAACGAGAAATTTCATCTTCCGTCTTAACTGCCTGCAACTGTTGAAGCTCCGCTGAAAAATCAACGAACTCAGAAGCAGGGGAATTCTTCTGCCATTTAAGAACGATTCCGTAAGGAACTGACATTTCACAGCCGACCATTTTCCCGTGCGGCTTGATCTGTGAAATATTGCGGACATTGCGCACCTTGATATCAGGAAGAGTGCGGTGAAGCGTTGATACATAGCGGAAATCAGTATAGATTGAAACTGAACTGCCGCGGCTATTACGCGAAACTTCAAGGACGGCTTCTCCGCAATCGACACCTGTAAGCGCCCGCAATGCGGACGGAGAGGAAACGAGAACGGAATCGAGATTCCTCTCGGAAGCCTTCAAAAGAAGCGCGCTTAACCTTGAATTTTTTTCTGCCATCTTTTCCATCTGAAATTTCTCCATCTCTCACTGCGGCTGAACAATCTCCATCCTCGGCATTTTTACAGACTCTTTTATCTTGATCGTTTCCGTGCCGAAAAGATATTCCGAGCCGAATGTAGTGATCTTAACCGTATCAGTCTGCGTGGAAGCCGCAGTCCTGAGAGAATTCTGCATTTTCAGCGACTTTACAATCCACAAAGTAAATGTGAAAAGCGCGCTGATGACAAGAGCAAAAGCAAACATCCCGACGGCAAGCTCGATAAGAGCCTGCGCCCTACGTTTAGTGGCCATGATTTGTACCTCCTCCGCTGCCTGGACCTGGCGAGAGACGAACACAATCGTCAGAGTGGTATTTAAGCCATATTCTCCCTGTACTACGGAACGAATCGCGTTCCCACATGACGAGCGCAGAGCAATACATGCAATCTGAAAGATGCCTCGGCCCGTGCAAAGCGTAATCGGGAAGATGCTCCATAATATGCCTCATCCAAACGGGATCGGCCGTAGAAAGACACTTTCCACCCACACTGTCAAGCGGAACAAGGCGAGAGGAAGAAAAAGCAGAAGTTACGAAATTATTCAAAGATACTACGGTGTCCACCTCGCCTTCTTCGTTTTCGACAGCGCCGAAAGGCTTTGCCGCAGCCGACCACACGCCCGTACGGGGCGAGCCTGAAACGAGAGCGGGTATTTCGCGCGAAACGCGGCAGATCGCAGCGGCCCCTCTTATGTCGTATTGCTGATGAACCTCACCGAACACAGGAAAATTCCAAGGCCCGGAAGGATCGATCTCCCACCACTTGCGCCAATGGTTCTCATCATAGAAAAACCATTTTTGATTCCTATCGCTCAAAAGCGGCGCAAGCGCGATTTCCTCAATCGTAGCACCGGTAAGCTTCATCACGAGATTGGTGCCGAGAAGTTCAAGCGCGCTCCCAGAGCGGATGGTAAGATGAAGAGAATATATTTCGCTATTGACGCAGCTTCTTCGCCGCGTCTCATCATCGTCAGTCGGCAGAGGCGCCCAATCGCGGAAAGAGGAATATGAAGAGATAAGACCTGGAGCGTTAAACTTAAACCAGCACCAGTTTCTGCCGAGCACAGCCTCGTAGAAACCTTTATCAATAAGATGGTGGTCTCTGGCGCCATTCATGAAATTTGCGTTATCGGGGCCTGCGCGAACACCGCCTGCAATCGCAAGCTCAAGGCGCTGGGCATACTCTTCCCAAGCTCCTTCCCACGGCTCGGGATACAATCTGGGATTAGTTAAATAATAAAGACGAATATCTCTTACGTGGCGAGAAAGAATCTCAGCCATGCCATCGTCAATTTCTATGCCGTTTGCCTCAGCAGCTTCACTTCCTATTCTTATGCCTTCAAGAGGATCGAGAAAGCATGACCTCAACTGGCGAGTCTCAATCTCGGCGCATTTCTCTACATCCCCTGCTAAAGCCGCCTTCAAATGAAGAACATTATCAACGCCGATGCGGTTTAAAATCTCACCTTGCATTTTCGCAACGGCTATTGCGGCGGCATCACCCGCATTCATCGTTTTGTTTTTCGCGGAAACCGCAAGGAACACGCCGACATTCATCATGACGAGCATGATGATGGCCAAAAGGACTAAAGCCAAATAAACTGAGACTTGACCGCGATGGAATTTCACAAGCCTTGATCCTTCAAATAAAAAGGAGCATGCCGCTCAACACCAGCTTCGCCTGAAAGGTCGAACCAATCGGTTTTAAGAGAAACGGAGGAAAAAGTTCCGTCACCGTAATTTACACCAAGATCCCCCCAATTTCTGTATTCAAGAATCGCTCTTGCGTGGGGATCGTCGGGAGAGGCAAGATAATCGGAAATTCGGCAAATCTCCTCGTCCCAAGTTATAGCATCCTCCCCCACAGGCCAGATACGCTCGCCTGCGACGGGGATCATAGACACACGCGCCGCTTTCGTGCACATAAACGCATTAAACCCGACAGAGCGCGCCCGCGCAACACGCATCGCAGCATGCTGAAGGAGAATTTTCCCCGTCAACATGTGCGATAACTTGAAAAGCGCGAGAAACGCGGACGTTATCAGGCAAACGGCGAGAAGCGCCTCGAGCATTGCCTGCCCGCGACGGGCCACATTACTCTCCGAGTTTCTTGATGGAATCCTCTCCGATTGACTCAGCCGCACTCTTTGCGCTGGAGCCCTCAGAGGATGATAAGGCCTCGGTTGCGCCCGCAACTTTCTTGGCTGCCGCACGGCCGAAATACGTCCACACCGCAATGCCTGCGATTGCGACAAGAGCGATGATGATTATGTATTCGACCATCGTCTGACCTTTTTTCGATTTTTTCATTTCTTCTCCCTTCTTTATCCGACTATTGCCGGAAGAAAAACATTGTGCTTTACGGATATTCGCTTGAAACAAGCTTTTCCGAACGCACGGAATACCTTGAGATAACACCCACTAAAGAGTAAACAACAGCAACGACACCGAGAAGCGCCGCGAAGACTATCACATACTCAACCATCGTCTGTCCTTTTCTCATTAGTCAATATTATAGCACAACTCAGACTTCCTCTCAACCTGCGGAATTAAAGATCGCGTACTCGTTCGGTCAACACCCCGCAAGCGGGGTTGACCGAACGAGTACAAAGATCGCGCTTTTACCGCGCAGGCATAAATCGTCAGGGCGAAACCGGAGCCTTGATTGCCGTCTTGCGGAAGGAACGGAAATAAACGCCCTTCGAGTCATGCTCTTTGGCAAGAGTTTGAAGATGAATATACGATGGTCCAAACGGAGATTTGCCATCGGTACGAAGAGAACCTTTGCGCACTATATCACCACACTTGAAATACACCTCTCCCGACTGCCAGTCCCACGTAAGAGACAATTTCACCCACTTATTTGCACCACCGAGCAATTGCGCCGTCACATCAAGCGCATACGCCGAATCCTCTCCTACAAAATCGTCGCACGGATTGAACCAGTGGTCGCACAATGCAAGCTGAAAACCCTCACCGTCGATACGACACTCAATCTCGACTCGCCCAGTAAGGCCCGCAGGGAAATTCCAAACTATTCCTTGCTTGTCGGAATGAAGCCTCTCGTCGCGAATTCTGCAAAGATGCAAAGCTTCGCGGGCAGTCGACGGGCCGGTATCTGGCTCGCGCTTAAGAACGGCGCCCGGAATGCGATTGAATGCACAATGGCCGTTCCATCCTCTAATGTTTCCGTTAAGAGACTTTACGTACAAGTGATTTGAAATACCCTCAAGCCCGTTGCGGAAATCGTCAAACCTATCGGTCTCATAAAGCCATTTCAAGTCAAATATGCAGATACGCGCGGCCGCACCCTGCCCGTAAGGCAAAAGAATTTTTCCGCCAGGCATTTCGATAGGCTGCGTCTGATGAACACTTTTGTCGTATTCGCGCGTTGGCACATTGCGGTACTCTCGAAAATCCTCTCTGTTGCGGATTTCATTAAGAGCCACTTCTCTAAACCCGATCCATGTCTCGCCGCCGTCTTCCGAAATAGCGGCATGAAGCGCATCGCGATTCGTGAAGACAGTTTCGCATCTACCCTGCTTCTCCTTTTCAATCAATTCAGGATATTCGCTAGAATCACGCTTTGGCAACGGTTCGGTATTGTTCCAGAAGAAAAGAATTCGCCCGTCCTTAAGTTTCAAGAAGGTAGGCATTGTATTTGACGCGTAAAACATGGGCGCTGCTTCTGGACCGGTCCATGTGTACCCGCCGTCTTTTGACCTATAGAGATAGTGATGCCTAAAACTTGCCCTCACAGCCATAAGAAGCTCGCCGTTATCAAGTTCAACGATTGTAGGCTCGCAACAGCCGTTATTCCACCTGAGAGCCTTGTCGTGATAGACGATTTTATCTGCGGAAACAGCATTCGTCACCACAACCTCACGCCATGTCTCGCCATCATCCTCGGAGATGGAAAGCGCAGGCCTCTCCACGCCGTCTATTGTGCGGGCGCCGGCGATTATCCATTTTTTCGACTTTTCAAGCGGCTGCACTGGGCGAAAGAAATTAAGCGAACGAGACGTCGTATCAGTCCATTTAACACCTTTCTTGCCGACAGGCCCATCCTCAGAGCGCACGCAGCGCAGGAAGCCGCCCTTCTTCTTTGGGTAAACGACAGAAAGATAGTAATTTGCCCACGGGCATTTTGCCATCGCTCCAAGATCACCCTCAGGAACTAATTTCGTTTTCCAAGACAGCCCCCTATCTTTTGAGGAAAGATAGACACGCCTCGGCTTACCTTTTATGAAATCGCTTCCGTAATATCGAATTTCGCCATCACTCATCACGACCATTTCTTTGTGAGTATGGTTCGGCTGTATAGCAACGACGCGAGGAGCGTAGATCGATTCATAGAAAAACGAATCGGAATCATCTAATTTCGGCCACGTCTGAGCATGAGACTGGGCAAGTGCAAGAACGGCCACAGAAAAAGACGCAACAATACTTATCTTATTTTTTCTCATAAGAGAAGATTCTACCTTTCGTATTGGAGATGAACTTATTTTTTAAAGCGAATAATATCAATTCTTTACCCGTTCCGTCAATCCCGAAAAAGAAATACCACCTAAGATATCGAAAATATGAAAAACGGCCGGAATAACTCCGACCGTTTTTTCTCTCGCAAAAGCGTGCGAGAAAGATATGAAACATTCTTACACGCCGCCGCGGCCACGAAGCGTGCCGTGAGAGAGGAAGCCGTCATACTTGCGCACCAAAAGATGCGACTCCATAATACGGAGCGTATCAAGCGCAACACCTACGATAATGAGAAGCGAAGTGCCGCCGAAGAAGGAAGCAATTGCATCTGGAATATGCATCCAGCCCATAAGAATCATAGGAATAAGCGCGACAATCAAAAGACCAGTACCTCCGATGAGAGTGATCTTCGTCATCATATCATCAAGATATTCGGCCGTAGCGCGACCGGGACGGATTCCAGGAATATAAGAGCCATCCTTCTTGAGGTTCTCAGAAATATCAACGGCGTTGAACTGAGTGGCAACCCAGAAGAACGCAAAGAACATGATAAGAACGGCATAAACGACGATATGAAGCGTGCTGTCGGGATTTCCGAGACGCTGAGCAAAATCATGAATGCGCGTACCGGAAGCAGTGAACTTCATAATCAACGCGGAAGGCAACTGGATAAGAGGCTGCGCGAAGATGATAGGCATAACGCCCGTGTAGTTGACTCTCAATGGCATAAACGTCTGGCGCATACCGTAGGAGCTACCGCCAGCGACACTGCGACGCGTGGAGTTAATTGTAACTTTCCTCACACCCTGCGTAAGCATTACAGTGCCCATAACAACCACGAGGAAGAAGGCCACGAGAATCGGCATTTCAGCGAGAGGCGCGGAAGCATCAACGCCTGCGAGACCGAAATAACGCTCCCAAGCGCTGATGAGCGCGTGAGGAAGACGCGAGGTGATGTTGATCATAATGATGAGCGAGGCGCCGTTGCCGATGCCGAATGTCGTAATCTGATCAGCAATCCACATCACGAAGAGAGAGGCCGTTGTCATACCGATTACAGTCATCAACTGGAAGCCAAGCCCAGGATTCGTAACGATTTGAACATTGGCGAAATCGCTTCCGAGGGCCGAAGGATGGCTAAGGGCAGTAGCGATACCCCAAGACTGGACAACGCAGAGGAAGATTGTAAGCCAACGCGTGATTTGCGCCAACTTCTGCCTGCCGGACTCGCCTTCCTTTTTAAGTTTCTCAAGAGTGGGAATTACCGACGAAAGAAGCTGAATGACGATCTGCGCAGAAATGTAAGGCCAAATTGAAAGGAAGCCGATAGCGCACTGACCGAGAGCACCGCCCGTGAAGACATCGAAGAGATTGAGCATTCCGCCGCCGCCAGACTGAGCTTTGAAATTGGCGACAATTTCCTGAAGCGTACGCCAATCAACGCCAGGTGTAGGAATCTGCGCGACAAGACGGCAAACGAAAACGAGGCCCAACGTTATAAGTATTTTTTTACGAAGTTCGGGTATGCGGAACGCATTCGAAAACCCCTTCATCATTGACATTTTATCTTCTCCTATTTCGGTGATTGTAGAAATTTCATATATTATACCAAAAAGAGCCCTTCCCCTTCAAGGGGCGACAGCGGCAGATATACGGCCAACGCATTAAAAGCCGATCCTTCCCCTTTTGGGCCCCTGAATCGTTTTTAATGCGTTGGAAGTGTCTCAGCAACCAACAACCAGCAGCGCAGC
>JAHBAE010000102.1 GCA_018384485.1 Kiritimatiellia bacterium
GCTGCGCTGCTGGTTGTTGGTTGCTGAGACACTTCCAACGCATTAAAAACGATTCAGGGGCCCAAAAGGGGAAGAATCGGCTTTTAATGCGTTGGCCGTAGACGCAGTACGGAAAATATGGTATTATATGGGTATGAATAAACCTTATCTCATTGGTATTTGCTTTGGTGCCGTCCTTAGGGTGTCGGCTGATTCCTCTTCTGTGAACAATTTGGCCGATCTTGAAAAGCTTGCCCGCGAGGATTATTCGCACGCTGTTCGTCCGGGCGGCGTTGAAGGCAGAGAATTTTGGAATAAATATTCGCGGATGTTTATGTATCCTCCGGCGTTCGACTTTTCAAAAGGCGGTCCCGGCACCGTAAAGTACCGCTTCACCGTTTTTGACGCGGCGGGTAAGATTCATGTCTTTGACGCGCCCTCATCACAGTCTTCTTTGTCACCTGTATGGCATGATGTCGCTGATGGGCAGGCATGGGTGTATGTCTCGGCAGTCGATAAGGACGGCAAGGTTCACGGCATCCCCGATTGGCCGCGCGATCGCTTTTCGCGCACGTTCTGGCGTTCTGCTCCGTTTCGCCCAGGCGCGTATCCGAGCGCTCCGCGTTCATACGCCGAGGCGATCCAGAAGTTTGGCGATGAGATTTTCGAGCGCTCGGCGACGCAGTATTTTCTAAAGACTGGTAAGCCAGACCCAAACTATACGCACAACTGCTATCCTGCAAAAATGCACTCTGCGCTTATCCAAGGGATGCTCGGTTACGCCGCAAGACGGCCCGACCGCGCGGCGCAGGCGATTAAGCTTGCGCGCATAGCGGCTGATTACCTTATTTCAATCTCACAGGCTAAGGGTTCTCCGCTTGAATACTGGCCGCCGACGTATGCCGACAAGCGCGAGGCGGGGGCGATGCGCTACGGTCAGAATATGCTCATCTATCCGTGTGAGGTAGGTGCGGCGTATCTGGCGCTTTACGATCGCATAAAAGATTCGAAGTATCTCGATGCCGCGCGTCGCATCGGCGACACTTACATCAAGCTTCAGGAGGAAGACGGCACATGGCCGCTTCTCCTGCGCGAGTCTGACGGCAAGGTTTTAAACGACAATCGAGTGCAGCCTACAGGCGTAATTACGTTTCTTGAAAAGCTCTACCGCGCATGCGGGGATGGAAAATACCGCGTGTGCTCCGACAAGGCGTTCGCGTGGATAGAAGCGCATCCTCTTAAGGACTGGTTTTGGGAAGGGCAGTTCGAGGACACGCCACTTTGCGCAAAGTACGAAAATCCTTCAAAGCATCCCGCCTGCGAGCTTGCGCTTTATCTTTTAGAGCGCTTTCCGGGGGACGGGAAATGGATCGGTGTCGCTCGCGAAATTTTGCGTTATGCCGAGGATCAGTTCGTCTGCTGGGAGAAGCCTTGCGCGGCGAATGGGCATGGAGTAAACACTCCGATCGGCGATCCGACAATCCAGCAGAACCGATATGACGAGTGGTTTTATCCGTGCGTGCTTGAACAGTACGTTTACTATGTGCCGGTCGACGCCTCGAACGCGAAACTGATCAGGACATATCTCGCTCTCTACCGCGCCGAGAAAAATCCGCTTGATCTCGCCAAGGCGCGCGCTCTTGCGGATGCGCTCGTTCGCATACAGCGTCCGAGCGGTTACATCCCGACGGAGTATGCAAACGCCGAGAAGCGCGACGATCCTCTGAAGGGGTGGCTTAACTGCAGCTGTCTCACGCTTTCGGCGCTCGCCGAGCTTGATGCGGTAACTAAAGGAAAGTAGTGCCGTGTGAAAAAGGGGCTGTCCGTTTCGGGCCGCCCTTTTGTGGTATAATATACAAAGCTGTCATGCGTGATGGCTAAATTCCATGATAAACTCTACGGAAGAAGGAAAAATGAAATACAAATACACTTGCCTCAATCCCATTGCGGCTTGCGGGCTTAACAACCTCGACGAAAAGTACGAGCGTACAGATAAATTGGAGGAAGCCAATGCGGCTTTCGTCCGTTCGGCAAAGATGGATGAGCTTGAAGTAGGCTCGAACCTTATTGCCGTCGCACGCGCCGGCGCTGGCGTAAATAACATTCCTCACGCTGATTACGCGAAGAAGGGTATTGTCGTATTCAATACTCCTGGCGCGAACGCGAACGGAGTGAAAGAACTTGTTATCGCAGGTATGCTCCTTGCAAGCCGCGATATCGTCGGAGGCATTGACTGGGTTAAGCAGAATGCCGCCGATCCCGCAGTCAGCAAAACTGCCGAAAAAGCGAAGAAGGCTTTCGCCGGCACTGAAATCGAAGGCAAAAAGCTTGGTGTTATCGGCCTTGGCGCCATCGGGCAGAAAGTTGCAAACGCGGCTGTCGCGCTCGGAATGGAAGTCTACGGTTACGATCCTTACCTTTCTATCGATGCGGCGTGGAATTTGAGCCGTTCGGTCAAGCATTGCAAGGATGTCGAGACTATTTATCAGACTTGCGATTTCATTACGATTCACGTTCCTGCGCTCGATTCCACGAAGGGCATGATTAACGCCGAGGCGATCGCCATGATGAAGACTGGCGTAATTATCATCAATGCGGCACGCGACGCTCTCGTCGAAGAAAAGGATATGCTTGCCGCTCTTGAATCCGGCAAGGTGCGCAAGTATGTTACAGATTTTCCGAACGCAACGACGGCGGGAAGCAAGGGGTGCATCGTCATTCCTCATCTCGGCGCGTCTACTGCCGAGGCGGAAGATAATTGCGCAGTTATGGCCGTAAGGCAGATGCGTGATTTCCTTGAAAATGGAAATATCGTCAACTCCGTCAACTATCCCGCATGCTCGCTCGGGCCTGCGAAGAAGGCGGGGCGCATTGCCATTTGCCACAAGAACGAGGCGAATATGATCGGCTCTTTCACTTCGATTCTCGGCAATGCCAAAGTGAATATCGATGCGATTGCCAATAAGTCCCGCGGTGATATCGCCTACACGCTTATTGACACCGATACCGCAATTCCGGCAGATGTCATCAATGCGCTTGAGGCGAGCGATGCGGTAATCCGCGTTCGTTTGGTCAAGTAAAAACTTAAAAGAGGGGCGAAGATGGGTTACGCGAAAAAAAAGACTGCTTCAACAAGTCCAGCTGAGGCCGTCTTCGCCCCTAAACGTCAACCGCGCTCCGCAGACAAATCTAAGAGCGGCGGTTCTATTTGGTCGATGCAGATCGGCCAGCCGAAGCTCAAGACGGATATGAAGCGCGTAGAAGTGCTTCTCTTCGTCTCTGAGCTTGCGGATCTTCTTGAGGCGGGGATGACTCTCGGGCAGGCTCTTCAGGCGCTTGCAAATCAAGGTGAGGGAGATACCGCCCAGAAATACGTCTGTCAGGATCTTTGCGATTCCATCGTGCGAGGCGAAAGTTTTTCCGATGCCTGTCAGCGTCATCCTAAGACTTTTCCTCCGCTTTTTTCAAATATGCTCCGCGCAGGCGAGGCTTCAGGCGCGATGATTGAGGTTTTGCGCCGCTTAGGCGATCATTACGAGCGCGATGATAATATGCGAAGCAAGATTAAAGGCGCGCTCACATATCCTGTCATTGTTCTTTGCTTCGGTGTTATCGCAGTCATCGGCGCTCTTGTTTGGATTATTCCTCAGTTCCAGAAAGTGTTTGATTCAATGGGCGCTGCGCTTCCGCTTCCGACGAGAATTCTAATTGGAATGTCGGATGCTCTTATCAATTACGGCTGGGCGATGGGGCTGGGAGGTTTTCTTGCCATCGTCTGGTTCAAGAAGTGGAGCAAGACGCCCTCCGGCATAAGGCGCATTGATTCGTGGAAACTTAAAGTTCCGCTTATTCGCGGCATAATCGCCTCAGGCGCGTATTCCTCTTTGGCATATACTTTAAAAACTCTTCTTTCTAACGGAGTCAATGTTCTCCAGGCGCTGAAAATCTGCGAGGAGACGTGCGGCAACGCTGTGATAGGCGATGCTCTTGCCACAGCGCGCAAGCGCGTCACTGACGGAACTACCATTTCAGGTCCTCTTGCGGCGAGCGGAGTTTTTCCAAGGATGATGACTGATATGCTTGCCGTCGGCGAGCAGGCTGGCGATATGGCCTCGTCTCTTGAGAATGTCGGGCGCAGGTATCAGAAGGAGATGGATAGAAATATCGCCTCTTTCACAAATGCGCTTGAGCCTATTTTGATTGTAGCGATTGCAGGAGTGGTGGGGTTTGTCGCCATCGCCATTCTTACGGCAGTCTTCAAAGTCTCCTCTTCGATCGGCTGATATTTCTAATCACTTATCATGCACGCCGTTTCTTCGCTCTTTTTGGTATAATACGAAACATTATGACGAGCAACGATGAATATGTTCTTCAACTTCTGACAGAGCGTGGGTATCTTTCCACGGAGCAGGTAGATGCTGCCCGCGAGTCAATGAAGGCTGAAAACGAAACGACTCTTGACGTCCTTCTCGCAGGAGGAGTTGTTGATGAGGATATCGTACTGGGAACTGTCGCTGATCAGTTCGGCCTTAAATATTGCCATGTCAATGCCGACGCCATCGATCCTGAAGTGACGAAGGAAGTTCCCGTCGATATAGCAAAGAAATATGGAGTCGTCCCTGTTGTTGCTAACGCTACTTCCGTTACGGTAGCCCTCGTTGACCCGATGGGTTACGATGCGGTAGATTCGCTTAGGTACGTTTTCCAAGGCAAGGATGTTGAGGCTGTTCTCGCGCCCGTCAATGAAGTTAAGACGGCGATGGATAAGCTCTATTCCAATGATGGAGGCGCTGAAACCGTCACGACGCGCGATGAATTTGCGGGCATCGATGAAGGTACGGGCGATGACGCGCCGGTAATTAAACTTGCCACTCTTATTTTGACGAATGCCATCAAGCTCAAAGCCTCCGATATCCATATCGAGCCTATGGAGAAGGAGTTTAGAGTCAGGTACAGAATCGACGGCGCGCTTCGCAAGATGGATTCGCCGCCAAAGCGTCTTCAGGGTGCTCTTATCTCGCGCTTTAAGATTATGTCGAAAATGAAGATTTCTGAAAAGCGCATTCCTCAGGATGGGCGCATTCAGATTTCTGTCGGCGGCAAGGATCTTGACCTTCGCGTCAGTACAGTTCCCACGAACCATGGCGAGTCAATCGTCATGCGTATTCTCGATAAGGCGAATCTCTCGCTCGGTCTGCCGCAGCTCGGCTTCCTTTCCGACGACCAAACGACATTCGAGCGTCTTATCAAACTTCCTGACGGCGTTGTGCTCGTCACCGGGCCTACCGGTTCCGGCAAGACGACTACTCTTTACGCGTGTCTCGGACAGATCAACTCGCCTGATAAAAAACTCATTACGGTTGAAGACCCTGTCGAATACCAGATGAGCGGCATCAATCAGGTGCAGGTGAACAAGGATGTCGGGCTCGACTTCTCAGCTGCTCTTAGGTCAATTCTTCGTCAGGCTCCCAATATCGTGATGATCGGTGAGATTCGTGACGAGGAAACTGCAGGCATTGCGATGGAAGCGGCGCTTACGGGTCACCTTGTGTTTTCCACCTTGCATACTAATGATGCACCTTCGGCGGTTACGCGTCTACTCGATATCGGCTGCAAGCCGTTCCTCGTTGCTTCCGCATTGCGCGCGGCGATGGCCCAGCGTCTTGTCCGAGCGATTTGCGAAGGCTGCAAATGCGAGTATACTCCGACCGAGCGCGATTTGAAAATGCTCAAAGGTCTTTCCGCCGGTGCCAATGTGCAGACTCCTGAGCGCATGTTCCACGGTACTGGTTGCGAGCGTTGCCATAAGACTGGCTATAAAGGGCGAAAGGGCATATTCGAGATTTTCAAAGTTGACGACACTGTTCAGAGGCTCATCTTCGATCATGCGCCTGCAACGCTTTTGCGTCAGCGTGCAAGAGAGCTCGGTATGCGTACATTGCGTGAAGACGGAATGCTTAAGGTAAGCTCCGGTTTAACTTCGCTTTCTGAAGTTCTTCGCGTCACAATGGGCGACGCCGATTAAGAAACTCAAATTTCCATTAGTTGAGTTCCTAAGACGCCTTCGTTTCAGTATGAAGGGGTCTTATTTAATTTTTTTGTTCAAGGCGCATACAACACTTTGTGCATGAAATTTTAAGAAAATACAATTTACCCACTTGTCAAATCGAAAAAATATTGATATATTACAACTAACACAAAGGAAAGTGTTTTCCGAGTGCTTAAAAACGTACAACAAAAGGATCAAAAAATGGCTAAGAAAGTTCCTTCCACCAAGTCCGAGATTATGGCCGCTATTGCCGATGCCGCCGGCATCAGCAAGAAGCAGGCAGTAGCTGCCTATGATAAGCTTCTCGCTATCGCTTATGATGGCGCGAAGGGTTCTAAGGGTATTGTTCTCCCCGGTCTTGGAAAGCTCATCAAGGTCAGCCGTAAGGCGCGCATGGGCCGCAACCCTGCCACGGGCGAGCAGATTAAGATCGCCGCCAAGAAGGTTGTTAAGTTCCGTATTGCTAAGGCGGCTAAGGATGCCGTTCTCGGCTAAGGAGCCTTGATAATAAAGGCTATTAGGACGCGGGGTATCCCCGCGTCTTGTTTTTTGCGTTTCACCAAAGGGTGCAACGAGATTTTTATGCAACACCAATGAGGTAGGGGTCAGGTTCATGCCGCACAATCAACCTGTCGGAGGTCTTTGACGAGGTATTGGAAG
>JAHBAE010000104.1 GCA_018384485.1 Kiritimatiellia bacterium
TGCTGCGCTGCTGGTTGTTGGTTGCTGAGACACTTCCAACGCATTAAAAACGATTCAGGGGCCCAAAAGGGGAAGGATCGGCTTTTAATGCGTTGGCCGTAACCGAGTACCCCCCCCCGTTGCATTAGGGGCGGGGATTTTGGTAAAATTAACAAATCATATCGGGGTGCTGCCAAGCAAGGGGCTTGGATGCTGAGAAATACCCGTAAAACCTGATCAGGGTAATACCTGCGGAGGAATGTCCATGAATATGGAAGAAAAAATATCGGGCGCTATTGTGCGCAGTTATTTCAAGAAACTTGAAAATCATCTCGCTGTCGATGTTGCAATTGTAGGGGCAGGGCCCTCAGGCCTCGTAGCTGCGCGTGACTTGGCTCTCGCAGGGCTTAAAGTAGCCGTTTTCGAATCTAAACTTGCTCCCGGCGGTGGCACTTGGGGCGGCGGAATGCTCATGAATGAGGTCGTCGTCCAAAATGACGGTGCGGCGATTCTCCATGAATTTGGAATTGCCACTCAGCCGATCGATGAGGAATATCACACCGTCGATTCCGTCGAGATGGCCTCTGGCCTCGTCTTCGGTGCGCGCAAGGCGGGAGCCGTTATCTTCAATGCCGTAAAAGTTGAAGATATCGTAATTCACAACGGAACAGTTTGCGGAGTGGTGATTAATTCTAATCCCGTAGCCTATATGGGCCTTCATGTCGACCCAATCGTTATTATGGCGCGTGCAGTTCTTGACGGAACGGGCCACCCGAGCGAAATTATCGCAAAGGCTGTAAATAAGGCAGGGGTGAAAATCGATTCTCCTACAGGCGGAATCCTCGGCGAAAAGCCGATGTGGATGGAAGATGGAGAGAGAACGACAGTTGAAAACACAAAGCGCCTTTATCCCGGTCTTTACGCCAGCGGCATGGCGGCAAACAATGTGCAGGGCGGCTTTAGAATGGGGCCAATCTTCGGGGGCATGTTCAAAAGCGGCAGGAAAATCGCAAAGCAAATTTGCGAGGACCTTTCGAAATGAAAAGGTTTGGCCTTTATCTCGTGATGACAAACCCCGTTGTCGGGTATGCGAAATGCGCAGAAGCGGCAGTAAAAGCGGGGGTTAAAATCATCCAGCTGCGCATGAAAAAAGCCTCGCGTGAGGATATCCTCCGCGAGGCGCGCGAGGTTAGGAAAGTCACAAAGGGAACTGATACTGTCTTTATCGTCAATGATGATCCTTTTATCGCGGCGGAGGTGGAGGCAGACGGCGTTCACGTAGGGCAAGGCGATATGTCGCCGCGTGAAGTCCGCTCGCTCTTCCCGCAGCTTTCAATCGTGGGGCTTTCTACGCATAATTTAAGTCAGGTGGCGGCCGCAAACGATGAGGATGTCGATTATATCGGAGTTGGGCCTGTATACGCAACGCCTACCAAAGAAATTCCCGATCCTACTCTCGGATTGGAAACCATGGGCAATATGATTCGCCTTTCGCGCCACCAGGCAGTCGCGATTGGTGGAATAAATAAATCTAATCTTCCCGCCGTTCGCCAGGCGGGCGCTGAAAATTTCGCCGTTGTTCGCGCCGTATGTCAAAGCTCTGATCCGTATAAGGAGCTTCTTTTTTTGGTATAATACATACCAAAAGATTCAAACGGAGGAATTGATATGGCGGAATTGATAGTTGCGCTTGACGTGTCGGATAGGCATGAGGCGGTGGAAAAGGTTAAGGCGATCGGCGATAGTGTAGGTTTTTACAAGATCGGGCTTGAGCTTTTTACGGCTGAAGGCCCTGATGTCGTTCGCGCCGTTAAGGACCTTGGCAAGAAGATCTTTCTCGATCTTAAATTTCACGATATTCCGCGCACGGTAGAGCGCGCCGTCAAATCGGGCGCGTCGCTTGGAGTGGATCTTATGACGATCCATTCAGTCGGCGGCTCTGCAATGATCCGCGCTGCCGCAGAAGCTGCAAGGTCGTTCGGCCCCACAGGCCCGAAGATTCTTGCGGTGACAGTATTAACTTCGCTCGATAAATGCGACCTTGAAGATATCGGAGTTCTCGGGCGCACGCCTGCCGAGCAGGTGGTGGCGATGGCGCGTTTTGCAACTGAATCAGGAGCGCATGGGCTTGTTTGCTCGCCCAAGGAGGTAGGAGCGCTTTCTTCACAGCTTCCGGCGGGAACGCTCTTTGTAACTCCGGGAGTAAGGCCGCAAGGCAGCGCCGTAGGAGATCAGAAGCGCGTCTCGTCGCCTGCCGACGCCGTTCGCGACGGAGCTACACACCTCGTTGTGGGCCGCCCGATTCTCGCCGCTCCCGATCCTGTAGCGGCCGCGCGCGCGATTCTTGATGAAATGGGAGGTGCCGTTTAAGGATGGCGCTTCGCTCATCCATAGCGGCGCTTTCTCTTGTGCTCGTTCCGTTTATTCTTTCCGCCGAGTCTCAACGCACCGACGGGGAAGTGTGGAACGAGGGCGTTTCATATTACGAAAAAGGCGATTACACCAATGCCCTTCGCGTGTTGCGCCCGTTGATGCTTTCGAAAAGCCACGGCGCACGCGCTTCTGAAGTTGTTGCGGCTCTCTCCCATGCAAAGGGCGACAGGGAAGAAGCGGCCGCGGCGGCGCAGATTGCCTTGAGGGCCGCGCCTTCCGACGGTAAGGCCAATAGAAATTTCACGCGTGCCATCGACGGGCTTCTTGAGGAGCGCGAGACAAAGCGCATAAACGCCATTTTAAAAGCGGCTGAAGGGAAAGACCATGGCGAGATGTTGCGCTCTGCCGCATACGAAGCGCGCAATCTCATACGCGAGGCTTTGTCTTTCAGGACTAATTCCGCAAAGAGAGCCGTGATGCTTTCCGATTCTCTTTCCAAACGCGCAATGACGCTTTCCGATGTGTGGTATCCCGTGCGTGAAACGGTGGCGCAGTCGGTCACCAATGAAGAGCAGGCGGCAACCATAATAGATCAGATAAACCAAGCTACCGCTAAGACGAAAAAAGCGGCAAAGGATTTTTCTGATTTGAGCGCCGATGCATATGGGGCGATAAGCGATGTCGAGCATGATTTTACAAGGTTTCTAAAGCTTGCCATTCTTCCGCCAGCAGCCATTGACGAGGCTCTTCTTGCGCAGTCTAACGCTTTTCTTGATGTTGAGGCCGTGAACGGGCGCGATTGGCAGCATGATTCGCTCGATTACACGCGCTCGTTTAGGGCCAAGTTCCCCGCTTGGGCGCGCGCGTGGGAGCAGAGAGCTCAGAGTGATACAAATCTTCCTCCCTTCACTGCCGAGGCGCAGGCGAAGATATCATCTCTTGCGACGGAGGCGGAAAAACTTCAGTTGGAATGTTGCGAGAAGAGCCTCCCGCCGCAGCAGGAGAAAGTATGTGATATTCTCAATGAAATACGTGAACTCCTCCCTAAAGATAAAAACAGCGGAGGAGGGGGAAAATCAAATTCTTCATCCAAACCTCAGAGCGGCAATGATAAAAAGCAGGAAAACAAGGATGATTCCGGCAAGGAGAATGAAAATCAGCCTGAGGAGAAGCAGGGTGATATGGAGGAGGCTCCGCCTGAAGAGGAGAAGGAAGGCTCAGGCGAGGAGGAAAAGAGTGAGCCTACTGCGGATGAAAAAGAGATTGATGCGCTTTTAAGAAAGGCGCAAGAGCGAAACGACGAACATGAGGCGGAGAAGAAGGCCAGGATGAGAAAGGCCCCTCTGCCTCCGAATGAAAGGGATTGGTAATGAAAATCGTCGTTGCATGCGGCGGCACTGGAGGGCACGCTTTCCCGGGGTTGGCGGTGGCTGAGGAGCTTGTGAAGCGCGGGCATGATGTGACGGTATGGGATTCTGGCAGAAATGTGGAATCCTCCGTGATGCGCAGATGGAAAGGGCCTTCCTTTTCGACTGGTGCAAAACCGATTTCGCTGCGCAACATTTTTTCTATTGTTTGCTCTGTTTTTCGCTGTCGCCGTCAGATGCGCCGCGAAAAGCCTGATGCGCTCATAGCTATGGGCTCGTATTCCTCTTTGCCTCCCGTTATCGCGGCAAAGGCGGCGGGCGTGAAGATTTTTCTCCATGAGGCAAACACGGTTCCTGGTAAGGCAGTTGAGCTTCTTTCTCGCTTTGCCGATAAAGTTGCGATAAGCTTTCCCGTGACGGCGCGCTATCTTCACTCTGTAAAGACGGTAGTCACCGGGCTTCCTGTAAGAGAGGATATAACGAAGGGCAAGCGTTTCGATTTTATTCCGCCCGATTCATTCGTCGTGTTCGTCACAGGAGGCTCACAAGGCGCGCATGCAGTAAATATGCTTTTATCAAAGGCTCTCGTGATGATGAATACGGAGCTTGCACGCAACGGCGATGCAGGCAAGCTCTATGTAATTCATCAAACTGGCGTAGCAGATGAGGAATATGTCTCGAAAATATATGCGGGCTCTTCCATTCCCGCTCGCGTCAAGGCGTTTGAGGATGATATGGCCTCCGCGTTCGCTTCTGCAGATCTCGTCGTCGCTCGAGCGGGTGCTTCCACATGCTTTGAGCTTGCCGCCTGCGGTAAAGGGGCGTTTCTCATTCCGCTTCCCACGGCGCTGCGCAATCATCAGCATTACAATGCGGAAGCGTTCGCCGTTGCGCTTGCTGCAAGCGAGGGCGATCAATCGCGCTTGGCTCCGCGCCAAGTTTCCCGTTTGCTTATGAATTATCGCAACCATCCGGAGCGTCTTGCGGAGATGGCGGCAAATATGAAGAAGATGTCGGTTCCTGATGCCGCAAGCAAGGTGGCTGATATGCTGGAGGGTAAATGAGTGTACGACGAGATTTAGTAGCCCCGCATGTGCAGTCGCTTCCAAAGAGCGGCATACGCAGATTCTTTGATATTGTCGCACAGTCAAAGGATATTATTTCACTCGGAGTCGGCGAACCTGATTTCGACACCCCGTGGCATATTTCCCGCGCCGCGGTAACATGCCTTGAAGACGGGGGCACTCACTACACTTCCAATCTTGGAACGCCTGAGCTTAGAAAATCGATTTCGCGCTATCTATCGCGCCGTTTCCGCGCCGAGTTTGATCCCGCTTCCCAGATTCTCGTCACGGTTGGTGTTTCGGAGGCTATTGACTTAGCCATCCGCGCTCTATGTTCGCCCGGTGATGAAGTTCTCTATCACGAGCCGTGCTTTGTAAGCTATGCGCCCACCGTGCGCTTAGCGCATGCCGTTCCCGTGGCAGTTGAGACGCGCTTTGAAGAGGGCTTTAAGCTTACGGTCGAAGCTCTTGAGAAGAAAGTGACGGCCAAGACGAAGGCTCTATTGATAAATTCTCCTTGCAACCCGACGGGCGCGAAGCTTTCGGCCGATGATATACTTGCGATTCTCAAGTTTGCCGATAGGCATGACCTTGTGGTCCTTGCAGACGAGGTTTACAGCGAGCTCGTCTATTGCGATGAAGAGGCGGAATTTCTCGATAGCTTTGCGTCTTTCCCGGAATATCGCGACCGCGTAATCGTTCTTAACGGGTTTTCGAAATCATGGGCGATGACAGGCTATCGCCTCGGTTACGCCGCAGGGCCTAAGGATGTCATCGATGCGATGATGAAAATACACCAGTACGGCATCATGAGCGCGCCCACTCTTTCGCAGGCGGCAGGCGTAGAGGCGATGGAACATGGCGATAAAGATGTAGAGCATATGCGCCATGAATATAAAAAGCGCCGCGATTGGCTCGTGCCTGCGCTCAATTCCATAGGAATCGAGACGCTTATGCCGGAGGGCGCGTTTTATATTTTCCCGAAGATATCCTCGACAGGAATGACGGGCGAAGAATTTGCGATGAAGCTTTTGAAAGAATATTCTGTCGCATGCGTTCCCGGCTCCGCGTTCGGTGAATGCGGGGGCGACTTTATCCGCATAAGCTATGCGACGAGGATGCAGAGCCTGCAGATAGCTGTCGAACGCATACGGAAAATGGTGGGGGCGTGATATGACTGCCGTAAAACTTATTCTTGATAAAAAGCGCGAGGGGCACGCCTTGGGCTCTGCGGAGATACGTGAATTTATCGAGGGGTTCTGCCGCGGCGAGATACCTGATTATCAGATGAGCGCTCTTGCGATGGCGATATGCTGCCGAGGAATGACGCAACGCGAAACGGCAGATCTTACGGAGGCGATGATGCGCTCCGGTGCCGTTCTTGACTGGGAGGGAGTAACTTCTTTGCCCACCGCCGATAAACATTCCACGGGCGGAGTGGGCGATAAGCTCTCTCTCGTAATCCAGCCTCTCGCCGCGGCATGCGGCGTGGCCGTTCCGTCACTTACAGGCAGAGGCTTGGGAATTACGGGCGGAACTGCAGATAAGCTTGAGACGATTCCTGGCTATGACGCTTCGCTTTCTCTTGATTCGTTCAGAAAAGTCATTTCATCGGTTGGCGTTTCAATGACTGTTCAAACGGATGAAATAACGCCTGCAGACAAAAAGCTTTACGCCCTGCGCGATGTCACGGGAACAGTTTCTTCAATCCCTCTGATAACAGCTTCCATTCTTTCGAAAAAACTTGCTGAGGGCGCAGGCGTTTTAGTCTTTGATGTAAAATGCGGTAAAGGAGCGTTCATGAAGAGCAGGGAAGAAGCTCTTCAGCTTGCCCAATCTCTCGTTTCAGGGGCGAAGGCCGCAGGAAGAAAGGCTTCCGCGCTTATAACCTCGATGGACGCGCCTTTAGGTTATGCAGTGGGCAATGCCTGCGAAGTTGAAGAAGCTCTTGAAATGCTTTCTCCGGGCGAGTGCAGGGTGGCGGTGGAAAAAGCGCGCGCTCTTTCTGTTGAGCTTGCCGCGGAAATGGTTTCGCTCGCGCTAAACATGCCAATCGATCAGGCGCGTGAGATGTGCCGCGAGAAACTTTCCCAGGGGGCGGCGAAAGCGAAATTCGTTGAGATGGTTGCCGCCCAAGGGGGCGACCTTGCGGCATTTTCGCGCCTCCTTGAAAAACCGGTTTTCAAGTATCGTATTCAAGCGATGCGCTCAGGTTTTGTTTCGGCGATAGATGCCGAGCGAGTCGGGAAGGTAGCGCTTTCGCTTGGAGCCGGCCGCGGCAAGGCGACAGATCGCATAGATCCTCTTGCGGGCGTGCGTCTTTCCGTGGCAGTGGGAGATAAAGTTTCCTTAGGTTCTCCCCTCGCTACGCTTGAAAAGTCTTCCGATCCCGATGGGCTTGAAAAGGCGGCGGCGGAGCTTTTTAAGGCATTCGTCATTTCGTCAGATGCTCCGCAGGAAGAGGCGCTTCTCTTAGAGCGTATAGATTGAGGAGGTTCTGCACGATGGTAGACTACTCCGAACTCAAAAAAAAGTTCAAGGCGAAAAATCCGAATTTCGGCGAGAAGCGCCGTAAAAAAAATCTCGCGATAAAAAAAATAGCTCGCGAATACGAGCTTAAAAAAGCGGAGATTACCGGTGGGCCGCCGCTCTTTACAAAGGGGCCTGCGTTTTACGTGCTTGCGATTCTCCTTCTTGTTGTCATTGGCTCCGTTATCGTCCCTGGGATACTTAACGGAAACTTGACGATGGGAAAGAAGCGCATTGAACGAAATCAGCTTCTTGCGCGCAAGGCGATGACGTCGCTCTCCATAGCTCTAGGGCGTTATCGTTTCCATGTCGGTGAATACCCCACCGATGAGGAGGGGCTTCAAGTTCTTTCATTTCGCAAACCAGATGAAATAAGGCGCATCCGCAAGATCCATCCGGGGTGGGATGGGCCGTACGTGAATCATATCGTCAAGGATCCGTGGGGGCATGATTATTTTTATGCGCGTCGGCCGGAGGGTGGAACTCCGATTCTTTATTCCTGCGGGCCCGATGGCCGTGCCGGCAGTACAGATGATATTCTTCCCGATAGGCTTGATTTTGATGCCGCTTTCCGCGATACTTCATGGACCAACCATTGGGCGCCGTGCGAATTGCGAGGAGTGGTTGTCGCTCCCGACGAGGCTACGAAACGCCGCGTCCAGAACGATATGAAAGCTTACGATTGATTAATGCCGTGAAAGTTAAGAATCTGACAGTCGTGCTTGCCGACGGCGACTTTCCCCGCCGTGGCGGAAAAGCGTGGGAAGTCCTACTTGCCGCCAAGCGCGTTATCGCATGCGACGGTGCAGCTGCCGCTTACAAGCGCCGCTTTTCGCGCTGGCCCGATTATATCGTTGGGGACCTTGATTCTCTTTCTTCGCCTCCAGATTTCGCGATAGAGATGAGTTCCGACGAAGAGAACGATCTCTCGAAGGCGCTCTCGTTCTGCCGCGCTCATTTATGGAACGATATCGTTATCGTTGGGGCTACGGGCAAACGCGAAGACCATACGATTGCGAACATTTTCATCGCACTTGACGCATCAGTTCCAATACTGACCGATTGCGGCGTTTTTCATCCCGTAGAGGGCGAGGCTGTTTTGCGTGCCGAGAAGGGGACTGGCGTTTCTGTCTTTGCTCCGTCTCCAACAACTCAAATGACATCTAAAGGTCTTGTCTGGCCGCTCGACGGAGTTAAGTTCAAGAATTTCTACTGCGCCGCGTCCAACCGCGCATCATCTACAAAAATCAGCCTAACATCAAGCGAGCGCGTCTTTGTGTTTATCGCCTCTAAAGAAAAAGCGAGGAGGAAAAAATGACAGTTCTTGTTACTGGCGGCACAGTGAGGCTGGGCCTTCAGATATCAAATCGTCTGCGCTTGGACGGCTGGCGCGTCATCACGTCTTCCCACAGGGCAGATGCAGGGGCGGATATTATAGCCGATCTTTCCTCTCCAATGGGAGCGGCCCGCCTCTATGCCGAGGTTTTGCGGATGACAGGAGGGCTGCCTCCTGACGCGCTCGTCAATAACGCCGCGATATTCAATAATGCTTCTTCCGTCGATGAAGAGACTGCCAAGCGCATAGAGATGGTGAATTTTATCTCTCCCCAAAAACTCACGATGCTTATGGGAGGGCGCGAGACGGACTCAGGAACAGTTGTGAATATCGTAGATTGCGCAGTTCTCTCCGCCGGTGAAGGTGGCGGGGCGTATCTCGAATCAAAGCGCGCGCTTCTTGAATATACTCGTCGTGCTGCGGCGATGTATGCAGGAGTTTTGCGTGTCAATGCCGTCTGTCCTGGTCCAGTAATGCCGCCGCCCGGGTTTTCGGAAAAGGCGCTGCCCACTCCGTTTGGGAGACCCACGGCCGACGATGTCGCAAGCGCTGTTTCTTTTCTCCTTTCTGCAAAAACTACCACATCGTGCGTAATTCCCGTAGATGGGGGTGCGCTTTTGGAGGCGTGATGAGAAGGTGGCAGATACACCATAAGGATTTGACGCGCTCGACGAATCTCGATGCTCGAGGAGCGCGGCCTTGGGATGTTTTTACCGCGTCGTTTCAGACTGCGGGGCGCGGAAGGCTCGATCATAAATGGGTTTCGTCTCCCAACACAAATCTTGCGATGAGCGCAGTTCTTCCCGCAGGCGATATTTCCCTTGAGCATCTCGCCACACTTCCTCTTGTGGTGGGCCTTGCCGTGGCGAATGCGCTTTCACTTGCAACAGGAGGGCTCTGCCGCATAAAATGGCCGAATGATATTCTTGTCAATGGGCGGAAGGTAGCGGGGATTCTTTGCGAAAAGGATTCCGATAATGTGATAGCGGGAATTGGGGTTAATGTTCGTGAGAGAGTTTTCCCCGAGGAGTTTTCTTCGCGTGCGACTTCTCTCGCGCTTCTGGGGTGCGATGAGAGCTTTCTCGTTATAGAACGCATAAGGGATTTGATACTTTCATCCTTATCTCATATTTTCGATGAGTGGAAAGAAGGAGGCTTTGGCGCTATTTACGAGAGAGTGTCGCTTCTTGATGCGCTCAAAGGCACTTATCTTACGATAGTTCAGACGGATGACGATGCCTCACCCTCTCGCGGGATTTGCGGAGGGATTCTGCCTGACGGCTCTCTTGATGTCGGGGGCAACGCTTTTTTTGCAGGTGAAGCTCATATCGAGAGGTTCGATTCTCCATTGACGAAAAACTAAAGGATGTGATATTATTCACCGATAAGTATAATATACGAGATATGAGAGAAAGTATAGAGAGGCTTAATTCGCGGTTTGGTGCCCCTGGAAGAATAGTTTTTCGTCCAGGGTTTGCCGGCTATCCAAATGTAGTCATCGCCAATAAATACGGGTCGGCGGAAATAGCTCTTCTTGGGGCAAACATCCTTGATTACAGGCCCACGGGTGTGGGGCCTGTAATATTCCGTCCCGCAAAAAGAGATTACAATCGCGGCGACTCATTTCATGGAGGCGTGCCTGTGTGCTGGCCGCAGTTCGGCAATCGCTTTTCAAAGGAGCTTCCGCAGCACGGCTTTGCCCGCAAGATGATCTTCGAGGTGCGTTCAAGCGAATATTCTGAAGAAAAGACGGAAGTCGTTTTGGGTATTTCATCTGATGAGGAAACCCGTAAGATATGGCCGTTTGATTTTGACCTTGAGTATACAGTGTCCGTCACGATGAAACTCAATATGTCTCTTTCAACGCGCAATAAATCGGATACGCCTTTTTCGTTCAGCTGCGGGCTGCACCCCTACCTTCGCGTGAGTGAGCGTGATGGAGCCCTCGTTAAGGGGCTTGATGGGTTAGTCTTCTTTGACGGCCTTACTGGCACGCCTGATTTGACTCATGTCGGCGATTTCGCGCTTAACCGCGATGTTGACCATATTTTCGCAATGAAGGAAGCGCCTAAGCATGAATACGCCGTCATAGATTCCGGCATAGGAAGGGCTACGGCTTTAGTTTCCTCCGGGAATGATTCTGCGGTTGTATGGAATCCAGGGCCTGAAACGTCTCTTCCTGATTTTGAAAAGGATGATTGGCGCAAATTCGTTTGTGTTGAGCCAGTCAGCGATTGGCCTGGCGGCAGAACGCTTGAGCCTGGGGCTCAATACGTTCTTTCCGCCTCCATACAATGCGTTTTAAAGCAGGATTTATCATAAAAACTAATCAATCAAATATAAAAAAGGAAAACCTCAATGAAATCATCGCGCAGAGATTTTCTTACAATGATAACGGCGGCCTCTGGTGCGTTTGTTGCGCCCAAGGGGATGTATGCCGCGCTTTCGCCAGATAGAAAATTACGCTTTGGAGTCGTCTCTGATGTGCATATCGCAGGCGTTAACGGCGAGCTTTGGAAGTGGCGCAAGGCGCTTGAGCATTTTCGCGATGTGAAAGTCGATTGCGTCGTGGTGGCAGGAGATATCGCAAACGAAGGGCTTGTTATCGAGCTTGAGTCCTTCGCCAAAGTGTGGCACGAGATATTCCCCGGCGGCAAGCGTCCTGACGGAGAGAAAGTTGAGCATGTCTTCGTGCTGGGCAATCACGACCAGGCGGAATGGAGCCACCGCAAAGATCCTTATTATGCGAAAAAAGGTGAAGACGGAAAACCGCTGAAGGATAAGGACGGCAAGTTAGTCATTGATGAGGAATATTTCCGTTCTAAGCATGTTTACTGGGCGAAAGAAACTGTCTGGAAGAGGCTTTTCGGCGAAGAGTATTCGCCTTTCTTTGCAAAGAACATCAAGGGCTACTGGTTCCTTGGCTCTCACTGGCGTTGCGGCGGTATTGGCGGAAAGCAAGAGTATGAAGCTGTTGAATTGCCCGGCTATTTGAAGGAACATGCAGCAGAACTTGGCAAGACAAAGCCTTTCTTTTTCGTTCAGCACCTTCATCCGAAAAATACCTGTCACGGGGATGAGGCCTGGTGGCCTGACTGCGGCAAATACACAACGCAAGTTCTCAAGGATTTCCCGAACGCAGTATGTTTCTCGGGGCATTCTCACCTGCCTCTTACGGATGAGCGCGCCGTTTGGCAAGGTAATTTTACCAGCTTCGGCACTTGCTCTCTCTCCTACAGTTGGCCGCTCCAAAATAATTTTAATGGCGGCTGGGCTGAAACTCCTGAAGGCGTTGCCGATATCCGCGCTGGCAATTGCAATCCTGGGTATGTGGTCGATGTGCACGAAGGCTTTCTCGCAGTCCGCCGTATGGAGCTTACTAAAAACAAGCCCATCGGGGATGATTGGATTGTGCCTGTTCCTGTTAATCCAGCCGCGCCTGAATTCGCATTTGCGCCGCGTGCTAATGCGAAGCTTCCGCCGTCCTACGCCGAGAATCCGAAGGTTGAGATAAAACCAATAAAGGTGAAAAAGTGGGACGGCTCTTTTGAAGATAAGGTTCAAGTTTCCTTCCCCGCGGTGGAGCAAGGCGACAAGGCTTTTTCGCGTGTTTACGGGTATGAGATTACCATGCGCAAGAAGGACGGCACATCAACTACGGTAAGGACTATGCGTTCGGCGGGGTGTGATACCGCGCTTTCTCTTGAGCCAAAGCTCGTATGTTGGAATTTGAATCCCGATACTGAATATATCAAGGATTGCGATTTTGAAATTGTCCCGATAGATGGCTTCCGAAACCGTGCAAAGAGGCGCCGCCCCTGTATGGCGCTTTTTGGCGGAAGTTCCGCGTCCACTCCTGCTTCCTTGGCGGCAAAGAAAATTTGGGCAAGCAAGTTGGGTGTAGATGTCGATACTTTCGCGTTGAAGGAAAGCAAGTTTGAATCCTCCGCCAAGGGGAGGCCTAAGATCGAAAATCTTGTCAATGCGCCTTTTGACGCCGGCAAGAAGTATAACGCATATGTTATCTGGATTGATGTTGAGGATATTTCTGCAAGTGAGAAAGATTTTAGAACGGCGTTCTCATCGGCAGTAAACAGAATCAGGCGTGTCGACGCGAACGCGAAAATATCGGTGCTTACGCCTTTTGTCTCGCCTCGCGACGGAGAGCTTTGCAAGAAAGTGACGCTCTTCTCAAAAATCTGCGAGCAAGTGTGTGCCCAAAATAAGGTTCAGTGCCTTAATCAGATTGCGTCTCTTAAGCTGACGAATTCCGATGCGGCGAAATATTTTTCAGAAGGCTCCGTTTTGAGTGAAAACGGTTACGCGCTTCTTGCCGCCAAACAGGTGGAATTTTTTTCAAAGATGTAAATAATGCAGTAATGTAAAAACAAATAAAGGAGTAATAATGTCACAAATTTTCGAATACACAGGCGTCGTGGACGAGGTTCTTCCGGTCCAGACATTTTCAAGCGGCTTTACGAAGCGCGATGTCATCATCGGCAACGATGTCGACAGCCCCAGCAAATATCCCAATCCCATCAAGTTCAGCTTCAAGAAGGATAATTGTTCACTTCTCGACGGAGTGCGCAAAGGCCAGCGCGCAAAGGTTCGCTTCGCTATCGACGGGCGTCGTTGGGAAGGTCCGCGCGGAGTTCAGTATTTTGTCGATTTGACGGCGTTGAAGATTGAGGTTCTCAATGCCGACGGTTCTTCAACAGAGCCGGTGCCCGCCCCCGCGGAGCCTGATGTCGCCTTTGATGCGGGCGAGCTTGACGAAATGCCATTCTGATTTCTCGCAAGCCCTTTTAGGCCGGAGATAAGGCTCTCAGCCTGTGGTTTGGCGTGAGGTTATAGACAAGGCTGCGGAATATCTGGATTCTCGCAACGTGCCTGATGCGTGCACGGCGGGCGAATTGCTCGCCGCGCGTCTTCTTTCGTCCAACAGGGGAGAGCTTTTTAATTTTCTTGATAAGGAGCCGACTTCCCGCCAGCTTGAGGCGATGCGCCGCGGAATGGCCCGCCTTGTGAAGAACGAGCCCATTCAATACATTCTGGGCGAGTGGGATTTCAGGCGCCTTACGCTCAAGTGTGATTCGCGCGCGCTTATTCCGCGCCCCGAAACGGAAGGGCTCGTCTCGCTTGTTCTTGATCATCTCAGGCGTTCTTATGCTGGGCAAAAGCCGTTTGTCGTTGATGTAGGAACAGGTACTGGCGCCATAATCCTTTCTATCGCTTCTGAATATAAGGGAGAGGGTGTTTTCCTCGGCACCGACATCAGCGAGGATGCTGTCTCGCTTGCGCGGGAGAACGCGGCGCTGTGCGGCCTTGAAGAGCGCGCGTCATTTGTCGTGATGGATGGCCTTGATGATTTCGACGAGCCGCAGTCAGTCGATATAATCGTTTCAAATCCGCCGTACATTGAAAGCGATGTCTGCGAAACTTTAGATCCGCGCGTAAAAGATTTCGAGCCGCGCCTTGCGCTCGACGGTGGAACGAACGGGCTTGATTTTTACGATCGCTATTTGGCCGATGCGTTAAATCTCCTCAAGAGCGGAGGAAGTGTTTTCTTTGAGATGGGAGATACTCAAGGGGAGGCGCTTGAGCATTTGATGCAGGGGTATGGCTTTAGCGATATAAAAATATTGAAGGATCTTTCTGGGCGCGATCGTTACGCCGTTGCCATGCTGCCATGAGTTCTCAGGATATAATCATTTCATCGCGAATGATCCATCTGCGCGAATTAAAGGCCGAGGTCGCACGCTTTAAAGAGGAGAACGCCTCGCTGAAAAGTGAAGTGGAGTCTCTAAAGGCTCATTTCGATTTGGCGCTTCTTGCAGAGAGGGATTTGGAAAACCTTCCTCCTCAAGGGCGTATTGTAATAATCGACGGCTGGAATATGATTCTCGGTTCGAATCGCACCGCGCGCGACAGAAGCGAGCTTGTAGAACAGGCTGAGGCGCATTTAAAAGAACATCCTGAAGACTTTGTCTGGATTGTGTTTGACGGCCACGATGTCTCATCAAAGGTGAATGGGCGCTTGCGCGTTTCCTACACAGGAGGAAAGGGGCTTCATCGGGCCGACAAGTTTGTGTGCGATTACCTTAGAATGGCGCGCTGGATAGGCAAGGCTGAGCGCGTTGAAGTAAGAACGAGCGACAAAGATTTTCTTAAGCAGGTGGAGAAAATCCGCCGATAGAAGGCTTTTTAAGAATCGGCGTGGACAGCCTCAAGAGCGCCTTTTGAAACGCCGATGACTTTCATCTTTCTAACAGACTTTCGCGGGAACATATTTCGCGCGGCAGTCTTAAGTGTACACCATAGATATTCGCTTGTCCATCCGGAAGGGCGAGATTCGTCTTCCACTGCAACTTCCACCGTGCGGCCGAGAAAGCGCTCCGCAAATTCATAGCGGTTTTTCTTTGCAATCCGCGAGAGCTCGTGAGCGCGCCGTGATTTTTCCTCTCTCGAAAGTTGCCCGAGCATGACGGCTGCAGGAGTGCCAGGGCGGGCGGAGAAAGGAAATATGTGGACGTTTGAAAACAAGTGACGCTCAAGGAGGGATTTTGTCGATATGAAGTCAAGCTGCGTTTCGCCTGGGAATCCCGTGATGATATCGCACCCGAGCGAGCAATCGGGCATAAGAGAAAGAGTTTTTTCCGCGAGATTGTCGACGGTCTTTGCAAGGTATGGCCGGCGCATTGCGGTGAGAATCCCACTGGAGCCCGACTGCACGGAAAGGTGAAGCGCCTTGCATACGTTTGCGTTTGCGGCCATGGCGTTTATAATTTCACCCGCCTGCTCGCCAGGTTCTATGGAGCCGAGCCTCAGCCTAAAGCCACCAATCGCCGAGAGGGCGTCTATCAAGTGCGGTAGAGTCTTTCCTTCGTATGAGTAGAGTGAAAGATTGCACCCGGTCATTACGATTTCTTCATATCCGCCTTCGTCTCTTAAACGCCTTGCCTTTTCAAGAATATCGTTGAAAGGGATTGAGACGCTGTTTCCGCGGAAGCTTGGAATTATGCAGTAGGAACATCTTCTTGAGCAGCCATCCTGAACTTTGAGAAAACCCCTTGCGGTACGAGAGGGGATAGGTTCGGCTGAAACGGAGGCGGCAGTCTCTTCAACCTTTTTCGGCACGTTGGGCGATTGGGCCGGATCTTTAAGGCAACCTACCACTTTGACGATGAGGGTTGGATATTTGCGCCGGATGTGTGCGATAAGTTTTTCACAGTCAATCTGCGCACGCCTTGTAACGCTGCATCCTCTGACGACAACAAGGTCGGCGTCGTCGTGGCGCTCTGCAATCTCCCATCCTTTGGCGATGTAATCAGCTTCCTGCTGGAGAGCTTCTGCTCTGTTTAAGCGGCAACCGAATGTTTCAAAGCATACTTTCATCGCGGCTTTAGCCCAGCTCTGTGAGAGTGAGCGCAAGAATGAGATTTGTTAAGTTGAAAAGCGCGTGGTTGAGAATAGGGCACCAGATATTGAGCGTTTTTCTGTAGAGCATGCATTGGGCGACTCCGAAGAAAAAGAGCGCGACAAAAGCCGAGTCCGGGAAGGGTTGTGCAATGTAGTGCGCAGCTGAGAACAAAATCGAGGAGAGTATTGCAAGAGCGCCTTCCGTGCTGAAGAGAATGCGAGAAGAAAATTTGAGCTTTGCAAAATTAAGCGGCAGGCGGACAAGAAGATAACGGAATATGAATTCCTCCAATATTGGAAGAAGCACGATGACCTGTAAGATCAAAAAGGCGGCGGAAATGAAATTTTTTTCCGTGTCGAACATGTGGAGAATCACGTTGCGCACAAGCTCTACATTCGCCTGATCAGGCAGATTCACTCCGAAGATCTTCGCCGCGCACTGCGTCAGAAAGCAAAGGCCGATGGTCACTATCGTGATCACCGGCCAAGCCTTTAAAGTGAATTTGAAATTTTTCACTTTTTAGTTTTTCTGCTGAAGTGCGCTTATTCCTTTGCCGCTACTTCCCCGCCCGTGCCGCGGATCTT
Source organism: Kiritimatiellia bacterium (assembly GCA_018384485.1). GTDB lineage: Bacteria > Verrucomicrobiota > Kiritimatiellia > RFP12 > UBA1067 > UBA1067. Next base: position 16,653 of record JAHBAE010000104.1, read on the forward strand.
GATATGAAGCTCGCGAAGCTGCTGTTCAGTCACGTAGTTCGGAGCGTTCATCATAAGGTCCTGCGCCTTCTGGTTCATCGGGAATGCGATGACTTCGCGGATGTTGGGCGTGTCGGTAAGGAGCATCACCATGCGATCGACGCCGGGCGCGATGCCGCCGTGGGGAGGCGCGCCAAACTTGAACGCGTTGTAGAGGCAGCCGAACTTCTCCTGGATAACCTCTTTCGGATACCCGGCGATCTCAAAAGCCTTCTCCATGATGTCGATGCGATGATTGCGGATTGCGCCGGAGGAAAGCTCGATGCCGTTGCACACGACGTCGTACTGGTAGGCTTCAATTTCGAGCGGCGCCTTTGTGTTCAAGGCCTCAAGCCCGCCTTGTGGCATCGAGAAGGGGTTGTGCGAGAAGATGATCTTGCCTGTTTCAGGATCCTTCTCAAAGAACGGGAAGTCGACAATCCAGCAGAACTTGTAGCAGTTTTTCTCGCGGATGTCGTTCGTCATATTGTCGGCGATGTTCGTTCTGACAAGGCCAGAGAGGCGGTTGCATTCATCAACATCGGCCGCCATGAAGAAGAGACAGTCGCCCGGCTCCATTTTTGAAAGAGCCTTCATTTCATCAAGCTGCTCAGGAGTGAGGAACTTGGCGATAGGGCCTTTAAGCTCGCCTTCCTTCGTCCAGCTGATATAGCCGAGACCCTTACCGCCGTTCTCCTTGACGAACGCTTCACGCTTATCAAACCAAGTGCGCGTCTCGACGCCTACGATGCCCTTTACGAGAAGCCCCTTTACGAGCCCGCCTTGCTCGACGCACGAGGCGAACGCCTTGAAGCTTGCGTGCTTGAAGAAGTCGGACATATCGAACCACTTGAGCGGGTTGCGTAAATCAGGCTTGTCGGAGCCGTATGTCATCATCGCGTCGCGATATTTGATGCGCGGCCACGGAGCCTCGCCGCAATCCCATGTGGAGAACTTCTTGAAAGTCTCTCCGACGACATCCTCGACTACGGCGAAAATTTCATCCTGCGTCGAGTACGACATTTCGATGTCGAGCTGATAGAACTCGCCTGGGCTGCGGTCAGCGCGGGCCGCCTCGTCGCGGAAGCACGGAGCGATCTGGAAGTATTTATCAAAGCCAGATACCATCAGAAGCTGCTTGAACATCTGCGGCGCCTGCGGAAGGGCGTAGAACATTCCGCGGTGAATGCGGCTCGGAACGAGATAGTCGCGCGCGCCTTCGGGGGAGGAGGCGGTGAGGATGGGCGTCTGAAATTCATTGAAGCCTTTCTCCCACATTTTCTCGCGCAGGAATTTGATGATTTTCGAGCGGAGAATGATGTTGTTGTGGAGCTTTTCGCGGCGAAGGTCGAGGTAGCGGTGCTTGAGGCGCACTTCCTCTGATTCATCGGCCTTCTCGTCGGGGATGTAGATGGGAGTAACCTCAGAGGCCGACTCCATCACAAGCTCATTCGCCTCTATTTCAATTTCACCTGTAGGCAAATCGGGGTTGATCGTGTCGGGAGTGCGGAGCTTTACCTCGCCCGTCACGGTGATGACAGACTCAAGATGCGCTTTCTCCACGAGGCCGAAGAATTCGCGGCTCGGGTGGATAACAATCTGCGTAAGCCCGTAATGGTCGCGAAGGTCGACGAAGAGAATGCCGCCGTGGTCTCTGAGGCGGAACATCCATCCTGAAAGTTTCACTGTTTTGCCTGCGTCGGATGCGCGCAGCTCGTTGCACGTATGGGTGCGGTAAGGGTGCATATTCTTTATCTCCTAAAAATATTATATTTGCGTATTATACCAAATATCTCACATCTCATTGTTGGTTTTTTGGTACTCGGTTAGTCAACACCGCTGCGCGGTCTTGACTAACCTCGGCACCTGAGCATCTGGGCAAAAGTGCATCTGAGCTTTTCGAGGCTCGGTTAGTCAACACCGCTGCGCGGTCTTGACTAACCTCGGCATCTGAGCATCTGAGCAAAAGTGCATCTGAGCTTTTCGATATGAAATTAGGGGTTTCCCAAGCGTCAGGTTTATCAATGCGGACGGCTCCGCTTCTATCGCCGCCCGCCCGCAGAAAGGGATGACGCCGAAGGAATATGCTATTTCTCTTTCAAAGAAGTTGCTGAAAGCTCAGTAAACGAAAAGGATCTCTCTGTATTTCGGCAATGGCCAACGCAAATCGGCGACGAGCCCCTCAAGGCGGTCGACGGTTTTGCGTAGGCTGTCCATAGCTTTGATAAGGCTTGGCGGCTCCATGCCGCGCGAGAGAGCCTTTTCGAGCGCGTCACATTTGACGTGAAGGTCGTCAAGCCCGGCGCCGAGTTTCATGGAAAGCGCCGTAAGTCCGCGAATACCAGCTTTCAGTCCGTCAGATTTCGCCTGCCCGAGCGCTGTAGCTAATTCCGAAAATTCGTCCGCAACGACAGGCAATACCATCGAGCGGGCGATTTCAAGCGCGATGCCAGCTTCTATGCGAATGCGGCGCTGGTAATCTTCCATTCCGATTTCCCAGCGGCTGAGCATTTCGCTGCGTGAAAGAACGCCGTACTTTTCGAAAAGCGCAACGTTGCGCTTATCTTTAAGAGGAGCGAGAGCCTCGACGGTGTCTTTGAGGTTAGGCAGCCCCCTTTGAGTGGCTTCCTTCAGCCATGACTGCGAATATCCGTCGCCCGAGAATATGACGCGCTTGTGCGCTTTTACTTCATACTGCAGAAGCTTCTGAAGTTTTTCGTTGAACGGCCCCTTTGCCTTTTCAAGCTTGTCGCAAAGAGCGTCGATCGATTCCGCGACGATCGTATTGAGCACCATTTGGCTCTGCGCACAGTTTTGCGACGAGCCGGGAGCGCGGAATTCGAATTTGTTTCCCGTGAAGGTGAATGGGGAAGTTCTGTTTCTGTCAGTCATGTCGCGCGGGAGGGCGGGAAGGGTATCTACGCCGATGCGCAATTTCTGCCCGCGCTTCGATTCGCTCTTGCTGCTACCGGATTCAATCTGGCGGAGAACCTCATTGAGGTCATCGCCGAGAAACACGGAAATGATTGCAGGCGGAGCTTCGTTCGCGCCGAGGCGGTGGTCGTTCCCGGCTCCAGCCGTCGCCATGCGCAGGATATCCGCGTGCATTTCGATTGCCCTAATTACGGCAAGAAGCAGCGTGATGAAAATGGCGTTTTCACGAGGGTTCTCACCTGGCGTCAGCAGATTGCGCCCGCCGTACGAGATCGACCAGTTGCAGTGCTTGCCAGACCCGTTGACTCCCTCGAAAGGTTTTTCATGCAGCAAACATACGAGACCGTTGCGCTCTGCCGTCTGGCGGAGAACCTCCATAATCATCATATTATGGTCAACTGCAAGATTAAGGTCTTCAAACATCGGGGCAAGCTCAAACTGCGCCGGTGCCACTTCGTTGTGACGCGTTTTTGCAGGAATGCCAAGCTCCCAGAGGCGGTTTTCAACCTCTGTCATGAATTTGAGGATTCTCGGTTTGATCGCTCCGAAGTAATGGTCTTCAAGCTGCTGGTGCTTGGCGGGTGCCGCGCCGAAGACTGTGCGCCCCGTCTGCAGGAGGTCTGGCCGCTTAAGGTAATATTTGCGGTCTATAAGGAAGTATTCCTGTTCCGCTCCGAGAGTTACTTCCACGTGCGCTTTTTTCTGCCCGAAAAGCTTCATCATACGCTCTGTCGCCCTTGAAACGGCTTGAATCGAGCGTAAAAGCGGCGTTTTCATATCAAGCGTTTCGCCATTGAATGAACAGAACGCTGTGGGAATGCAGAGCGTTGCCCCGTTTTCATGGCGCTTTATAAAGGCGGGGGAAGTAGGGTCCCACGCGGTGTAGCCACGCGCTTCAAAGGTAGACCTGAGCCCTCCCGAAGGGAAAGAAGAGGCGTCTGTTTCGCCTCCGATGAGATTTTTCCCGGAAAACCTGATTATCGCCTGCGCAGGTCCGTTAGGCTCAAGGAAAGCATCGTGCTTTTCCGCAGTTCCGCCCGTAAGAGGCTGAAACCAGTGAGTAAAGTGCGTCGCCCCCATTTCGAGAGCCCAATTTTTCATGCCTTCTGCCACGGCATCGGCGATCGTGGGATCGAGAGGCTTTGACTCGCGCATCGTGGCGATAAGCTTCGCTGAAACTGCTTTCGGCAGATGTTTGACGATTTCCTTCTCAGAGAAAACGTCACGCCCGTAATTTTTGAAATTAGTATTCTTCATCACTGAGCGCGTATTATAACATAAATATGGTATAATACTCCGAATATGAAGGATAGGTTTTTCACAAAATTGGACTGGGCCGCTTTCTGGACGGCTACGGTGTTGACTTTTGCCGTGTATTTCTACACTCTCGGCCCTTCTGTCGGCCTTGAGGACTCAGGCGAGCTTGCGACGGCGGCCGCGAATTTAGGCGTTCCGCACCCCCCGGGCTATCCGTTTTGGACATTCTGCTCGTGGCTTTTCTGCAAGCTCTTCTCGTGGGTCACCTACATGGGCCACCCGACTCCGGCCTGGGCGGTCAGCTGTTGTTCGGCTTTCTTCGGCGCGCTTGCGGCAGGGTGCACGGCTATGCTCATCTGCCGCTCCGGGCGCGATTTCGTTGAAAACTCCTCACTCATCTGTTTCGGCGGCGGCGTGGCCGGCGCCCTTACTTTCGCGCTTTCGCCTGTTGAGTGGTCTCAGTCGACGATTGTTGAAATCTATTCTCTCAACGCGCTCTTTTTGATGTGGGTGTTCCTGCTTTCTTACCGCTGGCTGCGCCGCCCGTCAGATAAGATTCTTTGGCTTACGGCTTTTGTTTTCGGCCTTGGACTTACGAATTATCAAGTGCTGCTCTTCGCCATAGTCCCGCTCGCGCTCGTTATTCTGATGAAAAACTTTTCGCTCTTCCGCGATGTTTTCATCTATCTCATGCCCGTAGCTCTTACGTATCAGATTCTGCAAGTCGGCCAGCTCGTCCGTGCCGACTACACCATGAGTTCCGATGCGATTAACAAGCACCTTCCTCTCCAGAGCGCGTCAGTTCCGTCTTCAACTCTTCTTGCGCTTGCGATTGTCTTAGTAATCGCTTCGATAGTAGGCGCTATCATTCTCAAACGCCGCGGAGAAATTGAAAAGGCGGTGAAATGCCTTCTCTTCTGCGGTGGCGGAGGCGCGCTTCTTCTCCTTCTTTCTGGGTTTATCTTCACCTCGAAAGTTACGTGGAAGGGGGCTGATCTTGAGCTCTCTCCGCTCGTTGACCCGCTCTGGTATGTAGCCATAGCCGCAGCTGTAGCCGCCTCTGTCGTTGCAGCCGCACTTGCCGCCATAAAAATGCCTGATGACGAAACGGCAAATCAAAAGAGCTTTGCAGAGCGTCTCTCTTTGCAGATGCGGCCTGAAATGTTTGTGGCGATAGCCTTCGCCGTCCTGGCCGTTTTCATAGCTCTTTCAGTTCCTGTGGCGGGCGACGGCGGCTATCTCGGGCCTAAGTATCCGTGGGGCAAGTCCACGTGCGTGTTTATCTTTTTAATCGCGCTTCTTTTTGCGATGTGCTCGTTCACGCGCAAGGGGCTTTCGTTCGCCGTGCCTGTCTCGGCGCTTCATCTTGCCGCGTTTATTCTCCTTTCCCACGGAGCTCTTAACGGGCTTACCCATCCGACGACATGGTATTTCATTTGGCCGATTGCATGGAATTTCGTTGTGCTTGCGCTTTGCTGGGTAGCCTTGCCCAATGGCAAGAGCGTGGCTTTCGCGGCCCTCTTCACGCAGCTTGGCGTTTCATTCTACGCCTACATGCCGATAGTCTCCGATTTGCGAAACCCGCCGATGAACTGGGGGTACCCCCGCACTTGGGAAGGGTTTAAACACGCCATCATGCGCGGCCAGTATGAAGCGATTGCTTTCCAGATGCCGAAGTGGGGCGCTATTTTAAACTACTTCGAGGACGTGCGCGTTCAGTTTACCGATGTTCTTATTCCTTTTGTTTTCGTTCCATTCGTGCTTGCGAAGAAGGTAGTGCGCAAAGAAAACAGGGTGATGTTCTGGCAGTGGATGGCGCCTGTGCTCGTCTGCTTCCTCATGATGAGCATTCTCTTAGTCGGGCTTGCGAACGTCAAGGGTGATTTGCAGGATGGCTTCATTCAGAAGGTGAAGTTTATCTCGTCCCATGCGATGCTTGCGCTTTGGATCGGTTACGGGCTCGTCTTTGCCGCTACATTGCTTTCAAAGAAAATCTCTCACGCCGTTCTTGCTGCCGTTATGATTGCCGTCTCGTTCATATTCCCGCTCGTCGATAACTACTGCGGCAATTACCGCCTTGGCGTCAATGAAGTGGCGTTCAAGCTTGGCGGCAGCGAGCAGAACAAGCATACTTTCGGCTGGCAGTTCGGCGCGTATCAGCTTGACGGCGCAAAGGCCATCAAAGAGCAGATAACTGCCGATGAGGAGCCTCTTCCCGATCCTTCGTATCCGCCGCCAATGGATAAGTTTTCGATTTTCTTCGGAGGAACCGATCCGGGGAGGTTTGTGCCTACGTACATGATCTATTCGGCTATTTTCCGCCCTGATGTTTACTTGATTACGCAGAACGCTCTCGCTGATGATACTTACATGTCAGTTCAGCGCGATCTTTACGGAGATGAAATTTGGATTCCCGCGAAGGAAGATTCCGCTGAGGCGTTCAATATTTATGTGGATGAGGTTCAGCGCGGAGTCAGGCCCGCAAATGGCGACTTGAAAATTGAAAACGGCCGTGTTCAGGTAACCGGGGCGCTTGGGGTAATGGAAATAAACGGCATCCTCACGAAGATGATGCATAATCACGACAAGAATCGCCATTCGTTCTATGTCGAGGAGTCGTATGTAATTCCGTGGATGTATAATTACCTATCTCCGCACGGGCTTATCATGAAAATCAATCCTTCGCATACTCCGTACAGCGCGGCAACGGCCGCAAAGGATAATGATTTCTGGGATTGGTATATGCGCAGGCTTCTCGCCGACCCGATGTACAGGCGCGATTTCGCAGGGCAGAAAAGCTTCTCGAAGCTCCGCGCCGCGATTGCGGGCCTCTATATACGCCAAGGCCGCTACCGCGAAGGCTCTCAGGCTTTCCGCGAAGCGTGTCTTCTCTATCCCGCTTCGCCAGAAGCCACTTTCCGCTATGTCCAGGAGTGTCTCTTGCCTTTCCGCAAGTGGACGGAGACGCTCGAGCTTATGGACTACACTGACGAGATTGATCCCAACAACAGGCGCACTGCGTCTTTGAGGGATTACGTCAACAGGATTCAGGCGCTCCTTTCCGAGACGGAACGCCTCGAGAAACTTCGCAAAAACAAAGAGCTTAACGAATTTGAGTCTCTTATGCTGGCAAAGTGCTATTTCGACCTTGGCCGCGGCGGTGAGGCGGCGTCTTTGGTAGCTCCTCTCGTTCCGAAACTTAAAGATGCCTCTGCTCTTAAGATAGCGTACACGATTCTTCTTGAATCGCGCTTCGTGCGCGAGGGAGAGCAGGCGCTTGACGCGTATCTTAAGGCGAATCCCACGGGAGACGCGGAAGCGTGGCTACAGCTTGCGCTTCTCCAGCACCGTGCCGGCAGAAGGGCGGCGGCAATGTCGAGCTTTAATCAGGCCGTGTACGTCAATTCCTCTGTTGTCGAGAGAAGGCTTCAGAAGCGTGAAAGCGATCTTCTTGAAATCTACACGGGCTGGGCGCGTCATCAGCCGCGCAACCGTCAGAGAGAATCAACATCTGTCTGGAAGTGATTTTTTCGAAATTCTAACGAAAGGAAGATAAAGAAATGAAAGGACCTAAAAAGGGGATTGAATGGGAGAAACTCGGTTTCGGTTTTTCCGATGTTAACTGCCATCTTCGCATGACATGGAAGAACGGGCGCTGGTCAAAGCCGAAATTCGTCAAGGATCCGAGCATCACGCTTCATATTGGAGCAGCATGCCTTCACTACGGGCAGGAGTGCTTTGAAGGCATTAAGGCGTTCCGTCAAAAGAGCGGCAAAATCGTCATCTTCCGTCCTGACGAAAACGGCAAGCGCATGTATCGCACGGCCGAGCGCACTTGCATGCCGCCCATCCCCGTGGATACGTTCGTCGAGTGCTGCCGCGCCGTGGTAAAGCGCAACAGCGAGTTCGTTCCTCCGTATGAGACGGGCGGCTCGATGTATTTAAGGCCTCTTCTTATCGGTACCGGTCCGCAGATCGGTGTCGCTCCTGCCAAGGAATACACGTTTCTTATTATGGTAATGCCGGTAGGCTCCTACTACAAGGGCGGCATCAAGCCTGTGCGCGCCGTGATTTTCGACGAGTGGGATCGCGCCGCTCCTCACGGCATGGGCGATGTGAAGGTCGGCGGCAACTACGCCGCTGGCATTTTCGCTCACGAGAAGGCGAAGCGCGAAGGGTGGCCCGTTGAGCTTTATCTTGATGCTGCCTCGCACCGTTACATCGAGGAGTTCGCAACTTCCAACTTCGCCGGCATATCAAAGAGCGGCGTATATGTTACGCCCGATTCTCCCTCGATTCTTCCTTCGATCACAAATATGTCTCTCAAGCAGTGCGCGAAGGATTTGGGGATTAAGGTTGAATGCCGCCCCGTTCCGTATTCCGAGCTTAAGAAGTTCGATGCGGTCGCCGCTCTCGGCACGGCCGTCGTGATTACCCCCGTCTGGGAAATTACTCGCGGCAAAGACGTCATCAAGATTTCATCTCCTAATGAAGTGCATCCTATCCTCCAAAAACTTTACGACAGAGTGCGTGGCATTCAGTACGGAACTATCGCCGACAAGCACGGCTGGTGCTTTGAGGTCAAGTAAAGTCTTTTTGTGGTAAGCGATATAGTAAAACGCCTTTTAAGGGCAAGGGGAATCGCGGAGGAGGATTTCGCCGCGTTCCTCAATCCTATGCTCTCCGATATAGGAGAAGTCGAGAAATTGCCGGGCGTTTCAGAGGCGGCGGAAGTGATTCTTTCCGCCGTCGCGGCGGGGCGCGAGATTGTCGTTTTTGGCGATTACGACTGCGACGGCATCTCAGCTACCGCAATAATGGTAAAGACTCTTGCGGCTCTTGACGCGAAAGTTTCGGCCTTCCTTCCTGAGAGATTTGAGGAAGGCTATGGAATGAGTGAAAATTCCATTAAGCGCCTTATTTCGGAATATCCCGGCACAGAGCTTGTAATCACAGTCGACAATGGAATTAATGCCATTGAGCAGATTGCCTATCTCAAGACTATAGGCATTGATGTCGTTGTGACAGACCATCACCTCCCCACGCGCGATGCGTCGGGTGAGGATTCTGTGATGTTGCTTCCTGATGCCGCCGCGATCGTTTGCCCGAAAGTGGAGGCGGATGCGGCTGGCCGCTTTTTGGCGCTCTGCGGAGCAGGCGTTGCTTTCTTCCTCGCGAAGAAGATTATGACTGAAGCAAAGCTGCGTCAGATGTACTCCGGGCCAAATATAGGCGGACCTCTTCTTGTTTTGGCCGGCATGGCTACGGTGACTGATACAATGCCTCTTCTCGGAGTCAACCGCATACTCGTAGCCGAGGCTCTGAAACATTTTAAGGTATGGGCGCCGATTGGGCTCAAAGAGCTTTACACGCGCGCGGTGCGCATAGCGAGTGAGCGTCTGACATCGCGCGATTTCGGTTTTCTCTTAGGCCCTCGCATAAATGCGGCAGGTCGCGTCGCCAATGGTGGAGAGTCGCTTGAGCTTATTCTTTCTGACGATCGCGAAATCGCGCGCGAGCTTGCCCGTATCGTTGATTTGCGCAATCATGAACGGCGCGGCATAGAGCAGAAAATGTCGGAGGAGGCTCTTTCGAAAGTCATAGAAGGGGCAAGCGCGCAAGTTATTGATCTTCCAGACGGGCATCAGGGCGTTTCTGGAATTGTGGCGGCGCGCGTCTTGGGCAAACTTCAGAAGGTGCCTGTCTTCGTCATCGCCGGCGGTCACGGTTCTGCACGCGCACCTGACGGCTTTAACGTGCGCGATGCGCTTGAGGCGTGTTCGCAAGTCCTTGTGCGTTACGGCGGCCATGCTGCCGCAGGAGGCTTTTCCATTCAGGAAGGGAAGATCGACGAGTTTAGGCGCCTTATGTGCGAATACTGCGCAACCGTTCGATCAGTTGAGAGTGCTTCTGTTGAGGAAAAAGGGCCGGATGTTTGGCTTTCACTTTCTGACGTTACCTTATCACTTGCCGAGGAGCTTCTGCTTCTTGAGCCGTTTGGCGAGGCTAATGAGGAGCCTGTCTTTGGGATAAAAGGAGTTACTCTCTCAAGCGTCAAGCCCCTTGGCTCCGACGGGCGGCATCTTATGCTCTCGTTGCAAAATTCCAAACTGAAGGGGATTTTCTGGAACAGGGGAGATCTTGTCGAGCCACTTCGCCGCGCTTCGGCAGAGAAACACGATGTGCTTTTCTGTCTGAATGTTTCCGATTTCGGCGAGCGTCATGTGGAGTTGCGCGTAGTCTCTATAAAGCAAGAAGGAAGTTTATGAAGAAGCGTACGGAACTTAGGAAAATTTCAATTGTTAAGAACTTTACTTCACACGCCCTTGGTAGCGTGCTTATAAAGTGGGGGAACACGTGGGTTCTCTGCACGGCCAGCATTGAAGAGAAGGTGCCGCCGTTTTTGCGCGATACGGGGCGCGGGTGGTTGACCGCCGAATACTCGATGCTGCCTTCGTCTACAGGAGGCGGTCGTAAAGAGCGCGATATAAAAAAGCTTAAGATGGATGCGCGCTCTTCTGAGATTCAGCGTCTGATCGGCCGTTCTCTACGCGCGGCACTTGATATGCAGAAGCTTGGAGAGCGTCAGATAATTATTGATTGCGATGTTCTTCAGGCTGACGGCGGCACGCGCTGCGCTTCAATAACGGGCGGCATGGTGGCGCTCGAGATTGCGGTCGGTAAACTTATGAAATCCGGTGTCCTCAAGGAGAATCCGATCGTCCGCAAGGTGGCGGCCGTTTCCGTTGGGGTCTGTGAAGGCAAAGCCACGCTTGACCTTGATTACGCGCACGATTCCACGGCCGAGGTCGATCTTAATGTTGTTATGACTGATGAAGGCGGTTTTGTAGAGCTGCAGGGGTGCGCGGAGCATAAGCCATTCTCCGACGAGCATCTATCGGAAATGCTTCTTCTTGCGAAAAAAGGCATCAAGAGTATTTTCAAAACGTGTTTTCCTGCACGAAAAGGAAAGTGATAAAAAAGAAACGAGAGTACTCGGTCGGTCAACACCGCTATCGCGGTCTTGACCGACCTCGGCATCTGAGCATCTGAGCAAAAGTGCATCTGAGCTTTTTCGAATGGTCGAGTCCG
>JAHBAE010000028.1 GCA_018384485.1 Kiritimatiellia bacterium
TCATTCTCCTATTTTAACTTGGTGTCGCGTATTTGGCAAACGGGCTATGTGTAAATTCGAGGTACTTTGAAATCGGGTGTCGTTTATTATGGCAAACTGCGTGGCCGTGATTTAGTGCTCGCAAGGATTGACGCATAGTAGGGGAATGTCATATAATATACAAAATATATATGGAAGGGCTGAAGGCACGTACTCTGTAGAAATGGTAATCATAGTGAAAAATATAATAGCTGCAGTCTGGCTTGATACATTCTCCGCCTGGGTGGATAAAATCGACGGGTGGGTTTGGGGGCTTCCTCTTGTTGCCGCAATTTTCTTTGTCGGTATTCTCTTAACGTTAGCCTTGCGATTCAGGCATATCGCAAATCTTTTTCACGCCTTCGAAAGCATATTCAAAGGCGAAAAATCCCATAAGGGGGAGATTTCCGCATTCGGCGCTCTTTGCACCGCGCTTTCTGCAACTGTAGGAACCGGTAATATCGTCGGTGTGGCGACAGCAGTAGGAACTGGCGGCCCGGGTGCGCTTTTCTGGATGGAGGTTTCGGCATTTTTCGGCATGGCGACAAAATATGCCGAGGGGCTTCTTGCCGTCAAATACCGCGAAGTGCTTCCTGACGGCAGAGTTCTTGGTGGTCCGTTTTATTATATAGAGAAAGGCCTTGGGCCAAAGTGGAAACCGCTTGGGGTCGTTTTCGCGCTCTTTGGCGTATGCGTTGGTCTTTTTGGTATCGGAACTATTTCGCAGGTGCACGGGATAACGTCGGCCGTGCAAGGTTTTTCGAAGGCGGTAGGCTTTGGTTCGGATATCTGTTTTGATGTTTTCGGCGTCTCGTATTCTTTGCCTGTCATTCTTTCAGGCCTCGTTGTGACAATTTGCACGGCGCTTGTAATCATCGGCGGGTTGAAGCGCATTTCATTCGTCTCGTCAGTTGTCGTGCCTGTCATGGCAATTATTTATGTCGGAGTTTGCTTAGTCGTGCTTATTGCTAACATCACGAAAATTCCGGAAGCCATCGCTGTTATTGTTCGTGCGGCTTTTGATCCGCAGGCCGTTATGGGCGGAGCGATTGGTTCAATGTTCATAGCAGTGCAGAGAGGCGTCGCAAGGGGAATCTTCTCGAACGAGGCCGGTCTTGGCTCCGCGCCGATCGCTGCCGCCGCCGCGAAGACGAATGAGCCTGCGCGGCAGGGGCTTGTCTGCATGACGGGCACGTTCATCGATACGATTGTAATCTGTTCGATGACTGGCCTTGTGATTGTGATTACAGGAGCGTGGAGCCCTGAACTTAAACTTGAAGGTGTGAACATTACGGCCGAGGCGTTCCGCCGCGCTTTCGCGTTTGCAGGCTCGTGGAGCGGCATAGCATCATCCTTCATGCTTATGTCTTCGCTCTCTCTCTTCGCTTTTACCACAATTCTCGGTTGGAATTATTATTCCGAAAAATGCCTTGAGTATCTTGTAGGTTCCAATCGCAGGAGGATTGTGAACGTGTTTCGCATTCTTTACGTTCTGATGATTTTTATCGGCCCGTACTTCACGCTATCGGCAGTTTGGGGAATCTCCGATATCGCCAACGGTCTTATGGCGTTCCCGAACTTAGTAGCGCTTGTGCTCCTTTTGCCGGTAACGATAAAAGTTTCAAAGGATTATTTCAACTCCCAGGCGAAGGCCGCCTCTGACGCCGAGGCTTGATTATCGCCGAAATAGAGAATGACAAGATGATATCTGACAATATACTTGAATATATCGGCCACACTCCGCTGGTGCGCCTTAACAGGATGGTCACGCCTGATATGGCGGAGGTGCTTGTAAAGTTTGAAGCTCTTAATGCAGGCGGGTCGATAAAGACGCGTACGGCGTGGAATATGATTCTTGACGCCGAGGCGAAGGGGCTTGTAGGAAAAGATACTGTGATTGTCGAGCCGACGAGCGGCAATCAAGGCATTGGGCTCGCTCTCGTAGGCGCGGTGCGCGGATACAAGGTTGTGATTATCATGCCTGATTCCGTAAGCGAAGAGCGCAGAAAGCTCGTAAGGCATTACGGTGCCGAAGTGCGGCTTGTGCATGATGACGGCAATATCGGCGAGGCTATAGCCGAATGTGTGCGTCTTGCCGAAGAGATGCGTGCGTCAGATCCTCATGTCTATGTGCCGCAGCAGTTTTCCAACCCCGCCAACCCTGCCGTCCATCGCCATCACACGGCCCTTGAGATAATGGAACAGGCGGCGCGCCCCATTCATGGTTTTTGTTCGGGAATCGGAACGGGTGGAACGCTTACCGGAATAGGCGAAACTCTCCGCAATCAAAACCCTGAGATTGAAATTTGGGCGGTTGAACCCGAGAACGCTGCTATCCTCGCAGGCGGCACCGTAGGAACTCATCTACAGATGGGTATCGGCGACGGGTTGATTCCCGATAATCTTAATCAGGCCGTCTATTCCCATATAGAAATAGTAACAGACGACGATGCGCTTGAAACGGCGCGCAATCTTGCGAGGCTTGAGGGGCTTTTAGCCGGCATATCATCCGGGACTAATGTTGCGGCGGCGCTGCGCCTTGCGAAAAAACTCGGGCCAGGCAAGACTGTCGTGACTGTTCTGCCCGACACGGCGGAGCGGTATTTCTCAACTCCTCTTTTCTCCAACGACGATAAATGAAACTTAAACTTGAGGAGATAGCAGCAGGTCTGGAACTCTTCCGCGGGCTTGACCGCGAAGAGATTGCGGAGGCTCTTTACAAACTTAATGCCGTGACGAAAGTATATCGCAAAGGCGAGATAGTTTTTCATGCGGGGCTTGAAGCGAGCAGACTTATGGCCGTCTCGTCGGGGCGTCTTCATGTGTATGCGGCGTCAGGGGAGGGCGAGCCGCAACTCTTGGTAAGGCAGATAGGCGTTGACGAGGTGCTTGGGCTTTGGATATTGCATACGCCTGAAGTGGCTTGCTGGCCAGGCACCGTTGTCGCGGCCGAGCAGAGCGTTCTTATTTCGCTTGATCTTGATGAGTTTAGAAAAGCCGTAGCCTCGGGGAAAAGTTATTTTGCGAAAATAACTGCCAATTCGGCTAAGATTCTTTCGCGAGAGCTCTTTTCGACATGGCGCAAACTTATGGTGATGGACGCTCCTACAATTGAGGCGAAAGTTAAGACGTATCTTTCGGAGCTTGATAGCGAAGGAGGGTCTACGGGAGTTGTGACGATTCCGTTCGACAGAGAAAGAATGGCGGAATTTCTCGGAGTTACAAGGCCTTCCCTTTCTCGAGCGATAGGGCGCCTTCGCGATGCGGGGCAGCTGACATGGAGGAAAAATGTCTTTAAAATAAACTTCTAATTTCGTAACCTAATGTTACCGAATTGGCTGCGATAAAAAGTTATACTTCAATGAGTATGCGTAAGGGTTCAACATTTCTTCGACTTATTCTCGGACTTAGCGGGTGCGGATCCGCTGAGTCGTCAATCGCTTGAGAAAGCGCGTTCGGCTCAAAGGCACCCTTAACAAAGCGGATCACCTTTCTGGCGGTCCGCTTTTGTGTTTCCGTCAGCCGTAAAAACTTTAACAATTTATAAAAGGTACAAAAAAATGAATATTGATGATAACAATGTCGGTGGTGAAGGCAGCAGCAAGGTAGGTTCGCGCATTCGCGCTTACAGGGAACACCATGATTGGAGCGTGTATGATCTTGCGCAAAAGTCCGGTGTCGACGAAAAGGTGGTAAATGCAATCGAGAAGGGCGAGGTAATGCCTGCGCTCGGAGTTCTCGTCAAGCTCAGCCGTGCCCTGGGGCAGAGGCTCGGCACATTTATGGACGACCAGTTTAAGCCGGATCCCATCATCACGCGCGCCGCTGATATCGAATCGAAAAAGGTTGCGGGCGAAGGGATGAATACGCTTGGATACGCAAGCCACTCGCTCGCCATCGGCAAACCCGACCGTCACATGGATCCTTTCCGTATTGAGTTCGAGGCCGATGGCGTGGATGAAGTTTCGCATCACGAGGGCGAAGAGCTCATTATCTGCCTTGATGGCGAGGTGGAGCTTACTTACGGTCCTGATAAGACGGTTCTCAAAGCGGGAGATACCGCCTACTACAATTCTTGCGTCAAGCATGGGTTGAGAGCTCTTAACGGCAAGCCGGCCTCGATTTACGGTATCGTGTTCATGCCAGTGTAACAAGGAGGCCTTTCATGTTCAAGTTATCTGATCCGTATGGAACAGCGCCGCGCAAGGGGCCGTTTACACAGTCGGTCTCGACTGGCGTTCCGTGGCATAATATGCCTGTGACGAGGGAGTATACTCTCGGGCAGCTTCTTGACCAGACAATTGCGCGCTGCGGCGAGAACGATGCCGTGGTTTATGCAGACCGTGACTTCAGGTTGACCTGGTTTGAGTTCGGCGAAGAGGTCGATGCTGTCGCCAAGGGGCTTATGGCCTTAGGCATTAAGCGCGGCGAAAAAGTGGCGCTTTGGGCGACGAACGTGCCGCACTGGGTTGTGCTGATGTTCGCGACTGCGAAAATTGGTGCGATTCTCCTTCCTCTTAACATCAACTACAAGTCGGCGGAAATCGATTTCGCGCTCAAGCAGTCTGACGCGGAGAACCTGTTCGTCATCGACGGCTACCGCGATTGCGACTACATCGAGACGATAAACAACCTTATTCCTGAGCTGAAGGAATGTCCTCGCGGCGAACTTAAGTGCGCGAAGTATCCTTGCCTGAAGCGTATGTTCTACCTCGGGCCGAAGAAGCATCGCGGCATGTATTCGCTTAACGAGGTTAAATCTCTCGCGTGCGAAATCACGCAGGAGGAATATGTCGCTCGTCAGGCCCAGTGCGATGTAAACGATATCGTCAACATGCAGTATACAAGCGGAACGACAGGCTTTCCCAAGGGAGTACAGCTTTCGCACCGCAATATCGCAAATGACGGTTTTTGGATCGGCGCCTGCCAGAACCTCTCCTCGCGCGATAGAGTATGTATTCCCGTTCCGCTTTTCCACTGCTTCGGGTGCGTGCTTGGCGTTATGAGTTGCGTAAATCACGGCTCGACGATGGTGTTCCTCGAGAAGTTCGATCCTCTGCTCGTGATGAAATCGATTGAACGCGAACGCTGCACCGCCACATACGGCGTGCCGACCATGTACATCGCCATGCTTGATCATCCGCGCTTTAAGGATTTCGATTTCTCTTCCTTGAGAACTGGCATCATGTCGGGCAGCGCATGTCCCGTGCATCGCATGGAGCAGGCTCAAGAGAGAATGTTCATGAAGGAGATCACCAATCCCTACGGGCTTACCGAGTCGGGGCCTGTGATGACGATGACTCGCTATTTCGAGCCTTCGATCGAGCGGAAGTGTCAGACGATAGGGCAGGCTCTTCCTGGCGTTGAAGTGGCCATCATCGATTCCGAAACGGGTGAAATCGCGCCGATCGGGCAGGATGGTGAAATCTGTTGCCGCGGCTTTAACAACATGAAGGGCTACTACAAGATGCCCGAGCAAACGGCAAAGTGCATCGATGAGAACGGGTGGCTTCATTCGGGTGACATCGGGCGTATGGATGCCGACGGCTACTACTACATCACAGGGCGTCTTAAAGATTTGATTATCCGCGGCGGTGAAAACATATCGCCTAAGGAGGTTGAGGATTTTCTCGGCACGATGCCGGGAGTCAAGGATGTTGCGGTTGTCGGCTGCCCGTCAAAGAAGTACGGCGAACAGCCGGCGGCTTTCATTATTCCTTCCGATGGCGCCAATATCAAGGAGGAGGATGTGGCCGCGTTCTGCAAAGACCGCATCAGCTGGTTTAAGATTCCGAAGTACGTTCACTTCCTTGAGACATTCCCGATGACTGCCTCGCAGAAGATACAGAAATACAAACTGCGCGAGATGGCGCACGAGCTTTGGCCCAACGCCTAATCGCCCGTTTTCGTCTTTTATGGTATAATACAGGACATGAAGCAATTTAAGAGGACAAAGTTGCGCATTACCGACACCACTCTCAGGGACGCACACCAGTCTCTGTGGGCAACGCGCATGAGAACTGATGATATTCTCAAAATCGCGGAAACTATCGATTCCGCAGGCTACTACTCGCTTGAATGTTGGGGTGGCGCAACTTTTGATGTCTGTATGCGTTTTCTGCGGGAAAATCCTTGGGAACGCCTCAGGCAGATAAAGAAAGTTTGCAAAAAGACTCCTCTTCAAATGCTTTTCCGCGGGCAGAACATTCTCGGGTACAAGCATTATTCCGATGATGTTGTCGAGCGCTTTGCGGCACTCGCCTGCGAAAACGGAATGGATATCTTCCGTATTTTCGATGCGCTCAACGATCCGCGCAATCTTGAAACTGCCGTAAGGAGTGTCAAGAAGTACGGCGGCCACGCGCAAGGGACGATTTGCTATACCACATCTCCCGTTCACACTGTTGCCGCGTATGTTAAGCTTGCCAAGCAGCAGGAGGCGATGGGTATTGATTCTCTCGCCATCAAGGATATGGCGGGCATCTTAACGCCTGGCGCGGCGCGCGAGCTCGTTGCATCTCTCAAGAAGGCGATGCCTGAAATGCCCATTCAAGTTCATTCGCACATGACGAGCGGCATGGCGGCTGCAATGTATCTTGCGGCTGTTGAAGAGGGCGCAGGCTGCGTTGATTGCTCAATTTCAACTCTAAGCTCTTTCTCGAGCCAGCCTCCCGTGGAGTCGATGAAAGCGATCTTCGAGTCGGAAGGCTTTGATACGGGGCTTGATTCTGCCGCGCTTGAAAAGATAAATTCCTATTTCATGGAGCTTAAAAAGAAGCGCCAGCCCGTTTCATCCTCAAAGGTGGAGGCAGTTGATGCAGGCGTTCTTGTGCATGCGATTCCCGGCGGTATGATTTCGAATCTCCGCTCGCAGCTTGCCCAGCAGGATGCTCTCGACAGGCTCGGCGAAGTTCTTGAGGAGCTACCGAAGGCGCGTGCGGATCTTGGTTATCCTCCGCTCGTCACTCCCACCTCGCAGATCGTCGGCGTGCAGGCTGTTCTCAACGTGCTTTCCGGCAAACGCTATTCGATGGTCACGGACGAGACGAGGCGTTATGCGGCCGGCTACTACGGCAAGACGCCGGCTCCTATCGATCCTAAGCTGCGCAAGAAACTCTGCGGTAAACTTAAGCCGATCGATTGCCGCCCTGCGGATCTTATCAAAAGCAGCCTTTATGCCGCGGCCGATGGGATTCCTGCCGGCATGATCAAGGCTGAAGAGGATATTCTCTCGTATGCTCTTTTCCCTGAAGTCGCGCTCGGCTATTTCAAGTGGCGCAACGCCGATCCTAAGACGCGTGAGCCTATTCCTGCAGATGTGGAGGAGTCTTCCGCCGCAGCGGCAGCTCCGGTGGCGGCAGCTCCTGCAGGCGGAGATGCGCCTTCAAAGAATGAAGAGAAGGTTGAAGGTGTTCCTGTCTTAGCACCTCTCAACGGCACGTTCTATCGCTCCGACGCCCCCGGCAAGCCGCCTCTCGCGGCCGATGACGCGGAAGTGAAGGCAGGTCAGGCCGTCTGCGTGATTGAGGCGATGAAACTTTTCAATCCGATCAAAGCTGAAGCCAGCGGGAAGATTGTCTTTTTTGCGGAGCACGGTACGAGCGTCGTAAAGGGGCAGGTCGTGGCGGCTATACGCTAAAAGTGTGGCTTGGCAGCAAGCTGCAAGGGAGGGAAAATGCGCAAGAGAAAAAATCCTAGAATCCTTATTGTCACTCCTGAAATAACGTATCTTCCGGAGGGAATGGGGAATCTTGCCGGCAAGATGTCGGCAAAAGCAGGCGGAATGGCGGATGTTTCCGCTTCTCTTGTCCAGTCCCTTCATACGCTTGGAGCCGATGTTCATGTGGCGCTTCCGCATTATCGCAGAATGTTCCATATTGAGACGGCGCAGCTTGTCGCTTCCGAGTTGAGGAAATATAAAGCGCATCTTCCAGACGAGCGGATTCATCTTGCGGAAGACCGCTGCTTCTATTATCGCGACGCAGTTTATTCGCAAGGCGACGGGAATATCAAACTTGCGCTTGCGTTTCAGCGTGAGGTGATAAACAATATTATTCCCCGCGTTCAGCCTGACCTTATCCATTGCAACGATTGGATGACGGGGCTTATTCCTGCCGCGGCGCGTCGCGAGGGGATTCCTTGCCTATTCACCGTCCACAATATTCACACGCAGAAGCTTACGCTTTCGCAGATTGAGGATGCGGGCATTGATTCGGCGGAATTCTGGATGCATCTTTACTATTCGTATCCGCCGTACAATTATTTTGAATCGCGTGAATCGAATTACGTCGATCTCCAAGCTTCCGGCATTTTCGGCGCGCACTTCATAAATACCGTTTCTCCAACTTTCCTCACGGAAATCGTCAACGGTTGGCATTCGTTCATTCCCGATTCCATCCGCAACGAAATCAGAGGCAAGTATTACGCCAATTGCGCTACAGGTATTCTCAACGCTCCCGATACTGCTGATAATCCCGCCACGGACGATAAAATACCTTTCAAGTACGGGCCCGAAAACCACTTTGCGGCAAAGCGTGAAAATAAGATTGCTCTCCAACATGCGCTCGGGCTTGAAGAAAATCCCGACAAGGCGCTCTTCTTCTGGCCGAGCCGTCTCGATCCCGTGCAGAAAGGTCCGCAGCTTCTCACCGATATAGCGTACCGTTTCCTTGAGAAGCATCCTGATGCGCAGATTGCCGTAATTGCGAACGGCTCGTTCCAGAGGCATTTCTGCGAGATTCGCGATTTTCACTCAATACATTCGCGCCTGGCAGTGCGTGATTTCGACAGCAGGCTCTCCCAGCTTGGCTTTGCCGCGTCCGATTTCACCCTTATGCCGTCTCTTTTCGAGCCGTGCGGGCTTCCTCAGATGCAAGCGCCCATATACGGTTCGCTCGCCGTCGTTCACGATACAGGCGGGCTTCACGATACGGTAGAGATGTTAGATACCGCGGCATCAAAGGGCAACGGCTTTATCTTCGAGACGTATGATTCCAACGGTCTGTTTTGGGCTATGGACCGCGCAATGGATTTCTTCCACAGCCCTGCGCCGGTGCGTGAGCGTGAAATATCGCGCATTATGGCCGAGTCTTTGAGGCGTTTCAACCACGATGAATGCGCCAAGCAGTACATTGCGCTCTACGAGCGTATGCTTGACCGGCCGCTCGTTAGATGAAGGAGTTGAAATGAAACTGGAAGAACAGGTCAAGAATATCGCTTCCGCCCTTGAAGACGCGAAGGCTTCTGACGTCAAGATATACGATATGCGCGCCGTATCGTCTTTAGCCGATTTTTACATTGTCGCTACAGGCGCGGCGGCTCCGCATCTCAAAGCGCTTGTAAGGCAGCTGCCTAAAAAGGCGTATCGGGTTTCGGGCGATCCTGAAAGCGGTTGGATTGTTGCCGACTACGTTGATATCGTAGTGCACGTGTTCTCGCCCGAAGCCCGCGCGTATTACGCTTTGGAGAAGCTGTGGATTTCCGCTTGAACGCGGCGCGAAAGTTCAGCTATTTTTTCTTCGGCAGTCTGCCCTTTAAGATTTTCCACGAACGCAATTTCGCGCGAGCGAGAGCGGTAGAAGACGGCTCGTGTGCCTCTTGAATCGATGCTTGTTATGTGCGCTTGCGCACAGAGTATTCTCAAGGATGATACAGCCGCGAATTCTTTTGCCCGTTCGGGAAGTGGGCCGAATCTGTCGCGCATTTCAGAAACGAGCGCTGATATGTTCTTTATGCTCTGCGCTTCCGCGAAACGGCGGATTAAGGAAAGGCGCTGCGCGTCGTCTTCGACGTATTCCGCAGGAATTGACGGATGAGAGAAGTCGAGGTTGAGTTTGACGTCGATTGTTTCGGCGACTTTCTCGCCTTTCATCATTGCAACCGTTCTTTTGAGAAGCTGGCAGTAGAGAGTAAATCCCACTGCGGCAACGTGGCCTGACTGCTGCGACCCGAGAAGATTTCCCGCTCCGCGCAGTTCAAGGTCGCGCACGGCAAGGCCGAACCCCGCTCCAAGCCCTCCGTGGCGCCTTAGCGAGCTTAAGCGTTCCCTCGCGTCTGAATCGATGGCACCGGAAGAAGGTAAAAGCATATACGCGTAGCCTTGGCGCGACGATCTGCCAACGCGGCCTCTTATCTGGTAGAGGTCTGCAAGGCCGAACGTATCGGCCCGCTCGACGATAATCGTGTTCGCCCGCGGGATATCGAGGCCTGATTCCACGATTGTCGTTGAAAGGAGAATGTCAAATTCGCCATTTTCGAACGCCTTCATTTTTGCGGCCAGTTCCTTCGCATCCATTCTCCCGTGCGCTACTGTGATGCGGCAGGAAGGGCAAAGCGCTTTGAGGCGCTTTTCAGCAAGATATATGGTGGCGATTCTGTTATGCAAGTAGAACACTTGCCCTCCGCGTGCGATTTCGGAAGAAACGGCGGCCGAAACGGTGATGTCGCTATCGCGTTCCACTTTTGTGATGACCGCGACTCTTTCGCGCGGGGGAGTTCTAAGAAGCGAAAGATCTCGCGCGCCTGTCATCGACATATACAGAGTGCGAGGAATGGGAGTGGCGGAAAGGGTCAGCACGTCGGCGGTGGCTTTAAGAGTTTTAAGAAACTCTTTGTGCTTGACGCCGAATCGCTGTTCTTCGTCGATGATGATAAGCCCCAAGTCATGAAAAACGCTTTTAGAGCTGAGAACGGCATGCGTGCCTATGACGATATCGCATACGCCAGATGATATCCGCTTAAATGTGCCTTCGCGTGTTTTGGGAGTTTGGAGGCGCGAGAGGCATTCTATGCGCACGGCAGTTCCATCGAAACGCGAAGTAAAAGTTTCAAAGTGCTGTTCGGCAAGCACTGTAGTCGGCGCGAGAACCACAGTCTGTTTGCCGTTCATTGCCGCTATATAGGCCGCGCGCATGGCAACTTCAGTCTTCCCGTACCCCGCATCGCCGCAGATGAGCCTGTCCATTGGTTTGCGTGAGGCCATGTCGGCTTTCACGGCATCAATCGCGGACGACTGGTCTTGAGTTTCCTCGTAGGGGAAAGCTTCCTCGAAGGCATTAATTCCGTCGCATTCAATATCAAAGGAGAATCCAGGTATCGTTTCGCGCCGCGCCTGCGTTTCAAGAAGGGATGCCGCAAGGTCGGCAACGGCTTTCTGCGCATCGCGCTTATCTTTTTCCCAGCGCTTGCCGTCAAGCCTGTGGAGATTTACCTTTTCGCCTTTTACGCCCACGTAGCGCGAAAGCAAGTGGGCGTGGGTGGAGGGGATGTGAAGTTTTCCGCCTTCTGCATATTCGACGGTAAAAACTTCACTCCTCTGACCATCGATGTTTATTTCGCTCGAGCCTATGTACCTGCCTACGCCGTAATCGACATGGACTACGTATTCGCCTGGCTCAAGTTCTTCAAAGTCTGATATCCTATCTCCGGAAAGAGAAGCCGTCTTGTCGCGGCGAAGGCGCACGGAACGCTTGACGAAAGACTTGTCTGATTTGGCGACAACAATGACAGATTTTTGATTTCGCTCTCCTGGAAGCTCAAAGCCGCCCGACAATTCGTCGATATTAAGTATGTGCGAGCCGCGCTTTTCAGATGATTCTACGTGGCGCGCAAGCCTCAACCGGGCCTGTTCGAAAAGTTCCGGGTGGCGGGCGGCATCGGCGGCGAGCGCCGAGAAACCGGGAAGGGGGGATGTTATGAACGGGTGAGTTGGGCATCCTTGCGGCGCGGGGTCGCCCGTGAAAATGAAATACGGCGCATCTTCTTTTTCTGTGTTTACGCGCGGCAGGGAGTATGCATTGTGTTCAAGCTCTATGACGGTAGATTGCGGCGGAAGAATTTCAATAAGGTTTGTAGTACTCGCAGTTTCCTCCTCGTGCGCGGCAAGAGGGGCAAACTCCGCTGAAGTTATTTGCCTTACTGAAGATTGCGTTGAGGGAGAGAATGTTCTGATGCTTTCGAGGTCATCACCGAAAAATTCAATACGGACCGGCAATTCCTCGCCAGGCGACCACGCGTCGACTATTCCTCCTCTTACGGAACATTCCCCCTCCTGACGCACTTGAGGGACTCGCGAGTATCCGCTTTCGGCAAGGCGGCCGGTAAGATCCTTGAATTTCGGCAACAAGCCTTTGTCGTTGAGGCAAATGCGTATTGGTTCGGGGAAAAGTTCGGGAATAGGGTCGGAAAGGGCGGCGGCGGTAGAGACTATTATAAGGGCGTTTTTCTTTTCTTTAGCCTCGCGCATGGCCGCGGCAGTCTTCATTCTGACGGCAAAAGCATTGTGTTCTTCGTTGGCGCGGGGGAATTCGAGAAGTTGCGGCACCTTCTTCGCTGTGCTTTTCGGAAGCTTGCCAATAAGGGTTGAGATATCGGAAATGAGTCTATCGGCATCGGGGAGGCCTGCCGTCACCACAAGCACGGCAGACTCTTCGCGAAGGGCGATTGAAAGAGCGAGGAAGGCGTCTCCTGCACCAGTTAATGAGGCAATAGATATGCCTCCTCCTGGCTTTCTCCCAGGGGGTGAAAAACGTTTTGCGAAAAGTTCCAGCGCTTTTTTCATCGCTTGCGCCGTAGTATATCAAAAAAAAGAGGAGAACGGGGCGGGGAAGGGTTAATGTTTGAATGTTAGAATGTTAGAATGTTTGAATGTTGGAATGTTTGAATGTTGGAACGGGGGTTTAGAAGGTTTAGGAGGTTTAGAAAGTTTAGAGGGAAAAGATGTCTATTCTTGAACTCGAACTCCCGACTCGAACTTCTATACGCTCTTCTATAACATCACGAAAAATGAGGGGGTAATTTATTGCAATTAACTTGCTTGTTTCGGTTGACGAAAAAGGAAAGAGTATGATATTATTTATCAGTCTAACTTCATCCCTTCCATAAGAAGGGTAGTCATTAGTATTTTAGAAAGGGTGGAGAAGAATGAGCAAGATTCTGAAATTTATAAGTTATGGCATTTGCCTTTCAACTTGTGCAATCCTTTTTATGCGGTCCGCGCACGCTGCTGAAGTTTCTCTTGAAATTGCTCCGACAAATTGGGTCTCGTGTTTTCCTGTTGTCAATGCTACCTTCCCTTCAAACCTTGAAGAAGTGACACTTGAGTGGGCTCTTGGAGAGTCGGCAGAATTTACGAAAATCGCAACTTGCTCTGATCCGTCGAAGGCGAGTTGGACGTATGAGATTAAGGGTGCCATTATAGGACAGAAGTGCCGTTATCGTCTCGCAATGACATCAGGCGGTAACACTTCCTATTCAGAACCCATTGCGTTCACACGCTTTCGCAATCTCGACCGCAACCCACGCAACCGCAGCGTTCTCGCTTCCGGCGTTCATTCGATATTATCGGCTAATAGCATAACAATGAGTCCGTTTAATGGAAGTATTTCAGACTATCCCGATGGCACCTCTTATCAGAACACCGGTTTGAAGTTTTTGAAAGAGAAGGTGCATATTGCAGGAATAAGAGTTTATCCACGCTCAAATAATGTCGGACGGCTAAATAACCGTGACTTTTTCGGTGCTGAAAATGCTGCCACTTATGAGACGCAGCGCAACGCCATCGGCTACATCTCTAATTTGACTGCCAATTGGCATTTCTATCCAAGCACCGACACAGATACACCTTATGAATGTTGCTGGGTAAAAGCTGATTATGGAAATATTTCGGAATTTGAGGTCTATGGTTGGACAGACAGCGATCTTGCAGATGATAGTGGTTCTGTAGAGATATCATACGTGCCTTATTCGGCCGACGATACTAACTTCTGGCCGATTGTTACTGCTACGTATCCGTATGGCGTTGACAGCGCGGCAATTGAGATCGGCCGCAGTATAGATGGAGCTTTTGAGGAGTTGAAGTCAGTTACTTCTCCAAACGACAACCAGTTGGTCTACACAAACTGTCAATGTAAGGTAGGTCAAACACGGTATTATCGTCTTAAGACTGTGACGCGAGGCGTTACATATACTTCCACTCCTAAGAAGTTCGTTCGATTCCGTTGGCTTGAACGTGGACCAGAGAGCCCTACGAAGGTGCGTAGCGGTTACTCCGTTATAGCAGGCTCCAGCGGTCGTGCATTGTATCCGTTTAACGGAGTTATCGATACTTCTGATTCCTCTAATC
>JAHBAE010000003.1 GCA_018384485.1 Kiritimatiellia bacterium
TAAAGGGTGAAACAACAAATTGTTCGGGTCACTGCGATAAAACTACAAATTTGCAATTTTCTCAGCATTCTCTGCCTCTCTGCGCCTCTGCGTGAGAAAAAATTCGCCCCATACGCCGTTTTTAGGTTTAACGTAAAGCGCCACTTGCGTTTTTGGTCGCGCTTGGAGGCGTAGGCGATGCCAATGCGCGGGGCGGCGGTGAACTTGACGCGCGAGCCGTCAGTCTCAAACCAAAGACGGTCGGAGCGGACGAGGTCTTCACGGTTGAGCGAGCGGTCGATCTTGAGTAGCTTCGTCAACCGCCCCGGACCTTCCGCACCTTCCACGCCGCGAATGAGCACAGCCTCGGGACGCCCCTCCGCGCCCGTCACGACATTCAGCATTTCGTGCATTCCGTAGCAGAGATAGATGTAGGCGCAACCACCTGGCGCATACATCACGTCCGTCCGCGCCGTCCGCCCTTTGTGCGCATGGCAGGCCGTGTCCTCCTCGCCGCAGTACGCCTCCGTCTCGGTGATACGGCGCCGCACGACGCTTCCGTCCTCTAGTCGGCGGCACAGCCACGCGCCGACAAGCGCCTTCGCTGCCGTCACCGCGTCAACCGCATAATCCTCCGAAGTCAATCTATGCATTTCATTGTTATGGAGGGGCAAGAGGAGGGTCAAGAGGGTCAGAGCCTATTGACATACTAACGAATGGAGATATCCACAAGAAATACGACATTTTTTGACAGCCCTCACGTTGGCCCTATGTATTGCTTTCACTCAACTCAAAACCAAAACGATTTTCGACCCGCAAATTGCGCGGAAAAACTCGCGTTAAATTCACATGGAGGTTCTACAGACTCCCAATCCGATACTACTTGGGACATCTCGGCTAAAGTTTGCATATGCTTATGAATATCAGGATAATACATAGAATTCCCCTTACTCATCAAATAAAAAATCGCCCCACGTAAAAATATGCACGCTAAGAGCGGCTCGCCAGCTTTAAACAATTTCTTACCAAGCGGTATCATGCCAGTACACCGATATACACTATAGATATCATCGTATCGTTCAATTACATAATCATGAAGCGATTTTAACTCCCCTGCCTCAAAAAGAACTTCGCAAAGCGACATAACAAACCCATCTTGCTTAAGCGCGGCTTTCACCACCTCATTCACAAAAAGCGATACATCCTCCTTTGTAGCAAGCCCTTTTATCCGCTTAAATTCGACTACGCCTGGTCGATTAAGAGCCATCTTATGCAATGTTTTCTGCAGCAACCCAACATCCCCATTTCGCTCAAATATTTGAAGCATCAATTCATGCTTATATCTGAAATTATCATTGTTATGCTCTTCTACCAATTGTTCAGCGTCTGAATACCGACCGAGATTCAAATATAAGTTAAATCGCTTTTTCCAAATACAAAACTCCTTGCTACCAGATGATTTACAAAGTTTCTCAAAGCCTTCTTCATCTTTAAGCTGCGCAAGCCACCCTAAGCAGCCTTCAACAATCGAATCTCGCCGGTACTTACCAGAAAACTTTATATCGTTGCTCACATAATCCAATAAATTTCTCAAAACGTCATCTGGTATGGGAAGCAACGATTCCGGGAAAAATATTCCGTTTGCAAGCCCTTCATTATCCTCTGGGAGAACTTTTTTCAATATCTCTTTTATGGAACGTTCATCCGATTCTTTACAAATTAAAAGCCATACTTTAAATGAATAGCCGCCTTCAAAAAGTACGCTTTGCAATGAGCCGCTTGAATCATCCACCACTTTTAGAAGCTTCAAGGCGCGGCGAACGATTTTCATAAAAAGTTCGATGCGTACTTTATCATCTTCTATTTTTAGCAAACGTTTAGCGGCACGATCTAAATAATACGCATGCTCACTTGAATAAGCATACGCGCGGCGCTTAACCGTCATCTGTATATCGCTCTCGATTTGAGCTACTATATCTTCCATTGTCTTCTTAGCCATAAAAACTCCTTTTATATCTCCTACACATCCACCCATGTCGAGTCATAAGCGATTTCGTAATTTTCATCAAGCCGTGAAACATTGTAAATGCGACTTCCCTCAAAATCGACGCCTCCATGCTGCCCCGAATGAATATGCCCACAAAAGACAAAGCGCGGTCGCTTATCAATTATAGCTTGCGTCAACTCGCCAGACCCGAAATGCTCCGAATTTGTCTGAATAGAGCGATCGACATCACTGCCCGGAATATGTGGCGGCGAATGCGTTATCAGAACATCAACATCGGAAGGTATCTTCGAGAACCATCTTTTAAGTGTATCGTGCTCACCTTCAAACGCCCATGAATACGAAATGATCGGCACCCAAGGAGTCCCATAAAACTTAACACCTTTGATTTCAGTGCCGCGATCACCAAGAAAATGGACGTTTCCAGAAAAGTCAAAACTCCAATCTATGCCTTGGTCTTTAAAAAGAATATGCGCTATTGGAAAGAAATCATGATTCCCAGGAGCAACTACAAACTGGACATCAGGATACGACTGAGTCCATTCACGAAACTTTTTATTAATCCATTTCTTCTGATCGTTCACATGCCAAACGCCGCGCCCTCTCAAAGGCGCAATATCGCCAGCCAAAACTACCACATCCGCACCCGAAGGATCAAGCCCCTCGAAATTACCATGCAAATCTGATATTGCCATTATGCGCATATCTTTCGCTCCCAGAATCCAGTCTCTGACCATAGTTTGCAAACTATGGTCAGAGACATTTGACCAATATGTCCTTCAGGCTATCTTTCTGAGTTGAAAGATTATAACCTGTC
The DNA here is from genome assembly GCA_018384485.1 of Kiritimatiellia bacterium. Classification (GTDB taxonomy): domain Bacteria; phylum Verrucomicrobiota; class Kiritimatiellia; order RFP12; family UBA1067; genus UBA1067. The sequence continues at coordinate 2,802 of JAHBAE010000003.1, forward strand.
CCTGTGCTTTCCTGTGGATCAACAACCCCGGCCGAAATTAAAACCCCAAGCTGTCGTTTTAATGTTTTGGCAGGCAACTTCGTATTCAATTGAAGTTGCTCAAACCCAAGCCGTCCATGTTGCAACAGCTCTTGCATGATTGAAATGCGGAGATGAAAAGAAAAAGCATTTATCTTTGGGAGCAATTCACCATGCCATCCAGTCTTCGTCCCCATGACGAATACTCGATTATGTTTGGGGAATAACGTTTTGAGCACCTCATAAATTATTCCTGCCGAGGACTCCGAAGATTTCACACATGAACATACAACAAATTTACCCGACCGCTCTACATCTACAAATCCAGCCGTTGCCAACAACTTCAAATACTGGCTCGCTGCAGCCTTCTGCAATCCTACAAAATCTCCAACCTGAACAACGTTAAGTGCCCGACCTGGCGACTGCGCAATAAACCGGAGCATCTCCAACCGAATTGGATTATTAATCGCTCTACATACTTTCCAAAGTTCCATTATTCGCTCCTTTCACCCCTCATACTTTTAGTTCATATTATACCACGCACCGCATTGACATGTCCATAGTTTGCAAACTGTGGCT
>JAHBAE010000029.1 GCA_018384485.1 Kiritimatiellia bacterium
GATCTCCGAGAGGCGTGCATACTCGCTGAAGAGCGTTCCCTTACCAATCCCTGTGCGCCCGGAGATTGTCCCGACTGTCATGCCTCGAAAAGCTCAGATGCTCTTTTGCTCAGATGCACTTTTGCTCAGATGCTCAGATGCACTTTTGCTCAGATGCCGAGGTCGGTCAAGACCGCGCCAGCGGTGTTGACCGACCGAGTACCGGCCGAACGGTTAAATTAAGCGACGCCGCGCTGCGAATTGCGGTAAAACGCAACGAGATTGCGAATCTCCTCCACTTGTTCAATATCGTGCTCGACACGGTCTAAAGCCTGCGAACGGTTGAGCCCTTCACGATAGATGAAACGGTGAGCCTCCTTCAACGCCTGAATCGACTCTTTCGCAACTCCCCTGCGGGTAAGGCCGACGACATTAACCCCGATCACCTTCATCGTCCCCTCGGACATATCGCAAAGCATGTACGGCGGAATATCCTGGCGGATCTTGCACATTCCGCCGACCATTGCGTGGCGGCCCACCGTGCAGAACTGGTGGCTCGCGCTGCATCCGCCGACGATCGCCCAGTCTTCAAGGTGAACATCACCCGCAAGCTGAACGGAATTGGAGCAGATGACGTGATTGCCGAGAATAACTCCGTGGGCGGCATGGCAATAGCACATGAAAAGGCAATCATCGCCGATAATCGTCTTCTCGCCGTCAGCCGTGCCGAGATGCACCGTTGCGAATTCGCGGATTACCGTGCGCTTGCCGATTTCCACATACGAGACGGAGCCTTCCTGATACTTGAGATCCTGCGTTTTCATTCCGATGCAGGCGTAGGGGAAAATCTGGCTTTTTTCGCCAATCGTCGCATGCCCATCGATTATCGCTCCCTGCTTGACGATGACGCCGTCGCCAAGACGCACATTCCTGCCGATATTCGCATAAGGACCGATTTCAACGTCGGCCCCAAGCACCGCCCCGTCTTCAACTACCGCTGTAGGATGTATTTTCGACATATCAAACCTCCTTAAATTTTCAGTGATCTATTTTTCCTTCACCGTGCCACGGAATAAAATCAGGGACGCTCACGCGCCCGGACGCGATACGCTGGCGAACGGCCTCGTGAACGAGAATGGTCGCCGCCGCGCTCACATTCAAAGAATCGGAAAGCCCGAGCATCGGAATGCGCACCCTCAAATCGGCGCCGTCCATCCACTTGGCCGTAAGGCCATACTGCTCTGCCCCGAGCGCCACCGCCACGGGACCCGTCAGATCCGCCTCGAAATGCAGCTTCTCCGCATGGGGAGAGGCGGCAAGAATCGAAAACGAACGCTTCTTTAAAAACTCTATCGCCTCATCGCTCGACGCCTCCGCAACAGGCACAGAAAACAACGCCCCGGTCGAAGCCCGCACGACATTAGGGTTGTGGACATCCGTCACTCTATCGCAGACGATTACTGCCGCTGCGCCTGCGGCATCGGCGGAGCGGAGAATCGTCCCCAGATTGCCGGGCTTCTCCACGCCCTCCGTAACAATTACAAGAGCGTTTTCAGGAAGAGAAAGGTCTTCTAACCTCACCGCCACATGAGGGCCTATCATAAGAAGCCCATCCGGACGCTCCTTGTAGGCGATCTTCTCAAAACATATCTTTGAGCAAGTGTAGACATCTGCCCCGAGAGAGGCGCATCTTTCCACGAGCGCCGCCTCATTCTCGTTTTTCAGATACATTTCAGGGCAATGGAAAATCGCTCGCGGCACATAGCCGCAATCAAGGGCGCGGATACACTCGCGATACCCCTCAACTATCATCTCCCCCGAACAATCGCGCTCGCGGCGATTGCGGAGCTTGACGACATGCTTTATCTTCGGGTTGCTTGGTGAAGTGATTTCCATCCGTTCAATCAATGTGCGTGATCGTGTGAATGGCAGCCGCAGCCACATTCATCATCATTCTCGACATACTCGACTTTCGCTTCTGCGCGCAACTCGGCCATAAACGCATCCATCGCTTTGCCGCGCGATTGATGACGCAGAAGATCGCGCACGGAATCACGCACATCGACGAATGTTTTGCCTGCCGATTCGTAATCGGCTTTATGCGCGGCGAAAAACGCCTCAGCCTCGCTCTCGGTAGGCTCTGGAACGGATGAGCACGCCTGCTCGACAAGCTTGTTCACCTTCGCGCCCTTTTCAAGCTCACGCCTGAAATCCTTCTCCGTAACCCCCTGGGCCGCAAGCGCCGCTTCGTAATTTTCGCGCCCGCCGACTTGAGAAATCACTTTCTCGACCTCCGCGTCAATATCGGATGCGGTAAGCGGAATATCAAGCTGCTCCGCCCTCTCAAGAAGAAGCTTCGCCCCGATCGCCTGCTCAAGCGCCTTGTCTCTGAGAAGGCTCATGCACCCGCGCACCTCCTCGGCGGAGACGCCATGCTCCGCATAAAACTTAATTAGCCTATCGAGCTCGAACTGAACTGCCTGCGGCGAAATCTTAACGCCGTTCACGACTGCCGTCTTTATCTTTTTCTTTGCCATGACAAATCCTGTTTCCCAATTATTTCTTATTTTCCGGAGGCGGCGGATAGCGGTAAGTTATTTTCCCGCTGTACTTTCCTTTTACATACCAGTCTTCCGGCACTCCGTGCTTTTTAACTACCCGCTGATCCGACTCGTGCACCGCGACAAGCCCGCCGTTCTGCCAAAGCTCAAGCCTGTAGGCGAGAAGCTTCGCCGTCGCAGGAATGTTGCATTCCATGAAAAGCGGGCGGCGCGGATGGCCGAAGAGTGCGCGGCGCCATTCGGAAATCGAAACTTCAGGCTGCCAGGTAGAAACGCCTGACGGAGTCTGGTCAGGATTGATGTTCACGCCGTGCGATACCTTCTGATCGACGAGCACCACATCATAGCTTCTCCAAAGCCCATCGATATCATATAGCGCCGAAACGCTTAAGACGGGGCGCTTGATGCGCTGAAGCTCGCTTTGCAAATTAACCTTCACCTGGGCACGCAGACCCATCACCTTAACGCGCGAGCCATCCTTGACGGGCGAGACTTTCGGCATGGAGAAAGAGCCTTCGACCTGCGCGGGATTTATCTTCTCGACAGGAGGCTTGCGCCCGCTCACCTTGCCGAGCGAAATGCCGAGGCACGAGGCGACACGCGCCGTGTTCATCTTCTCGCCAAGCTGGTTAATCTGACGCACCCCATTCTTGTCTGCCGTGAAAATTCCGATCGCCCCGCCGTGCTCAAAGCTTATTGCGTCGTCCGCCCCGAGCGACTCGAACGCTTCGTTCATGTCGTGATAATCAGCTCCCGTTTTGCCAGCTAGCTTCTTGCCGTCGTCAGCGCTTAAAATATAAAGCGTGCGGGCATTTTCAGAAAGCCCCAGGGCAAGGCACGGCGCCACATTGCGCCTGTCGAGAGGGACGACATCTCTGCCGTCGCGGCGAATTACGACATCTCCCGTCTGCGCGACCAGAATATCCGAGATTTCAGCCTGCATTATGCGGTCGGCAATTTCAAGGCTGCCGTCGCGGCGGACGACAAACACAGGCCCGCGACCGCTCTTTGCATTGCTGACGACAACGCCATCGGTCATAAAAAGGCCTCGCGGATCGATGAAATCGCCAGAATAAGGAATGCGCGTAGAGCGGGTGGCAAACGCTAAAATCGCGCCTTTGCCGCTGCGTTGAAGAAACTCGGCGGGAGTTTCCCTTTTCGTCCTGACATCTGCGGGAAGAACCTTTTCGTTGCGGGCGTTATACAGAGTGGGAGCCTCTTCGAGAGGGCAGCCGTAGCCGGCGCAGCGGGGAGTTGCGAAGAAATTCGCAGAAGTCAATTTGACATCAATGCGAACAGCCGTGAAGCGGATATCTCTCGGCTCTTTAATGGTTGCCGAAAGGACGGTAACTCCAGGAGCGAGAACTTCTTTTTCTGACCACACTATAAGCGCGTTGGAAACTAACGGAAAGACAAGCGCAACCAAAAAAAGAATTGCCGATATCTTCTTCATTTGTCTTATCTCCCGGCAGTAAACAGCCTTCTTACTTCAGAGTCCATCTCACCGACATCGCAGATGCGGTCTTGCACTTCAGGAAGAGAGAAAAGCTCGCTAAACGCCGGAGGAAGTTCGCCTAAGACTTCGCCACCGAACGCCCTCTTGCACGTCTCAGGGAATTTATGGGGCGTCGCCGTTGCGGCGATGACGCAAGGAACGCCGTCTGCGGCCATGTTGGCTTTGCGAGCGACAAACGAACCGACTGCGGTGTGCGGGTCAATAAGATAGCCAGCCTCCTCCCTGACGCGGCGCATTTCCTCCTCAGTCTCTTCCGGGGTGGCAACGCCGCCTGAAAAGAGCGCAAAGAGCTTTTCTTTCGCGGAAGGAGAAAGCTCGTAGCGCCCTTTTGAATCAAGGTCAGAAACGAGGCGTGAAGTCTCCGCGCAAGCTGCTGCGGCATCGCCTTCGTAATTCAGCTCCCAAAGAAGACGCTCGACATTTGAGGAGCGGCGGATATCCATAGAGGGAGAATTTGTGACCGTGAAATTCGGGCCAGGGTCATAGACGCCGCTCTCGACAAAACGGTGCAGAACATCGTTCACATTGGAAGCGACAACAAGCTTGCGAATGCGCGCACCAAGCCGCCGCGCATAATAGGCGGCAAGAATATTGCCGAAATTTCCCGAAGGCACAACCACATCAAACTCGCAGCCAAGACGGGCGCCCGCCACGATATAGTACGCGATCTGCGGAACGAGTCTGCCTGTATTGATGGAATTGGCGCTTGAGAGAGCCACTGAATGGGCCGCCGCCTCCGCCGCGATTTCTTTCGAGGCGAAGATACGCTTTACCGCCGACTGGGCATCATCGAAATTGCCGCGGATCCCGACCGCATGGACATTCGGCTCGGAGGGCGTCGTCATTTGAAGGCGCTGAACTCTCGATGTGCCGATAGCGGGATAAAAAACGATAATCTCGGCGCCGTCGACGCCCGCAAAGCCTTGCATCGCCGCAGAGCCTGTATCTCCGCTCGTGGCAGTCAAAACAAGAACGCGGCGGCCTGCGGCGGAATAGCGCATGAATACGGGGAGCATGGAAAGCGCAACATCCTTGAACGCGCCCGTGCGGCCGTGAAAGAGCTCAAGGTAATGGAACTGCCCCTTCTTCACAAGCGGAACAGGGTCTTCCGCAGGGAAGCGCGAGATGAGGCGCATAACGGCTTCTTCACGCACTTCTTCAGGAAAATCTGCAAAGAGAGATGAAAGAACGGCCCTTTCAGCATCTGCGAGAGACGAGAGGGCTGAAACCCCCTCCAAAGGCTTTATTTCAGAAGGCAAATAAAGCCCCCCATCGGGGGCGAGCCCTTGAAACACAGTTTCAACGCATGAGGCACTCAATCCTTTTCTTGTGGAAATGTAATTCATTTTTTTACCGCGCATTCTCGCCTATCTGGTCTTCATCAAGCGTCACATACCCATCTTTGGCAAGAGCGCGCTCCGCGGCGGCATTATCGCCGAATTTAAACACGAGAACGGCTTTTTCGCCTTTATGGAATGCAAACGCATAGGAATACTTTATGTCGACGCCTGCCTTGTCGAGACATTGGAGGACGCCCGCCATGCCGCCTGGACGATCAGGCACGCATACGGCGACTACCTCCGAAACCGTCACTGCGTGACCGCTTCTGGAAAGGACCTCTTTGGCCTTCTCGTGGTCATCAACGATAAGCCTTACAATACCGAAATCGCTCGTATCTGCGAGAGATAGCGTGGCGATATTGATATCAGACTCAGAGAGCGCCCGACATATCTGACTGAGCTGCCCGGGACGATTCGGCATAAAAATTGAAATTTGTCTAATCTGCATATTCGTATTATACCATAAGAAGCGCACAAAATGCACCCCTCGCCGCCGTGGATATACGGCCAACGCATTAAAAGCCGATTCTTCCCCTTTTTGGCCACTCAGACGTTTATAATGCGTTGTAAGTGTATCAGCAACATACAACAAGCACCGCCGCAGCCCATCCAACTTGTCTTGGCGCCTCACGCGCAGCCCTGCCCCCCCA
>JAHBAE010000032.1 GCA_018384485.1 Kiritimatiellia bacterium
GTACTAATGGTGCTCCAAATGCTCGGCATTTCAATTACATTAAACGAACCTAACTGATGGTAACCGATATGAATATTCCAATTAAACGCAGACTAGTCATATTTTGGGAAAACAATACCGTCGGGAACTACGATCTACTTGAAGACGGTGACGAACTTTTTACATACGACTGTGAATATCTTAAATCCCAACAAGCCGTTCCAATATCTCACGCTCTTCCACTTCGCGCTGATCCGTACGGGAAACGCCAATTACGCCCCTTCTTTGCGGGACTTCTCCCTGAGGAATCCCAACGGCAACGAATAGCATCTTTTTTAGGACTTTCAGAGAGTGACGATTTTTCGTTGCTTGAGGCAATCGGTGGTGAATGTGCTGGAGCACTGACGATTCTTCCCAAGGGACAATCTCCGGAGTCGGACTCGCTCTCAAAGACTGAATGCAGCCATAAAAAACTTTATGAGATTATCAAGTCTCTTCCATATCGACCAATGTTGGCTGGTGAATCTGGTTTAAGGCTATCCTTAGCAGGCGCTCAAAGCAAACTTCCTATAATCTTCGATAAGAAAAACTTCTACCTTCCTGAAAACGGCACGCCCTCGACCCATATCATTAAGCCAGAACTATCAGAGTGGTTCAAGGGAATAGTCCATAACGAACATTGTTGCATGACACTTGCGCGTACAATTGGAATCCCTGCAGCAGAAACGCAAATTATAAAGATCGGAGATATACCTTGCCTCCTGGTGACTCGCTACGATCGGAAAACCGATGATGTGACAGGAATAACACGGAGGATTCATCAGGAAGACTTCTGTCAAGCGCTTGGCAGACCCCCAGAACAAAAATATCAATCTGAGGGAGGTCCGCTTGCTCGTGAAATCATTCGACTCACTAGAGAAGGCTGGTCAACTACACCAGCAAAAGACATTCTCGCTTTCACAGATCTTATCATTTTTAATGCCATAATCGGGAACGCAGACGCCCACGGAAAAAACTACTCAATGCTTTACGATGGTAAATCACGCAGATTAGCCCCTGGTTATGACCTTGTTTCAACCGTCTTCTGGCCGTCACTAGCGACAGCCCCTGCCATGAAAATCGGCGGCAGCGATTCCATCAATTCAATCCTCTCAGGTCATTGGCGAAAATTCGCAGAGGAAATACGAATAAGCCCTACAGCCCTTCGTGCACGCATCAAGCAACTCTGCACAGCCATTTTAACGCACACTTGCAAAACCTTGAGCCTCCCGGACGAATGTTACGCCGTCCTTGAAATCATTAAAGACCGCGCAAAGAAATTAAGCGAAGTTTGATTACGTATCACATTACTCAGCCCCAAGTCCTCACATACTGCATATCATACGAGAATTGACGACCACGAGACAAAATCCTTACCGCCGCATTTTGCGAAATGAGGTGGTAACTTCTCATGAACACAGTTTGTAAACTATGGCCATGGCAACATTCAGCGAGTGGTGTGGGACTTTAGTTTTTAACGCAGAAAATGGCGCACGGGCGAACCCGCCCGTGTACTCCTTCTAATTATAACAACATAGAAAAAACGCGGGCATGTTAGCCCGCGCACCTCTTAATATTAGTCGTTAGTATTTAGTCGTTAGTGGCTAGTTTAGTAGTTAGTGCTTAGTGGATAGTGGTTAGTTCGAGTTCGAGAATGGACATCTTTTCCCTCTAAACTTTCTAAACCTCCTAAACCTTCTAAACCCCCGTTCTAACATTCCAACATTCTAACATTCAAACATTAACCCTTTCCGTTCCCAGCTCGTCTGAGCGGAGGTGTTATGTGAGTGAGGAGCGAGGGCAGGAGTCGCCGTAGGAATGGTAATATGTGAAGCCAGTAGTTACAATCGCGGTGGCGTGCGTAAGCGTACTTTGTTGGCGACGTGCGAAAGGCGACGCCCGAGCGACGAGACCGAACATAAGCTCCGTGTTTAGTAGTTAGTACTTAGTAGTTAGTAGTTAGTGGTTAGTGCTTAGTGGTTAGCGGTAGAGAGGATAAAACTCCAAACTCTAAACTCTAAACTCTAAACTTTCTAAACCTTCTAAACCTTCTAAACCTCCCAAACCTTCTAAACCCCCATTCCAACATTCTAACATTCCAACATTACTTGCCTCCATTGCTGCGAGGATTGTACACTACTCCTGGTGAACGGCAACCGCGCAAATCATACGGCAATTTCTCAAGCTCGGCAAGAACCGACTCAAAATTCTGAAGCCGCCGCGAACGATCCTTAATGCACATACGACGAATCAGAACCGCTACATCTGAAGGCACGTCAGGCGAAATATCGCGTACATCAGGAATAGGCTCATCATCCATGATCTGCTGCAAAACCTGAGCAATGTTAGAGCCTATAAAGGGACAGCGGCCCGTAACCATCTCAAAGAAAACAACTCCAAGAGAATAAATATCAGACCTTGTATCCACATCGGAGGCATCAGTTATCTGCTCAGGCGAAATGTAAATCGGCGTACCAAACGCAGCCCCTGAAAGCGTGACAAGCGAATCCTCAATCTTCATCGCCTTCGCCACCCCAAGATCAACAAGTTTCACCGTGCCGTCAGGCTGAAGGATTATATTCTCAGGCTTGATATCACGATGAACAACGCCGTAACGTTGCAACAATGAAAGAGCATCTGAAAGCTGAGTGATAATCCTCACGGCGCGATCGACTGCAATACGGCCAGCAGAACCGAGCGCCACACGCAAGCTTCCGCCAGGAACGTAATCCATCACCATGTAATTCGCTCGCAACTCTTCATCGTAACCGCATACGTGAACGGTAACAAGACTGCGATGACGCACGCGCGTTCCGATTTTCGCCTCGCGGCTAAACCGCTTGACCGTTTCGCTATCGGTAGCGGAGATCTCAGGGTAAAGAACCTTGAGAGCGAAAAAGGAATCAAGATTTTCCTGCTTAACAAGATACACTTCACCAATCGCGCCCTTTCCCAACAACCTTACGACGCGATAGCCGCAAAACTCGGCACCTATCTCAAGTAAGTTTTGCCTGGCACAATTCATTCCATACTCACTCATACAACCTCCCGCAAAGACCAATCAATCAACGATACGAGCGCTTGAGGCGAACGAACGCGCTCTTCTAAATCTGACGCACACATCACACGAACTATATTCGCTATAGACTCGGGAACATCCGGCCTAAACTGACGCACATCAGGAATGTTTCCCGAAACGCTTTTTGCCACAAGCCTTATCATATCATCTCCTCTAAAAGGCCTCGACCCAACAAGCATTTCAAAAAAGACAATCCCAAGCGAATAAATATCGGCACGCACATCAACCGAGCGCGAATCAATCATCTGCTCCGGCGACATATATGCGGGAGTACCCATCATCCTCGCATCGGAAACGAGGCGCTCACCGCCTTCAAAAGAACTTAAATGCGCTGTTCCAAGATCGGAAAGCTTGGCAACTGAATCTGCCGTAAAAAGAATATTATCAGGCTTAATATCACGGTGAACAAGCCCTCTTGAAGACATCTCAATAAGGAGCATTGCAATGGAGCGCACAACCCCTGCCGCCTCAACAACGGATAAACGTTTTTCACGACGGATTTTCTCCGCCAATGTGCCGCCCGAAGCATATTCCATCAAAATGTAGCAAAGCTCAGTTTCAGGATCTTCCCCGACATCATAAACCTTTATCAGATTCGGATGCCGAAGCTCCATCGCGGAAAGAGCCTCGCGCATGAACATTGACCTATGAATATGTTTGCGCGCAAGTTGAGGAGACAAAATTTTCGCCGCACATCTTCTTTCGGTGCCTGGAATTTCAAGAAGCCAAACGGAGCCAGTCGCGCCGTCACCAAGAAGCCGTACTACTTTAAAATCTCCAAACGCCCCTCCTGGACGCAATGAAGTCATCTCACCCTCCCGTTTCTCAGCAACGGCAGCAGCACGCTTCCTGAGAATTGAGCTATATCACGCTCGTACCCGATTTCAGGAGGAAGAACTCGCTTAAGTTTTTCAAGCATATCGGCGATATGCTCTGCATATATCTGAGCCCTTATACGAGGCTCAGCATCAACATCATCGTAAAAAAGAGTAACATTAAGCCCAAGCGCCTTGGCGTAAGCTGCAACATCACCATATACCAAATCAGCATCTGCAGAACCTTCAAGGCGACAGACCTTTGATTGGGAAACACCCATCCTTGCAGCCACTTGCTTTTGCGAAAGACCAAGCCTTTCGCGCTCGAAAACGAGTGAACGGGCAGTTTTCCTTAACTCATCTGGCACTTTACACATGAGATCTTCCTCCATTAAATATATGCGAATAATAACATATTTATTCAGTTCCAGCAACTGGCAATATATAATTATTCGTAATCAGCAATAACTAATGAGGAAAATAAACTTGCAAATTGTGCATCTGGTGGGAGTTGAACCCACACGCCTTTCGGCACTGGAACCTAAATCCAGCGTGTCTGCCATTCCACCACAGATGCTTAAATCATTTTTTGAGCTTATCGCGATGTGAATAAAAAACTCTCACTCTATTTTCAAAAGTCTGCGCCTGTGGGAACGTGCCGCCACCCTTTGAAATATTGGCAAACTCCTCTAAAAGCTCACGCTGACGACGATCAAGATTAGCAGGCGTCTCAATGATTATGCGAGCATCAAGATCGCCGCTCGGACCACCTCGAAGAGATGGCACACCTTTGCCGCGAAGACGGAAAATTTTACCGTTGGAAGTGCCTGCAGGAATCTTAAGCTGAGCCTCTCCTTCCGGCGTAGGCACTGAAATCGTGCCCCCAAGAGCCGCCGTCACAGGTGAAATTGGAATATCAACGAAAAGATCTTGCCCCTCGCGCTCAAAAATGTCGCTCGGCTTAATTTCAATGAGAACATAAAGATCGCCATTTTCACCGCCGCGCAACCCGCCCGCACCCTTGCCTGCAAGACGGAGACGGGAACCGTGAGAAATGCCTGCGGGTATTTTAAGCGAAATTTTCGTAGGCTGCGTAGTCTGACCAGTCCCACGGCATTTACGGCACGGTTTTTCAATAATTGAACCTTCGCCGCCGCAAGCATGGCATGTCTGGCGAACCTGGAAAAAGCCGCTTCCGCCGATTACCACTCCACGCCCGTTGCAAGTAGGGCAAGTCTTGCGCTGCGAACCGGGAGCCGCTCCCGTTCCCTTACATTCGGAACACTCAACGGGAAGCGTAAGCTCAAGCGTCCGCTCGCTTCCGAAAATGGCCTCGTCAAAATCAATCTCGAGCCTGAAAGTCATATCATCGCCGCGGCGCGAAGCACTGGGATCTGCCGCGCGCTGACGGCCACCGCCGAAGAAATCATCAAACCTGAAAGAAGCACCGCCGCCGCCGCGACCGCCGAAGATATCGCCGAACATGGAAAAGATATCATCCATATTCATGCCGCCAGCGCCAAAGCCGCCGCCACCGCCGCCGTTTGCAAACGCCTGATGCCCAAACTGGTCGTAACGCGCACGTTTATCGGCATCGTGCAGCACATCATACGCCTCGGCCGCCTCTTTAAACTTCTCCTCGGCCGCTTTATCACCGGGATTGCGGTCGGGATGATACTTCATTGCAAGCTTGCGATACGCCGACTTGATTTCATCGGCAGTCGCATTCTTGGCAACTCCAAGCACCTCGTAATAATCGCGCTTATCTGACATCTGAGAGCACCCTTATTATTTGCCGCCGCTCTTGCCGCTTGAAACAACAACTTGCGCCGCTCTGAGAACTTTGCCTTTGAGCATCCATCCGCGCTTGGACTCAATTGAAACTTTTCCCTCCTCGAACTCTTCAGAGGGGAGAGTGGCTATAGCCTCCATCGTTTCAGTATCAAGATCCTTCCCGACACAGTCAAACGGCTCGGCCTGATGCTCTTTAAGCGTAGCAAGGAACGTATCGTAAACGAGCTTGACGCCCTTTACAAAGTCGTCATTCTCCCTATCCTTTGCATTAGCAAGAGCAAGCGCGAGATTATCCACCGAAGGAAGGACATCCTTAATTATGTCGGCCTCCGCATAACGGTATGTCTCCTCGCGATCGCGAGCAGTGCGCTTTTTATAGTTGTCGAAATCCGCAAGAGTAAGTGCGTAAAGAGATTTCCAATCGGGCTCGGAAGGATTTTCTGCTTTCGGCTCTTCGTCCTTCTGAGGCCCTTCCTCGCCGCCCTCACACGCCGCCTCAGGCGTGGCGGACGCTTCTTGAGCCTCCGCCTCCTGACTTACGGCCTCTTCGGCCGACGGCTTCTCTTCCATCTCTTTTTCCACCTTCTCTTGCGTATTATCTTTCATTTCAAAAAACTACTTTAAAAAACAATGCTCTTACGCTTTAATCTGCCCGGCCTTAGCGAGCATCTTCGCCTCGACAGACTGAATTTCCGCAAAGCCCTGCGAGCTGTGGGGATTCAAGCCGTCTGAAGCTTCCATGGAACTATCGGCTTCGTTGTAGATTGTAGCCTTGAGCCCCTTGGTAGATTCAAAGAAGATATTTCCCTTGTAAAGGCCGAGAACGACTTCCGCCGTAGCCTTATCAGCCCACACCTGAACTGCCGCGCGGGCAGCCTCGGTGGCAGGATCGAACCAGCGGCCGTCATAAATCTGATCGGCAATAAACTTCGAGAGGCTCTGGAAAAGATGAGTAGAACGGCGGTCCATAATGCCCTCGTAAATATACTTAAGCCCCCACGAAAGAACTTCCATTCCGGGAGCTTCGTAAACGCCGCGGCTCTTCGTGCCGATAATGCGGTTTTCAAGCGCGTGCTTCATTCCGATGCCGTTGCGCCCGCCGATCTTGTTAAGCTCAAGCATCACCTTATACGGAGAGAGCTTCTTACCGTTGACGGCGACGCAGCGCCCCTTCTCGAACTTAAGAGTAATCTTCTCGATTTTGGAAGGAGCCTTATCGGGCCATACACCCATCGTAGGCTTGACGATGCGCATAGACGTTTCCATCGATTCAAGATCTTCCGCCTCGTGAGAGAGGCCGGCGAGGTTCGCGTCGGTGGAATATTTCTTCTTCGTTCCGACGAAAGCAGTAATGCCGCGCTTAGCAAGAAATTCAACCATTTCTGTGCGGCCGGGGAACTTCTTGAGAAGATCCTCATCACGCCAGGGCGCGTAGACGCCGAAGTCGGGATCGAGAACATTAGTGTAACGCTCAAAACGCATCTGATCGTTGCCGCGGCCCGTAGCACCGTGAACGAGAACGGTGCAGCCAGCCTTCTTCATCGCGGGGAGAAGCTTCTGCACGGTAACGGCGCGAGCGATGCCCGTGGAATTCCAATAGCCGCCATCATACATGGCCTGGCACTTGACTGTTTCAAAACAGATTTCAGCCATCTCAGCCGTAACATCAACGATTGTCGTATCGACGCCCGTGGGAGCCATCTTCTTCTTGATATCGTTGATATCCTTCTCATCAGGCTGGCCGACGTTCGCGCTGAACGCCTTAACCTTCACACCAGCGTCCTTGAGAACGCAGCAAATCGTTTTAGAATCAAGCCCTCCGGACACGCAGACACCGGCGACTTTACCCTTTAGATCGGCAAGTTTCATTTTTATTTTCCTTTCGTTAGAAAATTTCTGTGTATTATACCATATTCCGCCGTGGAGAGAACTTTACAAAGGCTTCGCCACCGAGAAAGTTTTTCCGCACATGTGACAGACGACTGTTGCATCATCTGGAAGCGAGGCCAATTCTTCAGGGGGCATCGCGGCAAGAACTTCTTTTATGCGTTCGAGCGAACAGCGGCAACCGAAGGCGAGAGGCGTTGTTTTTTTCATCTCCGCTCCTTTAAGCCCCAGCGCGTCAAGAATGTGGCGCGATGAGATTGCGATTGATTTTATCTCCGCAAGGCGCGTGCTTACAAGCTCCCCTTCCGCATCTGGCATATCTTCCACCATAACGCCGCGCGCCAAGAGAACTTTGCCATCATCATCAACTTCGGCGTAAAGGCGCATCGTTGCGCGACGCTGGAGAGAACCTGCAAGATAACCGTCGAGAGAGGAGGAGACGCCCTGTGAAAGGATCCGCCCCGGAAGCGAGCGCGTTACCTGATAACGACAACGGCCGAGCGCTTTAGATAAATCCTTGCGCCCCATTCCGTCGAAATCATCAAGAACCTTCTTCTCCGTATACCCGCGCAAAAGCCCTGACGAAGTACATTCGACGTTAAGCCCGCCAAGAGGACCTTCGCACTTCATCTGAACGGAAATTACTTCATCCTCTTGGGAAAATTCAACGCCGAGTAACGCTACCGCAGCAAGATGCTCTGCAAGAAAACGAGCCGCAGTGGGACCTGAAAGATGACCTGCCGAAAGTTGCGCGGCGGCGGATGTAACATCAACGATCGTCACTGAAACGCGCTTTGCCGGATCAAACCATTCTTCTCTTGAATCCTTCATCGCGTAAAACAAGCCTTTCATTTAAGTTTGAGAGCAGTCTTCACGGCCTCGCCATACGCTTTTGCCATTGCGCTCATACCAAGATCGTTAGGATGGCATCCGTCAACCGTTCCTTCAAGATCATACGAATGCTGACGGTCGAACGGAAGATAATAGATATCTTTCCACCCTTCTTTAAGGAGCTTAGCATAAAGAGCGGCCGTGAAATCTTCCTTGTCGGCAAAGCGAGATTTCCCGCCTGGCTCGTAATAAACATCGCATTGGCCCGCCATGATGATCGGAACTCCAGGCCTCTTGGCTCTCAAATTGCGGA
The DNA here is from genome assembly GCA_018384485.1 of Kiritimatiellia bacterium. GTDB lineage: Bacteria > Verrucomicrobiota > Kiritimatiellia > RFP12 > UBA1067 > UBA1067. The sequence goes on from JAHBAE010000032.1 coordinate 8,738, forward strand.
TGAAAGGCTCGTAGCGATTCTTCACCATTGTGAAATCCATGTTCCAGAGGCAGTCGAGCACATAGCAACTTGCGTCGATCGAAGAGATGTGCTCGCTCATTTCCATTTCCATTTTTCCGGAGCCTGAAAACCCGAGATTAACGACAGGCACGTCAATTTCGCGCCCGAGAATATTGACGAACGCAAGACCAGGACGGGAGGCGCAGCCGCCATGAGTTATAGATGTTCCGTAAAAAACGACGCTCTTTGTAACTCCAGAGGCGCGCGCGGGTGGAGGAGATATCGTAGCGTTTGTTTCTACGCCAACCTGAATATCTTTTATTCCGTTGTAAAGCGGAAGATTGACAAGGCATGCTTCACCCGGGACCCACGGGACAGACAAATTGCCGCCGCTTGCTTTACTAATCCTTCCCGTCGCCACATACCTCCAGCCATTCTTAGTCAGCCTGTAAACATCGATTCCGCTCACGCCAGTTGCGGGCATGTGATCCATCGCAAGGTTCGGATAGCGCGGAACCCATTTAAATGCAATCATCTTGGAATCAGTCACAAACCTCAACTGCATTCCTGGAGTGTGCGTCTTGAGATCGCGCACCCCAGAATTGACGTTTGTGGTCACGTTCTCGGGAAGACGCTCAAAATAAGTTGCGGTATTCTTAAACGCTTTTCCTTCAATAGGCAGATACTTGCCATCAAACCATTTTACGTTCCCCTGAACCTGAGAATTTTCAACGGCCATGCGCGGATCGAATTTAGAGATTTCAGACGCACCGGAAGTAAATGCCGCGAGAGGCGAAACCGCCGCTACAATTGCAATTTTAAGTATGTTCGTTTTCATAGATAATGATTCTATCATTTCAGACTCTAAACTGTCAACGGGGCAACGGAAAAAAAGAACGCGGAACCGATGAAAGATTCCGCGCCTCTTTTAAGCCTTCCGCAAACGAAAGGCGGTTTATTAAAAAAGCACCGTTACTCGGCAGCGCCTTCGTCGAGAATGATAATCTTGAACTTGACGGAAACGCCGTGTCCAAGATCAATCTTGGGCTCGTACTCGCCAACTTCCTTGAGAGCGTCGGCAAGCTCGATCTGAGAACGGTCAAGCTTGATGCCGCGGTTCGCCTCAATGGCGGCGAGAATGTCGGTGATGCCGACAGAGCCGTAGAGCTTCTTGCCGTCGACGGTGTTAGCGGAGACGGTGATTTCGAGCTTCTCGAGCTTCTTCGCCACTTCCAACGCCGCCTTCTTCTCTTCAGCCGCACGAGCTGCACGCTCAAGCTCAAGCTTTTTCAGACGACGCTTCGCCGCTTCTGTAGCCACAGCGGCGAGCCCCTTCGGGAAAAGGAAGTTGCGGGCATATCCGGCGGCTACCTTTACGACCTGACCGGACTTGCCGAGCTTCTTCACATCATCCATGAGCATAACTTCAACCTGCATGGTAGAACTCCTTTCAGATTTAAGCCATCAGGCCCATGTTGCGAGCGCGCTTGACGCCCTGGCGAATCTGACGCTGCTGCTGGGAAGTAACTCCCGTAATGCGGGCAGGCAGAATTTTGCCATAATCGGTGATGTAATACTTAAGCGTCTCGATATCGTTGACATCGATAGAATCTTTCTTGCCAAGCGGCGGACGCTTACGGGCCGCGAATTCCTCGCCAGCCGAACTGCTGTTCTTCTTGAAAGCCATTTTGGATTTCCTTCGTTTTACGTTTTAGAATGGACTGTCACCATAATCGTCAGAAGCGCCGTAGCCAGACTGATCGCCGCCCCGAGGGTAGCCGCCGTTAGGGCGATCGCCCCTTGAAAGGAACTTGATCAATGTAGCACGCACTTTGATTTTCTGGTGCTTGACGCCGTCTCTTTCCCAGGTGTCCATCTGGAGCCTTCCCTCCACAAGGATGGGGCTGCCTTTCGTAAGGTGCTGACCGCAAAGCTCGGCAAGCCTATCCCAAGCGTCTACATCGACAAACACGGGAAAATCTTGCATCTGACCATTACGATCTCTCCTGCGCTCATTGATTGCAAGCCCGAGACGCGCGACTTTAAGCCCGCTAGCCCCAGTCATGCGCACATCAGGATCGCGCGTGAGATTCCCCATCAAAACAACCTTGTTAAACGACGCCATAGCCTGTTACTCCTGAGTAACCCTCTCCGCAAGAGCAGCAGCCTGAGCGGCGTCTCTCTTGGCCTGATTTTCCGCACGCGCTGCACGCTCGGAAGCGATCTTCGCTTCGCGACGCTCGTCGACGGCGAGGAACTGGACGCGGAACACCTCTTCAACGAGGCGATAGCGATTGACGAGTTCCTTGATCTTGAGAGGATCGATTTCGAAACGAACCTTGACGTAAACGCCGCTGTCGCGCTTCTTCATTGAACGCGCGAAAGCACGCTTGCCGAGGGAATCCTTCGCGATGACGTTGCCGCCGAGGCGAGTTATTTCCGCAAGAGCCTTCTCGAGATTGGCTTCCAAAACATCGTCTTTGGAAATGCCGACAAAAATATAGAGAGCATCATACGTCTTCATTATTTCTTCTCCTCCTTCTTATCCGAGGCAGCAGCAGCAGCTCCGGCCGCTCCGGGAACGGCATCGGGAGACTTGACAACCGCAACGGGAACTTCGCCGCGAGAAATAATCGTGTACTTATCGCCGAGCTGAAGATCGCGCACGAAAAGCGTCTGATCAAGATCGAGCGAAGAGACGTCGATATCAAACTTCTCAGGGATGTCGCCGGGAAGAACGTCGATATCGATGGAGCGGAGAGTCTGCTCGAGAACACCGCCGCCAATCTTAACGCCCTTAGCTTCACCAACGAAACGAAGAGGCACCGTGATGCGAACTTTTTCAGTGAGCGAAACTTCGCTGAAGTCCACGTGAATGGGAGTGCCCTTGAGAACATCGTTCTGCATTTCGCGCAGAAGAGCCGACATCTCAGTTCCGTTCATGTCGAGGGTGACGAGAACCTGCTTTCCGGTCCTGCCGCGCATCGCCATCAGGAAGTCATGCTCCGGAAGCTTGATAAGTTCCGTGCCGCCCTTCCTCATCTTCATTACGCTGCCCGGGATCATTCCCGAACGACGCAACCGACGGACTGCACCCGTGCCCTGCTCGACACGCGCCTCCGCCTTAATCCTTATCTGATTCATTATTTGCCTTTTCTGGTAATTTTCCGCAATACTCTCGCGCACACGCGCTACACTCTCACGGTCAAAACGGCGAGAAGTATATCAAAACTGCTGATTTCCCGTCAAGTACCTGCAAATGGTGAAATTTTCGGAAGAACATTCCGGCAATGCATTTGGACAACGGGGATGGAACGCGCAACCCTGCGGCCACGCCCACGGCGGCGGCACGGTGCCGGGAATGTCGACAAGAGGAGCATCTTGAGGCGCATCAATCCGCGGCACTGCGGCGATAAGCCCCTTTGTATACGGATGACGCGGAGAGGCAAGAACACTTTTTACTTCGCCTGATTCCACGATTTTCCCTGCGTACATTACATTCACGTAGCTTGAATAGCGGGAAACAAGGCCAAGATTATGCGTAATTAAAAGAACTGCCATTTTTCTCTCGCTTGCGACACGGTCTATGAGATCTAATACTTCCTTCTGTGTAGTCACGTCAAGAGCAGTCGTCGGCTCGTCCGCCACAAGCATCTGAGGATTTTGCGCAAGCGCCGAGGCAATCATCACGCGCTGCTGCTGACCGCCCGAAAGCTCGCACGGATAGCGCCGCGCCAAGGCGCGTGGAAGCCCCACCGCTTCTAAAAGCTCCTGAGAAAATTCCTTGCGCCTTGAACTGGGAAGCGACGCATCCATCCCTTCCATAATCTGATTTCCCACGCGCATCACCGGATCGAGCGACTGCATAGGATTTTGAAAGATGTATGAAATCTTCCCATGCAGTTTTATCCCGCCGGCAACCTTCGCCCTGTCGACGAGGGAGCCTACGGCAAGCGCCGTCAGAGTTTTGCCGCATCCAGACTCCCCTACGAGAGCGACTCGCGCGCCTTTGGGCACAGAAAAAGAAACTCCGTTTACGGGAATCGATCTTCTCCCGTCTATGGCGAATTCGACGCGCAGATTCTCTACTTCAAGAATCACCGGCAAGCCCTGTCACGCCGCCTCATCACAAGCTTGGAGATAAAAACATACCCCACGCCCAAGAGGAGAGCTACGAGAATTACCAAAGGAAGATGCGATGATGCCGCTTCCTTCCCTTTTACGCAAAGCTCAAGATACGTCATATTGCCCGACGCACGAGCTGCCGCAAAACCGATTACCACGAGAATCGTAGTCCACACGAAAGCGCCAAGCGACGTAAAGAGCGAGAACTCGCCAAGAGACATCCTTGAAATACCCGCCGGAATAGATATGAGCTGGCGAATGGCGGGAACGAGCCTGCATACGAATGTTGCCGGAGCGCCGTACTCGTTAAAGACCTCACACGCTCTTTCAAGCGCGGCAGGCTTAAGAAAAAACCATTTTCCGTATTTAAGAAGAAAAGGCTTGCCCACCTTCAGCGCAAGAAAATAATTTACATAAGCGCCTGCAAGAGAGCCGAGAGTGCCTACGCACACGGAGAATGCGAGCGCGTAGGCAGGATCAAAGCCCAACTCGCCTCTCGCCGCGAGGAACCCGGCGGGGATCATCACGACCTCAGAGGGGAAAGGTATGAAACTCGACTCAACCGCCATGAAAACGAATATCAGGATTAGCCCCCACGTCGGAGCGATGGAGGCTATCCAGTCAAGATGAGAAGCAATTAGTTCTATCATTTCGTATTACTCAAGTACAAGCACTCCGCCGGGGAAATCGGCGTCGTACGTCTTCATCTGATTGAACTCGCTCTGATAGGCGCGGGCGTTGAACGGGATGCTAAGCTCACACTTAGGATCGATGCCAAGCGCCTTCCATGAAACTGAAAGCTCAACACGGATGAGGTTGGGGTTCGGGTGCTTGTTTTTACCCTTGCCAAGAGCGGCTATTTTCACATCCTTCGCCAAGGACTCGGGAAGAACGCTCGTCTTGCCGGTATGGAACGCACGGATTTTGCGGCCCTTGCCAAGATCAAGCTCTACGCCGTCGTCACGCCCCCAGACCTCACCGAACGACATCTTGCCATTGCCAAAGTTTGCCGCGAGGAACGTGGCGTAAAGATTTTCATCGTCCCACGCGAAGCGCACGAGCGCAGAAGAAAAGCCCGTCTGGAAACCCTTGCCGTCGCGATCGATATGATAGAAGTCACCTGTCCATTCGCCCTCTGAGAAGAAACCGTCAAGCACAGGCTTCTTAAGCGCCCTGACGGCGGGAATTGCATGGCGGCGAGGCTGCGGAACGCGAGAAGGCTTCCATTCATACGGAGGAAGGGAGCCTGAACTTACCATATTGCCGCTCCACTTGGAAATGCCATCGAGCCAGACGGTATCGAGCTTGCCGTCACAGAAAATGCGGTTGCCGGTAAACTCACTGCCTACACAGCGTTCGAAGGAGATGACCATATCTCCGCCGAGATTTACAAGGGTGTTGTTGCGCACGATGATATTCGCCGACATGTGGTTGTGAATCGGAACGGGCATTCCTTCGGCGTAATTATCTTCGATGATCGTATTGCGCGAATTTTCATCGGCGTAATACGCATGGACACCAAAGCCCTCGCCGAGAGCCACGACATCCTTTACGACATTTCCGCGCATGACGCCGTTGACGTGCAAGCCGTAAATCGCAGCTCCGTCATGAAGAACCTGCATTACATGGTGGATGAAGTTCGTTTCAAAACGGTTCCTATCGCCGAAACCGATAAGGCCGCTGTAAGGAACATTGCGAATTTCATTTTCTCTGAGAACGATATCTGAACCTGAAACAAACACGCCGGAAGACGCCCTGTAAACAAGACCCGCGTCCGTTACAAGAGAGCGCTCAAAAAGAACATTCTTTCCTGAAATACTGACTGCGCAGGCGCCACAAGACGAGATAACGCATTCGACAGCCTTGACAAGCGAGCAGCCGCCGAGCGAAAGCCCTGAACCAGAAGTGTTCTTGACCGTAACATTCTTGAGATTAAGCCCGGTAATTCCTCCGATTATCAATGCCGCAGGCGAGCCAAGCCCGCCGAAGCCAGGCCTTTGACTGATGCTGGGAGTCGCCCCTGAAACGGCGATGCCCTCAATTGTAAGATCCTTTCCTCCTTTGATTACCATAACATGGCGAAGCTTGGGGCGAACGAATTCAAGCTTGGCGACATCTTCGCCAGGAAGCGGCTGATAGTAGACCATCCCCGCTTGACGGTCAAGGAACCAGCGGCCAGGCTTCATGCCTTCGCGCACATTGAAAATTTCGTACTCGTATTTCTCTTTCGCACCCATAGGCCAATCGGGGGTCTCTCTGACGACAAGAGTTTTTGCGATGCGATCGACCTTCTCCACCGTGCAGAGAGAATCGCTCCACATGTGAAGCAAGTGAATGTCGGCGCTTGAAAGATCCATCGAGTCAGGAATATCTTCAGCCTTGTAAGGCATAACGCAGTTTTCTTCGCGCGTCGGCGGACGAGACCAGTGGCCGGCAAGGTTAGGCAGGAGAAATGCGCCGAAGCGAGCCGTATGCTCAAACCTGTTAGTTCCGCCGGGGAGCACAGAAACCGGCACCCATTGCCCGTTCTTCACAAGCCCGCGGAAAATCGCGTTGCTTCCATCGGCGGCTTTTGCCGGAGCCGCCCAGAAAGGCGTGCCTAACACCCTCTTCCACCCCGTGATGCGAACACCGCCGCAAATCTCAACCGTTCCCGGCTTCTCGGCACGAATAGTAAGAGACGTGACGGACGAAGCGTTAAGAGTCTTCTCGACAAAATAAACACCGCTTTTAATCACAATTTCCTTTTTTTCGGGCGAACTTTTCTCAATCCGCTCGAAGGCCTTTGCGAGTCCCTTGGAATCGGAAACAGTTTCCACCGCTGCCGCAGCGACTCCTACCGAGGCGGCAAAAACCGCAAACACCAATGCTTTCATTTTGTTCCTTTCGTTTATTTCATTCATTTAAATCATACACGCCTTATATCGGCCCCGAGATTGGTTAAAGTACGCTCTATCGATTCGTAGCCACGGTCAATCGTTTCCGCATTAGAAATGACAGTTTCGCCCTTTGCCGAAAGCGCCGCTATCACAAGAGAGATGCCTGCGCGAATGTCGTTTGAAGAAACAACGCCGCCGTAAAGCTGCGCAGGCCCCGTAACAACAACGCGATGGGGATCGCATTGAACAATCTTTGCCCCCATCTGACGAAGCTTGTCGACGAAATAAAGACGGCTTTCAAACATCTTCTCAAAGAAAAGGCACGTGCCTCTTGCCTGCGTTGCGAGGACAATGAGAATGGAGAGCAAATCTGACGGAAATGCAGGCCAAGTGCCGTCGCACAAAGACGGGATCGCGTCGCCAAGATCGTATTTCATCTTAAGACGCTTACGGGGAACGTATTTAAGCGTCCTGGCCTTTGAATCTATGCTCCATGTGACGCCGAAGCGCGCGAACGCACCCTCTAAAACTCTAAAAGGCGCAGGATCAATATTCGTTAAAATCAACTCGCCGCCAGTGACTGCCGCCGCCGCGATATAACTTCCCGCCTCAATATAATCACAACCAACGCGCGCCGAGCAGCCATGAAGGGAATCGACACCTTCAACATGAATCAAATTAGTGCCCGCGCCTGAAATCTTAGCGCCCATCGAGTTGAGCATCTCGGCGAGATTTAAAATATGCGGTTCACACGCAGCATTATAGATTTCCGTAGTTCCCTTCGCAAGAACGGACGCCATCAGAATATTCTCTGTCGCCGTAACGGACGCCTCGTCAAGAAGAATCTTTGCACCATGGAGTGAGCCGCGGAAAGAGAGATGCTTCTTTCCCGCAACTGCCTTCGCTCCTAACGCACGGAACCCTGCAAAATGAGTGTCCAGGCGGCGGACGCCGATGGCATCTCCGCCTGGAGGCGGGAGAGACGCGCGAGCGAGCCTCGAAAGAAGCGGGCCCGCGAAAAGAAATGACGTGCGTATGCGCGAGGCAAGCTCAGGAGAGATTTTCGCCGTGCGTATGCGTGTGGCGGAGATTTTCACGACTCCCGCCTGCAAGTCGCGCTTTATTTTCGCTCCGAACGAACGAGCCGCCTCAAGCATCGATGAAACATCGTCAATATTAGGGACGTTTTCAAGGACGACATCCTCGGATGTAAGAAGCGACGCCGCTATCATCGGCAGCACGGCATTCTTATTCCCTTGCACTTTGTATGTGCCGGAAATCACTCGTTTGCCGTGTATAATCAACTTTGACATTTTTCAGTGAAGCTCCATTTTCCTGGCCTCCGCGACAAGCGCGCGGGAATGAGGATGTTTCGGCTCGGTAAAGAACGCGATGACATCTTCAGATTTTTCTATAACCTTTCCGTCTTTCATGACAGCAAGTTTCGTAGCCATACGCGCAACGACGCCAAGATCATGCGTTATAAGAAGCAACGCCGACGACTTACCCACAAGCGAGCGCATGAGATCTAAAATCTGCGCCTGCACAGTCACATCAAGCGCGGTTGTAGGCTCATCGGCAATTATTAAATCAGGGCCGAGGATAAGCGCCATGGCAATCATGACACGCTGCTGCATACCGCCCGAAAGCTCATGAGGGTAGGCCTTGAAACGCTGAAGCGGCTCTGGAATGCCGACTTTCTCAAGCCATTCCAGCGCCATCGCACGGGCGGCGGCGCGGGAGATGTCGCTATGCAAAAGCAGTGTTTCGACAAGCTGCTCGCCGATCCTGTGAAGCGGCGAGAGAGAGCCTATGGGATCCTGAAAGACAACGCCGATATGTTTGCCGCGCACGGCACGAAGAGCATCAGGCGGCATTGAAAGGACATCTTCTCCTTTAAAAAATATTTTTCCTTCCGGATAGAACGCAGGCGGCGAAGGAAGAAGACGCGGCACACTCATCGCCACGGAACTCTTTCCGGAACCCGACTCGCCAACGATGCAAAGGCTCTCGCCTCTATTGAGGGAAAGCGAAACGCCTGACGCAGCAACAGATTCGCGGCCGTCTTCCCCACGGTAGGAAACACTTAAGTTTTCTATCTCAAGCAATGCTCCACTCATACCGTGCGAAGAGTTTTGATAAACGCAATCTCTTCCTTGTAACCTTGCAGATCGCAAGGCGTCTCAAGATAAAACGGGAGGCCTTTAAGATGCGGATGGTTGAAAATACGGGCAAACGCATCAACACCGATTTTGCCGCGCCCGATTTTTTCATGGCGGTCTTTATGCGCGCCAAGAAGATTCATTGAATCATTGACGTGAACGGCGCGAAGACGGGCGAGACCGACGGTTGAATCAAATTCTTCGATCGTGGAATCGAGGGAAGAGACGATATCATAACCGCCATCCCAAATGTGACACGTATCGAGACAAACGCCAAGGAGCTTGCCGGGAGGCGGAAGAACCAAGCCTGAGGCCGAAAGCTTCTCATCTGTTTTGTCGATGAGGCAGCGTAATTCCTTAAAATCGCGCCCGAGTTCACTTCCCTTTCCGGCCATGGACTCAAAGAGAATCGACGTGGAAGGAAACGAAGAATTCTTCTCATGCCAGCGCACAAGAATGCGCGCAAGCATGGAGGAGACGAGCTCAATGCCCACTTCCGCGCCCTGACCTACGTGACTGCCGGGATGAAAATTGTAAAGAGCGCCTGGCGTAAGTTCAAGGCGGATCAAATCATCTTCCATCGTCATTTCGGCGAAATCGCGCACCCGCTTTTCCGCGCCTGCGGCGTTGAGCGTATACGGCGCGTGTGCGAGAATCGGGCCGATGGAATTTTCGGCTGCATACGTCTTAAACGCCTCAACATCTGCCAAATCGATAGGTTTTGCAGCTCCTCCCCTAGGATTGCGGGTGAAAAACTGAAATACATTAGCACCTATCGACACGGCGGTTTGCGCCATGGCGAGATAACCGCCTGAAGAACTTAAATGACAGCCTATAAGCATAATGGTTGTATTATACCATAAAGTAAGGAAAGATAGGGAAAGCGGTACTCGATCAGTCAACACCGCTGGCGCGGTCTTGACCGACCTCGGCATCTGAGCATCTGAGCAAAAGTGCATCTGAGCATTTTCGGGGTCCAAGAGGGTCGGGTCCAAGAGGGTCGGGTCCAAGAGGGTCAGACCCCGGTGAATATGTCGTAGTGAACATATCGTTGGTCCTCATGCAAGCGCGTAGCGTTGGAATCTGGACTTGGGCTTGTCAGGAAGCGTCTGACGGATCAGCCCTTTCGCCATGAGTGGGACGAGATAGCGGTTCGTCAGGAACGGGC
>JAHBAE010000035.1 GCA_018384485.1 Kiritimatiellia bacterium
GAGCTGCTTGTAAGAGGGAAGAAAAGTTTCGGGCATGTGAAGATTGACGCTAAGCGCGTCTCGGATAGTGGCGTATTGTGCACAGTCGTCGATCTTCACAAGCGCGAAGGATTAGGAGTTCGCGCGGTGACCGAAACTTGTTCTTCCCGATTACAAGCAAGGGATGGAGAGATGACTAACTGCTATCTGAAGTTCTTTGACATGATTAACAAGATTTACAAGATTATAATTACTGCGTTACGAAAATGAGAATCTTGTGCGGAAAATTCTTAAGAGGAACGGGGAATGGGAAATGGGAAATTTTATTCAAACATTCTAACATTCTAACATTCAAACATTTCTTACTTCATATCTACCGCTACGGGGCTTCGGGGGTCAGCAAGACCCTAATGTTGGGATTGTGCGAAATTATGGTATAACCCGGCTTTGCCACTTCATTTTTTGAAAAGAGCGGTCTGAGCCAATGTTCACGCGGGTTGAACATCAGCCATAATTTATGCCGCGGGGCATCCGGCGGAGATTGAGCGGCGGCGGTTGTGTCGCGTCAGGGGCTGGGTGGGAATATGATGTCACTTTCGTTTGGAATCGGCGGTGCGAAACGCGTCTCGGCGGGGAGGCCGTCATGCTCCAGGAACATCAGGTAATAGGAGGGAAGATAACGAATGCGGCCATCCGAACTCGTTGAGACATTGGCGTTCGAGATGACGAGTGCACGTGCGACTCCATAATCTGACACCGCCAGCAAATCGTCCAGAGACGCATGTGTCTTGTAGTTTTTGCCGGACTTCACCTCGACGGGGAGGCACATCCCGTCTTTTTCGATCAGGAAATCCACTTCGGCGGGACGATCCTCCGAATTGAAATAATAGAGCGGAAACCCTTTGGATGCGAGTTCCTGTGCGACAAAGTTCTCATAGACGGCGCCGAAATTGACGTCGGTTTCTCCGCTTAGGATTCGATACTGGATGCCGTCCATGTACAGTGCGGACAAAAGGCCGACGTCATTGAGGAAGAGCTTGAAGAAGTTCGAACGCCGCGCCAGTCGCAGGGGCACTTTCGGCTCTGTAACCGCTCGAACCGACAGGCTGATGCCAGCTTCTTCCAGCCACAGGAACGTGTCCGCTTCGCGGTCATAACGAGAGCCTTGCTTGAGGTCTGCCACGATGAATCGCTTGTTTCTGCGATTCAGCTCTTCGGGTACGATTTCAAGTGCCTTGACTATCTTCAGCTTGTTCTTTTGGTCGTACTTTGAGGCATCCTTTCGATACTCGTCAAGAATGCCTTTCTGTATGGTGACGACACGGGCGATGTTGTTGGTCCGCAAATAGACATCAACGGCTGCAGGCATGCCGCCTACGACCAAGTAGAGGTTGAAAAGCCCTTTCATTTTCTCGTGAACGACCGGATCGACCGGCAAGAAGGATGTCAGTCGATCCCTGACATGATCGAGTACCGTCGAACTGACGCCCACGGCACGAATGAATTCCTCAAAATCGAGAGGATACATTCGGACCTCTCTCAGATAGCCGACGGGCGCAGATCGCAAGTCCTTCAATTCAACACCCAACAGAGAGCCACTGAGCACATATCGATAGCTTCCCTCATCCACGAGAAACTTGATAAAGGTGACGATTTCAGGACACTCCTGAACCTCATCAAAGAAAATCAAGGTGTTGCCTGGCTCTAAATCAATGTCGGTCAATGCTGAAATCTTGACCAAAAGTTGCTGAACACTCTCAATGCCTTCGAAGAGATTCTTCGCGCCTTTCGTCTTGATGAAGTTGATTTCAACGACAGTTTTGAAATGTCTCTTGCCGAATTCGCGAATGCTAAAAGTCTTGCCAACTTGTCGCGCACCGTCGACAAGGAGCGCCTCGCGGGCATTGAGGTCGTAAAACTCATCAAAAATGCAGTCTATCTTTCTTGTAAGCATATTATAAAGCTCCTTTTCGAGGAGGTATTATATCATTGTTTTGTCATTTTTAGCAATGAGAAAAATGTGTTTTTGTCAGAAATTTAAATTCTATTTGGTTTAGATTGTCAGTTTTGACGATGCTGATGGTTCTTGACGATTCTGTGGGGTTAGAAGGGGACTGATGGCAGCAAGCGAAGCTGAATTGGCAATGCGGGCTATGCAGTTGGGTGCGCTGGCGGCGATTCGGAGCGAGGAATATGCTGCGGCGCATCCGGCGGAGATTGCGCGGCGGCGGTTGCTGGAAGAATGCCGCCCGCGGCGGTGCAGCGGCTGCGTGGATGCGACGGCGGAACATGACGGCTTATAGAAAAACTGGAGATTTTGGTAGATAGCGTTGTGGCGAGATGCTGAATCGCATCTGCCTGCCTGTCTATATGGCGGGTTAGGTTGGGTTGATGTAGATTGGAGGACTCCGAGGGTCACCTTTCTGTATAATGCATAATGAATGTTGGAATGTTTGAATGTTGGAATGGGGGTTTAGGAGGTTTAGGAGGTTTAGAAAGTTTAGAAAGTTTAGAGGGAAAAGATGTCTATTCTCGAACTCGAACTAACCACTATCCACTAAGCACTAACTACTAAACTATCCACTAACGACTAAATACTAACAACTAATATTAAGAGGTGCGCGGGATAACACGCCCGCATTTTTCTGAGTTGATTTAATTAGAAGGAGTGCACGGGCGAGTTCGCCCGTGCACCAAAAGACAAGTTGTTTCAAACAAGTTGTTTCCAAAAATCAGAAGACTCTGCAGTGAATTGCTTGAGATACGCGAAAATGAGCCGAATGGAAACGCTAATCGTGAAATGAAGGATGGTAAAAAGAACTATTTTATTAAGTAGATATAGTTCAATCAG
>JAHBAE010000048.1 GCA_018384485.1 Kiritimatiellia bacterium
AATAGGCTGCGGTTCTATCTATGCCCCCTATAAACACTATAAAATTCTATACATAATAAATTATTTATAAAAATGAACAGCAAATCCCTTTTGATGACTGCACTGGCTTCCACTTTGGTGCTTAGTTCTTGCAGCAAACTCGGCGAACTCTCTGCCGACAATTTTACCGTAACCCCTTCGCCCCTCGAAGAAATTAGCGGTAAAGTGCCCGCTACCATCAACGGACGTTTCCCTGAAAAGTACATGAAGAAGAAAGCCGTTGTAACCGTTACGCCCGTGCTTCGCTATGAGAACGGACAGGTTCTCGGCCAACCTGCTACATTCCAAGGCGAGAAGGTACAAGGCAACAATCAGGAGATCTCATACAAAGTCGGTGGTAGCTACACCATGCGCAACACGTTCGACTACGTGCCCGCCATGCTGAAAAGCGAACTTTACCTGACTTTTGATGCTAAAATCGGCAAGAAGACATTCAACGTGCCCGAAGTGAAAGTGGCAGACGGTGTTGTCGCTACTTCTACATTGCTTGCCAATACAATCGGTTCCGCCAACACGGCCAACGCAACTGATGCTTACCAATATGCCATCGCACAGACCAAGCAGGCCCAAATCAAGTACCTCATCCAGCAGGCTAAGGTGCGCACCAGCGAACTTAAGACAGTGTCTGTGAAAGAATTCCTCCAGACCTTGCGCGATATTAAGAACGATCAGAAAGGTTATATGCTCGATGGCATCGAGGTGTCGGCTTATGCTTCGCCCGATGGCGGTCTGAAACTCAACACTGCGTTGGCTGAAAACCGTGGCAAGTCTTCGTCTGATTTCCTCAAAGGAGAACTCAAGAAGATGAAACTTGATGCAGAAGGGCAGTCTACTTATACAGCAGAAGACTGGGACGGCTTCCAACAGCTCGTTGCGGCTTCAAACATTCAGGACAAGGATGTTATCCTTCGCGTGCTCTCTATGTATAGCGATCCCGAAGAACGCGAGAAGCAAATCAAGAACATTTCCGTGGCCTTCAAAGAATTGGCCGAAGAGGTGCTTCCCGAACTGCGCCGCGCACGCCTTACGGTTAATTATCAGTTGATTGGTCGCTCTGATGATGAAATTCAGGAACAGTTCAAGACTGATGCCACGAAACTCTCTGTTGAGGAACTGCTCTATGCCGCTACGCTCACGGAAAACACTGCCGAGCAAAAGGCTATTTATGAAACCACGGCTAAACTTTATCCCAACGACTACCGCGCTTTCAACAACCTTGCATCTCTCGCTTACAAGGCAGGCGACCTTGCCGCTGCTGACAATTATGTTCAGAAAGCACTGCAAATCAATTCCTCTGCTGCTGAGGCCAATGCAAACAAGGCTCTCGTAGAAATGGCTAAGGGTAAGGCTACGGAAGCTCAAACTTATCTTGCCAAAGCCACAACCGCCAAGAACTACAACGAACTCCTCGGCAATTTGCAAGTGGCTGCTGGCAACTACGCACAGTCTGCACAAAACCTCAAAGGCGTAAGCACGAACTCTGCTGCATTGGCACAGATTCTCAACAAGGATTACACGGAAGCAGCCCAAACTCTTGCTCAAATTGCTACCCCGGACGCTACGACCGATTATCTGAAAGCTGTGCTTGCCGCACGCACCGGACAGGAGGCAACTGCTATCCAAAACCTCAGAAATGCTTTTGCAAAGGATGCATCGTTCAAGGAACGTGCAAAGCGTGACCTCGAATTCGTTTCGCTTTTCAACAACGGCACTTTCCAAAGTATTGTGAAATAGTAGGGGCGTTTCGCAAAACGCTCGGAAAATGATATTCATCACTGAATAATAAAAGGAGAATGGCAGCTATGCTTTGAAAGCTATGCCCATTCTCCTTTTTTGCTATTAAAAGTAAGGAATGAGAAACGTATTTGGCACTATTAGGCAGCTGGCGGCTGCAATAATCGGAACGATTGGACTTGCGGCATGTGGTCCAGACAAGGACACCATGCGCTTTGAAGGGAAATTGCAAAACATTCGCCAAGCTGAATTTTATATTTACAGCGAAGACAACCCCGCGATTGGATTTGATACCATCCACATCAGTGGCGGTCAATTTACGTATGAGAAAAAACTCGATCGCCCAACTGTGCTTACGCTACTCTACCCTAACTTTTCCAAAACCTATATAGTTGCAGAACCGGGCCGAACCATAAAGATGAAAGGCGATGCTGCTAAAATCGGCGAAGCTGAAATTACTGGCAATGAAGACAATAAACGCCTCACGGAGTTTAGGCAACGAATGTTCTCGCAACCAGCCGCCAACATGAAACCCGCTGCCGCGCAGTTTGTCCGCGACAATGCGGCAACTCTCTCTGCCACCGCCATTTTTCTCCAAGTTTTTGCAGAATTGCGGCAGCCCGATACGCGCTACACCGACGAACTGCTTCAAGTCCTTAAAAAAGCGCAGCCTAAGGCGCAATTTATCAAGGATTTAGAACAGCGTCTGTTGCCTCTAAGCAAAACCAGCGAGGGCAAAAGTATGCCAGCATTTAACATCACTACAACAACTGGTGCCACACTCACCGCAAGCGCTTGCCAGGGCACCCCCTTGCTGCTTGTCTTCTGGGCTTCGTGGAACTATGACAGCTATTCTTTGCTTCGCCAAGCCGCTTCCTTGCAGAAGCGTTTCGCGCCAAAGTTGCAGGTGGTTGCTTTATCGTTTGACACAGACAAATCCGCTGCCGCGCGTCAAATTAAAGATGCGGCCCCCGACCTTACCCTCGTTTGCGACGGCAAGGGCTTCGACTCTCCGCACGCTGAAACCTTTGCGGTGAATAATATACCTGGCACGATGCTCATTGATGCCAAAGGAAAAATCATCGCCCGCGACCTGTTAGGCAAGCAGTTGGACGACCGCGTGCAAGCATTGTTCTAAAAAATCCCCTCAACCGTGTTAGTTAAAGTCAATACAGCCGCAGTCAATGCCCTGACGGCAATACCCGTATCCTTAGAAGTAACTACCGAGAAGGCACAGCAATACATGTTTTTCATGGTTGGCTTGCCCGACAGCGTTGTTCGTGAAAGCCGCACCCGTGTGGAGGAAGCCATTAAAAGCAGTAACTTCCACCTGCCTCCGATGACAAAGATTGTAGTAAATTTCGCTCCCGCCGATGTTCGCAAAGAGGGCAGCGGTTACGATCTACCACTAGCGCTGGGTATTCTCGCTGCTAACAGTCTGATACAGCCCGAAAAGCTTGAAGACATCATATTTATCGGGGAATTAGGGCTCGACGGCAGCCTCCGTCCCATCAAAGGGGCATTGCCCATAGCCATTAAAGCGCGTGCAATGGGGTATAAGGCGTTAATCGTGCCTAAAGAAAATGTGCGTGAAGCCGCCGTTGTCAACAAGTTACCAGTTTATGGCGCAGAAACGCTGGCGCAAGTGGTTGATTTCTTAAATGGAGCGTCAACTCTGCAACAGACGATCGTGAATACGCGCGAAGAGTTCTTTGCCGCCCAAACAGATTACCCGCTCGACTTCTCCGATGTAAAAGGGCAAGAGGGTGTAAAGCGGGCCTTTGAAGTGGCAGCAGCCGGCGGACACAATATTATATTAATTGGGGCACCAGGTTGCGGCAAAAGTATGATGGCGAAGCGCTTGCCTTCCATATTGCCGCAGCTCACGCTTTCCGAGAGCCTCGAAACTACACAGATTTATTCAGTGGCCGGACTCCTTAAAAGCGGCACGTCGCTTATCACGCGCCGCCCATTTCGCTCGCCTCACCACACGATATCAGATGTTGCGCTGATTGGCGGTAATTCATCATTCCGTCCCGGAGAAATAAGCCTTGCCCACAACGGAGTGCTCTTTCTCGACGAACTCCCCGAATTTTCGCGCACGGCGCTCGAGACGATGCGCCAGCCGCTCGAAGATCGCCAAATCTCCATATCGCGTGCCAAGTACAACGTCACCTTACCTTGCTCCTTCATGCTCGTTGCCTCCATGAACCCGTGCCCTTGCGGCTACTACGGCGATCCAACCCACAAATGCATGTGCGACCCTTGGCAGATACAGCGTTATATGAACAAAATCAGCGGGCCGCTGCTCGACCGCATCGACATACAGTGCGAGATGACCTCCATCCCGTTCTCCGAACTCTCTAAGGCAGCACCCGGTGAACCTAGTGCGGCCATTCGCGAGCGCGTTGTTGCTGCACGCAAGATTCAGGAAGAGCGTTTCAAAGA
>JAHBAE010000051.1 GCA_018384485.1 Kiritimatiellia bacterium
AGCGGAGGAGTTATGTGAGTGAGGAGCGAGGGCAGGAGTCGCCGTAAGAGAGGTAATATATGAAACCAGAGATACGAATCGCGGTGGCGTGCGTAAGCGTACTTTATTGGCGACGTGCGAAAGGCGATGCCCGAGCGACGAGACCGAACATAAGCTCCGCAGCGAAGATGTGTTTAGTAGTTAGTACTTAGTAGTTAGTGCTTAGTGGATAGTGGTTAGTTCGAGTTCGAGAATGGAGATCTTTTCCCTCTAAACTCTAAACTCTAAACTTTCTAAACCTCCCAAACCTCCTAAACCTTCTAAACCCCCATTCCAACATTCGAACATTCAAACATTACCCCTTGTCTTCTCCAAGGGGCTTGAGACCTTTGCGAATGTGGCCGAGGCGGTGGCCCTTGGCCCGGACGTGATTGATGTCTCGGGTTCGCTCGAATCCGCACGTGGCGTCAAGTCTATCCCGCTGCTCAGCTCCTTTGTCGCCACCCTGAACGGCTTGAGAAAAAGCTAATTGGGGGGGGAAGTTGTTCCCGTCAATGACCAAAGTAGTCAATCCGTTTATTTCGCCTTTCGCTTCTGACGCGCTGAGACCTCGATGACATTCACCTGGTTGCGGAGCTGAAGGATAATTTGGCTGACGACCTTGCTATCGCCGAGAACATCAATCTTCATGCGGGAGACCGTGCCGTCCTCCGTCGGGCCGACATTCAGGGCCTGAATATTGTAGCCTCGCCCGGAAATGAGGCCGACCATGCGGGCAAGGACGCCCGGCTTGTTCTCGACGAAGCAGTCGAGCCGCTGCACGGCTTGTGTTTCTTTCATTTGAAAATCATCTCCTTCACACTCTTGCCGCCCGGAATCATCGGATATACATTCGCTTCTGGCTCGACGATAACCTCGACAAGCGCGGTCTCCTTGCAGTTGATCGCCTTTTTTATCGTCGCATCGAGCTTCGCGGGGTCAATCACGCGAAACGCCCTTGCGCCATGCGCTTCGGCAAGCTTCACGAAATCCGGCAGATACCGCGCATCCTTCTGCTTGAAGATCGTCTGCGAATAGCGTTTGCCGTAAAAAAGCTCCTGCCACTGGCGAACCATGCCCAAGCAACCGTTGTTGATGATGACAAACGTGACCGGAAGCTTGTGCTCGACGGCAACCACAACCTCCTCGAACGTCATCTGTGCGCCGCCATCGCCGCAAATAGCGATTGTCTTGAGATCGGGACGCGCAAACGCTGCGCCAATCGCAGCCGGAATGCCAAAGCCCATCGTACCCATGCCGCCCGAAGAGAGAAAGCGACGCGGATGGCGATGGCGGATGTACTGCGCGGCCCACATCTGCTGCTGTCCGACGTCCGTGACGATGATCGCCTCGCCTTTCGTCATACGGTCAATCGACTCGATGGCCTGCTGTGGCATGATGACGCCCTTGTGCATCACTTCATATGAAATCGGATGCTCAGCCTTCCAGCCCGCAATCCGCTTCAGCCACTCGTCATGCGCCGCCGCCTTGACACGCGAGTTGACGACCGCAAGGACGTCGCGGACGTCCGCAGCGATGCCGAGGTCGGCATCGACATTCTTGTTCACCTCGGCGGGATCGCAAATGACATGAACCATCTTCGCCCTCTTCGCGTAGGAGGAGATGCGGCCTGTGACGCGATCTGAGAAGCGAACACCCAATGCCACGATGAGATCGGCCTCGTCAATCGCATAGTTCGCGCAGGGCGCGCCATGCATACCAGCCATGCCAAGCGAGAGCGGATCCGTTTGGTCAAAGACCCCGAGGCCCATCAGCGTCGTTGCGACTGGAATCTGCGCCTTGCGCGCGAGGTCGGCCAGTTCCTTCGAGGCGAACGCGGCGATGGCGCCGCCTCCGGCATAGATGACGGGCCGCTTAGCCTCGTTGATCAGCTTCGCGAGACGGCTGATCTGCGACGAAGTCGCGGAGAGTGCGGGATGATAAGCCCGCAGGCTGACGCGCTCCGGGTACTGCGCCCGGGTGAACGCCTGCTGGCAGTTCTTCGGAACGTCAATGACGACAGGGCCGGGCTTGCCGTGCGAGGCGATGTAGAAGGCCTGCGCGACGATTTCGGGAATCTCGTCCGCGCTCTGCACAAGGAAGTTGTGTTTCGTCACGGCGCGGCAGATGCCGGACATGTCCGCCTCCTGGAAAGCGTCAGTGCCGATCTGCGGAAGAGGGACCTGCCCCGTGATCACGACCATCGGAACGCCGTCCAGATAAGCCGTTCCGAGGCCAGTGATCACGTTGGTGGCTCCGGGGCCGGAGGTGACGAGGCACACGCCGACCTTCCCGGAGCTTCGCGCATAACCATCCGCCATGTGCGCACTGCCTTGCTCGTGACGACCGAGGACAAACTTGAATTTCGCCTCACTCAGGCAGTCGAAAATATCGATGACCGCGCCGCCTGGATAGCCGAACAAGACCTCTGTCCCGGCCTTTTCCAGAGCTTCGACGAGCGCCATCGCGCCAGTTCTCTCTCGAATTGTCTTCATGTAGACTGTGCGGAATGCTGAATGATCTCTGCGTCACAATGCTTATTTGCCATTGACGACCTTGCGGCCACCCCAACCCGCCGAAGCGGCGTTGCCCTTGGCATCTTCGTGCGGACGGAGAGAGCGAACCGCCGCGCCCGCAAGCCACATCTCATGGTTGTGCAGGTCATTGAGCTTCGCCAACATCTTTTCCTTGTAGTCGGGGCAGCCCGTGTCGCGGATGACCTCCTTCGCCTCCTTCATCGTCTTCACGCTCGTGTAGAGCTTCTTGAATACGGGGAGCGTCGCCTTCTTGAAGATCGGGCGCCACTTGAGCGCACCGTGCTGGGCGGTCTGCGAACAGTTGCCGTACATCCAGTCCATGCCGTTCTCGTCCACGAGGCGGATGAGCGACTGCGTCAACTCCTCGCACGTCTCATTAAACGCCTCGGACGGACTGTGGCCGTTCGCGCGGAGCGTCTCAAACTGGGCCTCCATCACGCCTGCGAGCGCACCCATGAGGATGCCGCGCTCGCCGACGAGGTCAGACGTCACCTCATTCTGGAATGTGGTCGGGAAGAGGTATCCCGAACCAACCGCGATGCCGATCGCCTTCGTGACCTCCTCGACCTTCTTCGCGCTCATCCCGTTCGGCTCAAACGCATACGAGCTGTTGATGCCCGCGCCAGAGAGGAAGTTGCGGCGGACAGACGTGCCGGAACCCTTCGGGGCGACCATCACGCAACCGACGCCCTTCTGGGGATGGATGCCGGTGAGCTTGTTGTAGACAAGCCCGAAGCCGTGCGAGAAGTAAAGATACTTGCCCGGGGTGACAAACTTCTCGATCTTTTTCCAGACCTCCGGAACGGAGCCGTCAGAGACAAGCATCATGACGATGTCGCCCTTCTCGGCGGCCTCCTCAATGCCGAAGAGTGTCTTGCCCTCGACCCAGCCATCCTTCTTCGCGCGCATCCAGCTTGAGTTCGCCTTCGTGCTCTTGCGCTGCCCGACGATCACATTGAAGCCGTTGTCACGCATGTTGAGCGCTTGCCCGGGACCCTGAATGCCATAGCCGAGAACGGCAATGGTCTTTCCCTTGAGAACCTGCTGCGCCTTTTTGAGCGGGAACTCCTTGCGGGTCGTGATGTTTTCAGCAACAGTGCCGAATTTGATTTTCATTTTGTCTTTTCCTTTCGATTGTGGAAACCTGTAAAGTCCTTACTGCTTGAGAGACGCACCTGTCGAGGCGTTTCCGACGAACTGCGCATAGCGTTCGAGCCAGCCGCCCCTGATGCGTGGAACCCATTTCTTCGCGTTTCTCTTGCGCACGGCAATTTCTTTCTTCGTGAGCTTCGCGTTGATGGCGCGCTTCGGGATGTCGATCGTGATCTCGTCGCCATCCCTGAGCAGCCCGATTAACCCGCCTTCCGCCGCCTCGGGCGAAACATGACCAACGCACGCGCCGTGCGTCGCGCCGGAGAAGCGTCCGTCGGTGACGAGCGCGACCGACTCGCCCAGTCCCGCGCCGATGATGTACGATGTCGGGGCCAGCATCTCTTGCATGCCAGGGCCTCCCTTCGGCCCTTCGTAGCGGATGACGACGACGTGGCCGGGCTTCACCTTCCCGCCCAGAATGCCCGCGCACGCCTCTTCCTGTGAGTCAAAGCAAAGCGCCTTGCCCGTGAACGACATCATCGACGGCGCAACACCGCCTTTCTTGACGACCGATCCGCCTTCCGCGAGATTGCCCCAAAGGACGGCCAGCCCGCCGTCCTGCGAATACGCGTTCGGAATCGTGCGGATAACATCGTCATTGCGAATTTTTGCCGCCCGGATCTGCTGGCCAAGCGTCTTGCCCGACACTGTCGGCGCATCAAGATGCAGCATCGCACCCGGAAGTCGCTTCAGAATCGCCATGACACCGCCTGCGCGGTCAAGGTCACTCACGTGGTAATGTCCGCTCGGAGAGAGCTTGCAGATGTAGGGCGTACGCGCCGAAAGCTCGTTCATGCGTTCCAGCGTGAACGCGACTCCCGCTTCACGAGCAATGGCGAGAGTATGGAGGACGGTATTCGTCGAGCCACCCATCGCCATGTCGAGGGTAAGCGCGTTGTCGAGGGAATTCTTCGTGACAAGCTCTTTCGGCAGGGGGCCTCCCTTCTTCGCCATTGCGACGGCGCGCTTCGCAGCCGCGCGCCACAGCTCCTTGCGCATTGGGTCGATTGCGAGAATCGTGCCGTTCCCGGGAAGCGCAAGACCAAGGGCCTCATACAGACAGTTCATCGAGTTCGCCGTGAACATGCCGGAGCAACTGCCGCAACCGGGACAGCTCGTCTCCTCGATCTTTTCGAGATCTTTCGCCGTAATCTTGCCCGAGTTCTCCGCACCGACGCCCTCAAAAACCGTGTTGAGGTCGGAATCCTTACCCGTAAGCGGATGATGTCCCGGCGCCATTGGCCCGCCCGAGGCGAAAATCGTCGGGATGTTCACGCGCAAGGCACCAATCAGCATACCCGGCACGATCTTGTCACAGTTCGGCACGCAGATCAGCGCGTCAAAACAATGCGCACGCGCAACCGTTTCAACTGAATCGGCAATCAGCTCGCGCGACGGCAACGAGTACTTCATGCCGACATGGGCCATCGCAAGGCCGTCGCAGACGGCGATGGTGTTGAACTCCATGGGAACGCCGCCCGCCTCGATGACCGCCTCCCTGATAATCTGCCCGACATAGTTGAGATGACAATGACCGGGCACAAAGTTCTCATATGAATTGCAGATGCCGATGAACGGTTTCTTCATGTCCGAGCGCTTCATACCGCAAGCAAAGAGAAGACTGCGGTGCGGAGCTCGCTCCTTGCCTTTCTTGATTTGATCGCTTGTCATTTCTTTCTTCCCTGCCTGTCCTCTTTAGTAACAAAACCCCGCTCTGCCTGAGCGGGGTCTCGTTTCGCTGTCGGTTCAACCGGTTATCAGTGTACGCGCACCCGCTCGACCTTATCCAATAAGGACGAGAAGCACAATGCCAATAACACTAACTCGGCAATTCATAAAGCTATTTACCTCTAATTGACGCGTATTATAGCATAATGTTGTTTCTGTACGCAATGGGAAAAAAGAGTTTCTCTTAGTACCGTTTGAAAGTGGTCGGAGCGGAGGGATTTGAACCCCCGACATTCTGCTCCCAAAGCAGACGCACTACCAGGCTGTGCAACGCTCCGTACGTGAAAACAAGTGTATTATACCAAATTTTCTTACGCTTTGGTTATGTGGATTTTTGCCGCGTCAGTTTTATACGCAGATTTTTCCGAAACATCTATCTCTTCGCAAATCTTTTCCCCTGGCCTCGCACCAATAAAGACAATAGGTATATCAACATACGGCCTATAGCCCGCCTGCCGTATCATTCCCTCTGCAAGATCAAGTATCTTAACCCTCTGGCCCATATCAAGCGTATAAATAGCCTTCTCCGTGCGCGAAGCTGCCTGAAGAACAAGCCCCACCGCCTCGGAAACCATCATGAAATACCTCTCCATCCGAGGGTCTGTCACCGTAACAGGACTTCGTGCAGCAATCTGCTCCCTAAAAAGCTGAACTACAGAACCTGACGAGCCAAAAACATTGCCGAACCTGACTGCGCAAAAAGAAGTCTCTCCGCCATTAAGCTCCATCACAGCCTTCTCGGCTGCTTTCTTCGTCTTTCCCATAACAGAAACGGGGTTCACCGCTTTGTCGGTAGATATAAGAACGAAACGCTTGACGGCATATTCCTTAGAAAGCTTTGCAAGAAGCCTCGTAGCCTCAGTATTGTTACGCCACCCCTCCTCCGGGTTCATTTCAACCATCGGAACATGCTTGTACGCGGCCGCATGCAGAACTATCTCAGGCTTGTGCTCTTCAAAAATTTCACGCATCGCCCTCTCGTCGTTCACATCCTTCATAAGAGGCAGAGTCTCAACACCCCTCTTCCCTGCGCGCACCTCGCGCTCAATATTATAAAGAGCAGTCTCTCCGCGCTCAACCATCAGCACCTTCTTCGGCTTCGCGGCAATAACTTGACGCACTATCTCTGAACCGATCGAGCCGCCAGCTCCAGTAACCATGACGACCTTGTCTGAAAAAAACTCAGCCGCGCTCTGCCCCATGTGAAGAACTTCACGATTGATGAGAGATTTTTCCGAGGAGCGCATCTCCCAGAACCAGCACCACGCAATGCGCCAGATGACAAGAAAAACAGATGCAAGAACGAAACAGATTAATGTTACCGAATACGGCGGACGCACATGCGCAAAAGAATCAAACGGCATTGCAAAACGCATTGCCGTAAGGACTACGCAAGCTATAAACGCCGCCGCAAAATAGCGCGGCAGATCACGAAGCGACGTTCTGCGCCATGCAAGGCGATAGCAACCCGTAAGACCAAGAAAAATAAAATGCACGGCCGCGACAACGGAAAAGCTCGACAAAACGGCAAACCAGCCCCATCGCGGCGCCTGCAAATCAAACCTTAGGAGAATTGCGCCGTAATACGCAAAAGCGAGAGAGACGGCATCTACAGCTACACCCAACAGACGAGTGGCCGCGAAGATGACCGTCTCTTTCGCTTTCCTATCCACGCAATTCGGGAATTACTCCCACTCGATTGTTGCGGGAGGCTTGGGAGTGATATCCCAGACGACGCGGTTGACGCCTTTTACCTTTGTCGCAATCTTCTCTGCAACAGACACAACAAACTTGAAAGGAAGCTCGACAATGCCTGCGTGGACGAATTGCGAAGTGGAAACGGCGCGAATCGCAATAACATAACCGAATGTGCGAGCCCCCTTCGTAACACCAACCGATTTGACATTCGTCATAACAGCAAAGAACTGCTGCGCCTTCTTATCGAGGCCAGATTTTGCCATTTCATCGCGGAAGATAAAATCGGCTTTGCGGAGAATATCAAGCTTCTCTTTCGTGAGCTCTCCGAGGCACCTAACCGCAAGACCAGGACCAGGGAACGGCTGACGCATCACCATCTCTTCAGGGATTCCGAGAGCCTTGCCGACTTTACGGACCTCATCCTTGTAAAGATACTTCACAGGCTCGACAAGACCCTTGAAAACGATATCCTTCGGGAGCCCGCCCACATTGTGGTGAGCTTTCACCGCCTTGTGCCCGCCCACGCCGGACTCGATAATATCAGGATATATCGTGCCTTGGCCGAGAAATTCAATATCGCCGAATTTCTTTTTCAAATCGCGCGCTACATCCGCAAAGAGATTGATAAATTCTCCGCCGATGATTTTGCGCTTCTGCTCGGGATCGGTAACACCGGCCGCCTTATCGAGAAAACGCTTCTCGGCATCGATTTGAATAAGATTGATGCCGAACTTGCCTTTGAAAATGCGCTTGACTTCTTTAGCTTCATTAAGCCTCATGCAGCCATGATCGACAAAAACACAAGTAAGCTGCTTGCCGATAGCCTTCTGCAGCAAAACTGCGCATACGGAACTGTCAACGCCGCCGGACATCGCAAGGAGAACCCTCTTGTCGCCGACTTGAGACCTTATTGCTTCAATCTCGTTCTTAATATATTTTTTTACATTGAAGACTTTGCCTATTTTGGCAATACGCTCTTTTTCTGCTTGAACCACGGAATAACTCCTTCCATTTGTGTTTGCGTTGTATTATACCAAAAAAGTTGTGCTATAATACGCGGATATGCAAAAACGTTTAACTCTTTTTGCCGGTCATTACGGCAGCGGCAAAACTAACATAGCGGTAAATTACGCAAGAAAACTCTCACAATCAGGGTTTAAAACTGCATTGGCCGATTTAGATATCGTAAACCCATACTTTCGCACAAAGGACAGCGAAGAACTTCTCAGGCGTGAAGGTATTGAATTGGTCGTATCTGATTTTGCAAACTCAAACGTCGATTTTCCCGCCCTTCCCAAAGACGTGTACTCAATTATCGCCGACAAGGAAAAGCATATCGTAATGGATATCGGAGGAGATGATCGCGGAGCGCTCGCCCTCGGCCGCTGGACCGAAGACATCGTTTCAAGCGGAGACTATGAAATGCTCGCCGTTATCAATGCTTCCCGCCCGCTCACATCAACGCCTGAGGATACAGTCGAAGTTTTAAGAGAAATAGAAAACGCCTGCTCAATACAGTTTACAGGAGTTGTTAACAACACAAACCTTGGGCAGCAAACGACAGCCGCCGACATAATCGCTTCAATGCCGTATGCTCAAAAAACAGCGTCTTTATTGGGCCTTGAGGTGCGATTTACGTGTTGTGCGAACGGGCTTTTGAATGAACTTGAAGGGAAAATCCCCAAGATTTTCCCTATCGAAATCCAAAAGTTATATTATCATATGACTTAAAAAACGGCCGCGCCCCATTAAGGGACGACGACCGTGCGCTGCTCGTAGTGACCTGGTTGCCAAACTCGCACTACCGTGCCGTTAGCCTGTACTTGGTCAACATACCTTCCTTCAACCCAAACGCTGCTGACCGTAGTTACTGGCTGAGGTGTGACCACAACTGGAGCCGTGACTACCGTAGGCGTAGTTAAAACGGTGGGCGTCGTGACTACCGTAGGCGTAGTTACATAGTTCTGCACGAGAGTCCTACCTACGATTCCTCCGACAACACCTCCAGCAAACCCAGGCCAGAAATGCCTTCCGCCCCTGCCCCAGGCGCTATGATGATGGTGTTGATGGTGCCTTGGCGCGAAGTGATGTACGCCGTGATGCCGGCCGCCTGGACCTCTGCCGCCCCCGTGAGGGCCTGCGAACAGGCTCGCTGCAAAAACGGCAAGTCCAACCGTTAATATTACTTTCTTGTTCATTTTCGTCTCCTTTCTTTTTTAACCCGGCTTTTTGCCGCGCAACGAATGGTTAGGAGAGTAAAGACAGAAAATCTGACAACCTTTTTTATTTACTTTCGAGAATATCCCAAAAGTCGCCTTGATGAAGACGCGTCGCCGCCGGAGGTGGCGCAACTTCAGGAGTAACTGGAATAGGGAAGGAAGGTTTATCGAATGACCGCTTGTTGAGAATACGGCGGCGGCGGCGCCAATCGGGAAGACGCTCATCCATTAGACTGCAAAAACGCGGCCCGTGCGACGACTCTTTGAGATGCGTTATTTCATGGACGACTATATATTCAACAAGTTCTTCGGGGACGCGAGCAAGCTCAAGGTTGTATGTTATATGCCTCTTGCGAACATGGCATGACCCCCAAAGCGATGTCATTTTACGAACATTCCAAAGAACTCCGCCCTCATTCAATTTCTCTGCCCATTTAGAAGTGAGCGCATCGAGAAGAATGAGCAAATCAGCCTTCTCTTCACTCGTCACTTGAGTCGTATTTTCAGGCGCTCGCAAGGCCATCTCGGAACGCGTTTTTTCAACCCATTTCCATTTAGACCGTAAAAAAGATTCCGCCGTGCGCAAAGTGGAACCCCACTTTGGTACACTTAAATTAACAATTCCGTCAGTTCCAATTCGTATACTAATTCTGCGCACGCGCTTACGCTCGACTTTAACCGGAACACCCTCGATGAGATTCTCGCCTATATGAATCATGGCAATCGGATACTCACCTAACTCGACGCTGAGATGCGCCCGGTATTCCAAGCTTATCGCGGTACTTTGCGACAGTGCGCCTCTTTATCGGGAAGCCTGCCGAAGAAAGAATCGCCGCGATCTTTTCATCGGAATAAGGCTCTGACACATCCTCATCATCGACAATTTCGGAAAGTTTTTCCAAAAGAGATTGCTGCGAAACTTCCTCCCCGGAAGCCGTTTTGACGGCAGTGGCGAAAAACTTTCTAAGCTCCATTGTTCCAAACGGCGTTTCGGCGTACTTGTCGCGCACAGTGCGAGAAACGGTGGCGGGATGAAGACCAACCGCCTTTGCCACATCAACCTCCGTAAGAGGGCTGAGAGCGGCAAGCCCCTTGTCGAAAAACGGCTGCTGGCGGTCGAATATCTCTTGTGAGATCTGCCTTATGGTCTCGCGCCTCTTCTCCACCGCCTCGCGGAAAGCGACAGCAGACGCGATGCGCTCCTTCACATATTTTTTCGTTTCGTCACTCTGCGTTGAATCCTCTAAAAGAGATTTGAACTTTTCAGAAATTCTAATGCCAGGCAATGAGCGTTCGTCCACCACAGCAATCCACCGGCCGTTTTCCTTAACCGCATGCACCTCTGGATTGACAAACTCCACCCGTTCTCTTTCGCTTGGATACTGCCGCCCAGGACGCCCATCCAGCGAGCGCAATGCTAAAACAGCCTCTTTAAAACGTTCTCTTCCGACTGCAAGAGACTGTTCAATTCTTGAAATCCGCCCAGAAAGAATATCTCCGAGATGGTTGCTTACAATAAGCCTTACAACTTCCCTGACATCGGCGTTTTCAATAGAATCAAGCTGAGACAAAAGACATTCCTTCACATCGCGTGCGCCGCAGCCCGGAGGATCGAAATCACGTATTTTCGCAAGGATTGCCGTAATCTCCTCTTCAGAACGACCAAACGCCATGGCGACATCCGCAACCGAACCTTTGTAATAGCCTTTATCGTCAAGATCTCCAACCAAAACCTCGACTATCGGATAATCTTCTCGCGGCAGATCGGAAAGAGGAAGCTGCTGAAGAAGATGCTCTTGAAGCGTCTCCTCCTTAACTTGATTGTCAAAAAACGCCATCCTGCGCTCTGCCGCCTCTTCGTCTTTGCCTACTGTAGGCTCGTAATCGTCATCCGGGAAGTCTGGCTCGTCGTTTTCCTCCGACCTTTGAGCCTCCACTGAAGAAAGAGGAGTTTCAAGCGGATGTTCAACATCTTCTATTGCAGGATTAGCGCTCATCTCTGCCGCAATTTGCGCTCTAAGCTCAGGCAGAGATTTGGAGATCAATTCAATAAACTGCCTCTGCCCGGCAGATAGCGACTGCTTCTGCCGTTGACTCGTTGCAAGTGAAACAGATGCGTTCATCGCCTCGGAGCCTCCAAAATCCAGCGCTTGTTATACCAGAACCAACAACCAGGACGGCGGCGAACTTGATCATCAAGAAGGCGCATCACCTCTTTTGTAAGCCGCACGGCTTCTTCCTTCTGATCTGAACACGAAGTATCGGGGCGCAACGTCGCAATATGATTAAAAATATGCTTGCCTTTTTCTCGATACATTTGAGCTACAACTATCGGACAGCCGCTCTTCACGGCGAAGAAAGCGCCAGAGTGGCTTACATTCGCCTTGCCGCCGAGGAAATCAACCTCAACATCACGCTTAGGCACGCGCAAGTCAGGAAGAATCGCAAAAACTCTTCCTGACGCGAGTTTTTCAAGTATCTGAAACATCGTCTCTCTGCTGTCGCGATAAAGAATCTCGACATCTCCATACTGGCGATTCATCCATGCGTCAAATTTTGGATTGCGCTGATGAGCGGCCAATGCGAAAAGAGGCAAGCCGTATTTCGCCATCGACCATGCCGCCATATACCAATTTCCAGAATGGGGAACCATCACTACGACGCCTCGCCCTTCATCCGCATACGACTGAAGCTTTTCTTTATACTTTAACCCTTCAAAAACGTGACGATCCATCCACTTGCGCGTCATACTCGGAGCACGCATCATCTCAACGGCATTAAGAAGAATATTCTGTAGTGATTCTACCGCTATATTGAGAGCTTTACGCCGAGAAATCCCAGGAAAGACAGATTCGATTCTTCCGAGAGTTCTCGCACGCTTAAAGCCGAACACGCGAACCATCACCCAACCCGCTGAACGCGCAAAAAACGCTGCTAACGGATACGGCAACGCATTAATAAAAGCACATGCGCACCTTAAAGCGTAATATTCAAGATTTATTGAAAATGAACTTTTTACCATTTCTGCAAGGCAAGCAACAATACCGTCATTTGACGGCGGCTACTTTTTTCTGCGCGGATTTCACAGCGCGACACACGGCGGAGGATGTTATCGTTGCGGCAGTAATAGCCTCGATGTTTCCGCCATCTTTCTTAACCTTGACGCTCATGCCGTCCTTACCGTTAAATTGCGAGGCAAACTCAGGGTCGTTGAGCTTCATTCCAAGCCCAGGCGTTTCCGCCGCATAAAGCGTTTTATACCTTATGACAGTTTTTCCGTCAGCTGCGAAACCGACCATAAGCTTAATATCGCCGCCATAACCACCTGCATCAACACCTTCGGAAGCGTAGCCCAACACGGCTCCTGACGAATCAAGGCCGATAAAAATTGAATTTTTATTTTCAATCTTCACAACGCCCTCGGGCATTACCGCCTGCACAGCAAGTTTTTCACGCTCCGCCCCCATCTTCGCGATGGGATCTTTAGTCAATGCGCCGACATGCGCCAAAACCGCGGCACACACGGCGCTTATGATTGTAAGCGAAAACACAAGACCAATAAATTTTTTCATTTTTATTTTCCTATTACTGCGTTCTTCACTTATTTCTTAAACCCGAAAGGTTTAGGCTGAGTCCAGCGGTTTATAAGCGGGCAGACCGAGTTCATGATGAGGATTGCGAACGAGCAGCCTTCAGGATATGAACCGAATTGACGAATGAGCATACATAAAAGACCGCAACCCGTGCCGAAAATAAGTTTGCCCTTGGATGTGGTGGGGGAAGTTACGTAATCTGTCGCCATAAAGAACGCACCTATCATGACGCCACCCGTCAAAAGCTGAATATGCGCGCTCGCGCCGCCTGCAAAGAACGAATAGAGCCAGACCGTAGCTATGAAGGAAACGGGAATATGCCATGTGATAACCTTGCGAAGAAGAAGGTATATGCCGCCGAGTAAAAGCGCGGCGGAAGAAACTTCTCCGATGCACCCGGGCATATTACCGATGATAAGATCGGTCAAACCGGGAATACCAGCCTCGCCCGCCTTCATTGTAGCCTGTGCAGTTGCTTCCGAAACAAACATTCCCTTCATGGATGCAAGAGGCGTAGCCGTTGTTACTGCCTCGGGTGTACGCCACCAGAAAGGCTTGAGCCACGTGGTCATGGGCCCTGTGAACGAAATAAGCATGAACGCACGCGCCGCAAGGGCCGGGTTGAACGGATTCTTGCCAAGGCCACCAAAGACCTGCTTGCAAACTGTTATCGCAAAGACCGACCCTACAACAGCCATCCAAAGAGGAATCCCGGCAGGAAGGTTAAGCGCAAGAAGAAGGCCTGTAAGCACGGCGGAAAAATCACCCACCGTCCCTTCGCGGCGCATCGCGATGCGGCAAAGCGATTCAACAACAATGCACGTTGAAACGCACACTGCAATCGTCCAGACCGCAGGCATACCGAAGAAATAAATTCCCGCCGCAGTCGTAGGCAAAAGCGCGATAATCACATCAAGCATAATGCGAGAGACGCTCGCATGAGAATGCGTATGCGGGGAACTTGAAAGAACGTAATGCTCTGATATATCTTTTGGCTTCATTTCTGAATCTCCTTTTTTTCCGCGGCATTCTGCGCAGCGGCGGCCTTTGCTTTCTCGGCTGCGATACGCGCCCTTATTGAATTTTTAGCCCGGCGGCAGAATTGCGTTATCGTCCTGTATGCAGGGCAGGAGAAACTGCAAGCGCCACATTCAATGCAAGTCATGACATGCGCGCGTTCTGCATCGGAAATATCGTTGGCCTCGACCGCTTTTGATATATCTGCCGGATTAAGACACATCGGGCAAGCCCTCACGCAACGCCCGCAATTAATGCAGGGCCCTGACGTATACTGGAAAACGCGGCGAGAGGAAAGAAGAAGAATTCCAGATGTAGTCTTCGTAGTTGCTATTTCAAGAGATGGAACTGCAAAGCCCATCATCGTGCCACCGGAAATCACTTTCGCCGGAGTCTCCTTTGTGCCGGAACAAAACTGAACGAGATCAGAATATTTCGTTCCGCATGGAGCGAGAATGTTCTTCGGCTCTGAAATCGCATCGCCAGAAACGGTAGTGACGCGCTCAAGAAGAGGTTCGCCCTTCTCCACGGCATCGGCGATGGCAACAGCTGTGCTGACATTTTCAACTACACACCCGACATCAATCGGAAGAGCTGGGGGCTCGGGAACGATTCTTTTCACAGTAGCGAAAATCTGATGCTTTTCGCTGCCCTGCGGATAAAGAACTGAAAGAACAACGATTTCAACATTTCCAGAAATATCGGCAAATGCCTCCGAAAGAGCCTGAATGGCATCGGGCTTGTTACTCTCTACCGCAATGCGCACGGCGCACTCGCCGAGAATCTTGCGCATTATCTCAACGCCCAGCCTGATGCGAGAGGCTTTCTCAACCATAACGCGATGGTCGGCGCAAAGATACGGCTCACATTCGGCACCGTTGATTATAAGATATTCACAACGCTTACCAGGAGGAGGATTGAGCTTTACCGAAGTGGGGAAGCCCGCGCCTCCCATACCGCAGATGCCGGCTTCTTCAACACGCGCTATAAGCTCTTCGCGAGACGAATTTTCCCAATCCAGCGGCTTAAGAACAGGCCCGTCACCAAGCATCTCAACGCCTTCAGGAGCGCTTGCCGTTGTATCGAGAATAACTGCATCGGCCTTGCCTCCGGCAGGACCCAAACGCTTCTCAACGGCTTTGACGAGCCCTGAGGCGCTCGCGCGGACACAAACAGAAATAAAACCGTTGCGTTCGCCGATAATCTGCCCTCGAGAAACGTAATCGCCCGGCTTTACAATGCACTTGGCGGGAGCTCCGAGATGCTGGCTCATCGAAATAACGAGCTCTGACGGCATTGGCAGCGCTTCAATCAGCTTGTTATTCGCCAAACCCTTGTTATAATCAGGATGAACCCCACCCTTGAACTTAAACGCGCTTTTTACGACTTTCATAATCTAAAACTCCTCAGTTCACGCATCTTATGCATCAATGGCCGCTCTCAAGGAGAGGATCGACGGACATACATTTAGCCGGGCACTTCGCAACTATCTGCTCGTCGGTTGGAGGATTGGAATAGTTTACTTTTGCAAGGAAACCTTGGAATGTAAAATGCCCCGCCTCTTTGCCGCCTGAATTCTTCTCGCAAAGATGACACCCCATACATCCTACGCCGCATACCTTGCGGACGGAAGGCCCCTTGTCGGGATTGTTGCAAAGAACATGAATCGTAGCGGAAGAAGGAACAAGCTCAATAAGTTTTTTCGGGCAAACGGAAACGCATTTCCCGCAACCGATGCAAAGACGCTTATCAACTTTCGCAAGGCCGTCATAAATTGAAATAGCCCCTTTGGGACAGACATTCGCACACGCGCCGTAGCCCAAGCAACCGTAGACGCAGCCCTTGTCGCCACCGGCCGTCATCGCGGCAACATTGCAATCGCAGATACCGTTGTAATCGCCTACGCGAATCGCCTCGCTTCTCGTGCCGCAGCATTTAACGAGCGCAACGCGCTTTTCAGTGGCGGAGGCTTCAACGCCGAGTATGCCTGCGATTTTTGCGGCAACCGCTTCGCCACCCGCAGGACACGCGCCATTGGGAGCAGTCCCCTCAACAAGTGCGCGGGCGTAGGCGTCGCAACCGGCAAAACCGCAGCCTCCGCAGTTGGCGCCTGGAAGCTCGGAAAGAACAAGCCCGATACGCGGATCTTCTTGCACGCTAAGATATTTATCAGCCACCGCAAGAACGAATGAAGCAACCAAACCAATACCTGCAATGCATACTATTGCTGTAATCATAAGAAAAATTCCTTCCTCTATTTACGCCTAAGGCGAAAAAGCATCAATAAGGCAACTTTACCAAGCCCGAGAACCCCATGAAAGCCAAGCTCAAAAGCCCGCCCGTGACGAGCGCTATGGCAACGCCGCGAAAGCAACGCGGAGGATCTGCATGCTCAAGTTTTTCACGAATGCCTGAAAAAATTACGAGGGCGAGAGAAAAGCCTACGGCCGCGGCAAAAGAGAAGAACACCGCTTCGCCAAACCCCGTCTGCTGCTTGAAGTTGATTTCCGCCACACCAAGAACTGCGCAGTTCGTCGTGATAAGAGGAAGAAAGATTCCGAGCGCGGCGTGAAGCGGCGGAAGGAAACGCTTCATCGCAATATCGATGAACTGAACGAGCGCGGCGATTACGAGAATAAAGGCAAGAGTATGAATGTAATCAAGATCGTTTGGTTTCAACAACCAGTGATCTATACACCAGGAAACAGCGGAAGCGACCGTCATAACGAAGATGACGGCCCCTGACATTCCAAGCGCTGTCTCCGTTCTTTTGGAAACTCCAAGGAACGGACAACATCCAAGAAAGCGGCTAAGAACGAAGTTGTTGACTAAAACCGCCCCGACAAGTATTATAAGATATCCACTCATGCTTGTATTATAACAAATTATTACTATTCCGTGCGGATTAGTTTTGCGGGGCGGGTACTCGGTCGGTCAAGACCGCGATAGCGGTGTTGACTGACCGAGCACCGGGGCGGGAACAAGCCGAATAAGGAACTAAGTAAGTTTTATACGCCCATCCTCCGCTCCCGCATGAATCACGCCGCCAGGCGGATACGCTCCCTCGACGATCTTTCTTGCAATCGCATTTTCAAGATTTTTTTGTATCGCCCGTTTTACAGGTCTTGCTCCATACATGGGATCATACCCCTCCTGGGCGAGAAGTTCACGCGCCGCCTCGTCAACCTCAAGCGTGAAATTCTGCGAAGACAAACGCTTGGCAAGAGCATCTATCTGAATCTCGACGATACGCTTTATTTGTTCTTTATTAAGAGATGTGAACTCTAAAACCTCGTCAAGGCGGTTGAGAAACTCAGGCCTGAAGATATCCTTAAGCGCATCCTTCGGCGCATTCGAAGTCATTATGATGACGGTATTTTTAAAGCTTACAGTCCGCCCGTGGCTATCTGTAAGCCGCCCGTCATCGAGCACCTGGAGAAGAAGGTTGAAGACATCTGGGTGGGCCTTTTCAATTTCGTCCAGCAGAACAACGGAGAATTGACGGCGGCGGACCGCTTCTGTAAGCTGCCCTCCATCTTCAAAGCCCACGTATCCCGGAGGCGCTCCGACAAGCCTCGATACCGCGAATTTCTCCATATACTCCGACATATCAAGCCTTACCATCGCATTCTCATCATCAAAAAGCTCTTGCGCCAACGCTTTTGCGAGCTCAGTCTTGCCCACACCCGTAGGACCGATGAAAAGAAATGCGCCTACCGGCCTTTGGGCATTCTTAACTCCCGCGCGCGAACGGAGAACCGCATCGGCCACAGCCTGCACCGCGGCATCCTGCCCTATCACCCTGCTGTGAAGCTGATCGGCAAGGCGGATAAGTTTTTCTCTCTCGCCCTCCACAAGTTTCGTGACCGGGATTCCGCTCCAGCGCGAAACGACCTCGGCGATTTCATCGGCAGTCACCTCCTCGCGCAGAAGAACTTTTTCCTTTCGCGCCGCAAGAGCCTCCTCATGCTCACGAAGTTTCTTCTCAAGAGAAGGAATAACGCCATACTGAAGCCTTGCTGCCTCATTAAGTTCCCCTTCCGAAACAGCCCGCTCATGCTGCGAGCGCGCCGTCTCCAAAGCCGAACGAACATTCCTAACTTCAGCAAGAGCGGCCTTCTCTTCATTCCACTGCGCCGTCATCGCATCCGATTTCTTCTTTTTTTCAACAAGTTCTTTCTGCAGCTCTTCAAGGCGCTTTATTGAATTCGGATCCTTCTCCTTTTTCAAGGCGATTTCCTCAATCTCAAGCCTGCGCACCTGACGCTGGATTTCATCAAGCTCCTGAGGGCAAGAATCCATCTCCGTTCTAATGCGGGCGCACGCTTCGTCAAGAAGGTCAATCGCCTTATCAGGAAGGAAACGGTCCTGTATGTATCTCGAAGAAAGCGCCACAGCGCTTACGAGCGCTTCGTCCTTAATATGCACATTATGGTACTTCTCGAACCTCTCTTTAATTCCGCGAAGTATTGAAACTGCATCCTCCTCTGAAGGCGCATCAACAAGAACAGGCTGGAAACGCCTTTCAAGAGCGGCGTCCTTTTCCATGTATTTGCGGTATTCATCGAGCGTTGTCGCTCCCACACAATGAAGTTCGCCGCGAGCGAGCATGGGCTTTAGCATATTTCCTGCATCGCTCGAGCCTTCCGTCTTGCCTGCGCCTACAATGGTGTGAATCTCATCGATGAAAAGAATTATCTTTCCTTCGGAATCTTTAATGCGCTTAAGAACGGCCTTGAGCCTTTCCTCAAACTGCCCCCTGTAAGACGCTCCCGCCATGAGAGCAGTCATGTCAAGAGAGAAAACCATTCTGTCGCGAAGCGTTTCGGGCACATCGCCCCTTACGATCCTTTGGGCAAGCCCCTCGACAATCGCCGTTTTACCCACTCCGGGCTCACCTATTAAAACGGGATTGTTCTTAGTCTTTCTTGAAAGTATCCGCACAACATCACGAATTTCAGTATCACGCCCTATGACGGGGTCAAGTTTACCCTGGCGCGCAAGCAAAGTCAAATCACTCCCGTATTTCTCAAGAACATTTTCAGGAGTATCTGGTTTTTCGTATGACATATTCATAATTTATTCTCCTTTCGCTTCAACAATGATGAATGTAGCAAATCGCGTGCCAAGATAAAAACTTTGAAAAATAAGACTCCAAAAATACTTTCGGTGCGTCAGAACGCGACAAAATGACACGGGAAGGAAGAAAATATGTCACGCATAGAAAAACGAAGGGTGCCGCCATTGAGAGGCGACACCCAAGCGATTTGTCTAGAGAAGCGGATTATATTACCAAGCGTAATGCGCGAACGCCTTGTTAGCGGCAGCCATCTTATGTACGTCATCACGCTTCTTGATGACGCTGCCCTGGCCCTGAAATGCGTCGATGATCTCGGCGGCGACAGCTGCAGGCATACCCATTCCGCGACGGGCAGATGCATACTGCGTAGTCCAACGCAACGCCAAAGAAAGCTGACGGTTTTCGGCGATCGGTACAGGAACCGGATAGGTAGTACCGCCGACGCGACGCGTCTTAACCTCGACCTGGGGCTTCATGTTGTCGATCGCGGCGGAGACGACATCAAGAGGATTCTCAAACTGCTTTTCGTCTTTGACGAACTTTGAGGGATCTTCCTTCATCTTCTCGGCGACCTTCTCGATGGCACCGTAAACGATACGCTCAGACACAGTCTTCTTGCCGTCCTTCATGACGACGCGAATCATGTGAGCAACGAGCTCGGAATTATATTTCGGATCAAGCGTCACGCGCTTGACAATAGCCTTACCTCTACGGCTCATATCTTACTTCTCCTCTTTCTTGGCCTTCTTCATGCCGTACTTGGAACGGCTGCGGTTACGACCGGCTACGCCGAGAGAGTCGAGTTTGCCGCGGATGATGTGATAACGGACACCAGGAAGGTCTTTTACACGACCGCCACGTACAAGAACAACGGAGTGTTCCTGGAGGTTGTGACCCTCACCCGGGATGTAAGCCGTCACCTCATACCCGGACGTCAAGCGAACACGGGCGACCTTACGCAAGGCCGAGTTAGGCTTCTTAGGAGTCATCGTCTTAACGACGAGGCAAACGCCACGACGCTGAGGGCACGCCTTCAGCGCTGGCGATTTCGAACGCTTTGCGAGGGATTGACGACCCTTGCGTATCAACTGATTTATTGTCGGCATTATGTTTTTCCTTACTTCTCTAAACAAAACTTTTACGTAGTATATCAATTATTGCTCTCTTGTGTCAATTGCCACTCTTCGAGCTTTTCCTGTTGGGCTACAGGTTGCATATACACATTTGTCTCATCCACGCGCGGCTTCTCCTCCTCACACGCGTTTGCAAAGGTGGGAAGCTCACGCTTAGGTGCGTTCGTCTTGAGGATTGCAGGCGCACCGGAACCTGTCACCGCATTCGCTCCAACGAGTGCGGCGGCGGCAGCCTTTTCCTCTTCACCTACAGCCTCACGAGCATCCACTTCTGCAAGCGCCGCCTGATCAACGGCACCAAGCTTAGAGTGACGGGCGGGCACAGGTTTTAAAAGAGGATCGTCAGGCCCGATTACCGTGCACTTCAAAGTCTCCTTGATGTAAGACTCAATATCGGGAATCTGGCAACTTTCAAATTCGTCGGCAAAAGAAATCGCAACGCCAGTGCTGCCGGCGCGACCGGTGCGCCCGATGCGGTGAACGTAATCTTCAGCCTCGTATGGGAAGTCGAAATTAACCACATACTCAAGCCCCTTGACATCAAGCCCGCGGCCTGCAACATCGGTTGCCACAACGACATTCACCTTTCCATCGCGGAACTCATCGAGCACTTTAAGACGCTTGTTTTGATTTACATCGCCTGAAAGCATTTCAACCGAAACTCCGCGCACCTTGAGTGATTCATACACATCCTCGGTAGTTGACTTGCGGTTGCAGAAAACAATCGTGCGTGATGTAGGATGAAGCGCGATGTGATTGTAAAGAACTGTGAACTTATGCTTTGCCTGAATTACGTAGACGACCTGCTTGACGGTATCCGTCGCATTCGTCTGCGACTCAACCTCGGCCTTATACGGCTCATTCATCCAATTAAGCGCAAGGCGCATGACTGCTTCATCAAGCGTAGCCGAATAAAGCATAGTAGTGCGCTTATCTTTTGCGGGCAGATTGCTTATAATGCGCCTGACATCGGGAATAAAGCCCATATCAAGCATTCTATCTGCCTCGTCGATAACGAGAGTGTCGACCTTGGAAAGATCAATCACATGGCTGCGGACAAAATCAAGCAACCTTCCGGGAGTTGCGACAAGAAGATCTACGGGAGAAGATAGAACTTCCCTTTTTTGGCGGTCGTAATCCATGCCGCCGTAGATGGCAAGAGATTTAAGCCCAGAATACTTGCCTATAGCATGGGCGTCTTTGCAAATCTGAATAACAAGCTCACGTGTGGGAGCTATAACGAGTGCGCGCGGAACTCCTCCCTTGCTGGCTCTGTTCTCAGGGGAGCGTAAATAACGCGTCAAAATTGCGACCAGAAAGGCTGCCGTCTTACCAGAACCTGTCTGCGCTTTGCCTGCAATATCCCTGCCTGAAAGCGCCTGCTCAAGGGAAAGCGCCTGAATCTCAGTGCAATACTTAAAGCCTAAATCTGAAATCCCGTGCATCACCTCCGAAGGGAGGTCAAAATCGTGAAACCGCTTCTTGCCCTCTTGACTCTCCACCTGAAAGGTTGAGGCATCCCACTTCTCATGGGCAATGCGGTTACGCTCCAACTCAGAACGAGAAAACTCACCACCCGGCCGCATCTCATTCGCGGCAGTATTTACAGAAGAGCCTCCATATCCGTGGCGACGATCTGTTTGGCCACTCTTACGCTGCGACCGCTCGTCGTGAGGG
Source organism: Kiritimatiellia bacterium (assembly GCA_018384485.1). Classification (GTDB taxonomy): domain Bacteria; phylum Verrucomicrobiota; class Kiritimatiellia; order RFP12; family UBA1067; genus UBA1067. The sequence goes on from JAHBAE010000051.1 coordinate 21,853, forward strand.
CGAGAAGGTTTCTGCTTTTTTGAATTTTTCTGCTTGAAAGGCTGCGCCTGCTGGCGAGAACCTTGGGTATTCTGCTGGGATGACCCCTTCGAATGCTTGTTCCCGCCATGCCGGCGCCCCTTTTTCGCCGCCCCACCCTTCGGCGGAGAAGACTTCTTCCCTCCGCCGAATATGGCTGCGGCGATTTTCTTGAGAAAACCGAACGCCATCGAAATTAACGCTTCGAGAACTGGAAGCGCTTACGAGCACCAGGCTGACCGGGTTTCTTACGCTCTTTCATGCGGCTATCACGCGTCATGCAGCCGGCCTTCTTGAGAGCGGCGCGGGTGGACTCATCAGCCGCCACGAGGGCGCGAGCGAGACCGTGACGGATAGCACCGGCCTGACCGGAAATGCCGCCGCCCTTTGCAAAGATGACGACGTCGACATTCGACATATCATAGCCTGCGATAGCGACGGGCTGCTTGAGGTAATCACGGAGAGCCTCAGAAGGAAGATAAGCCTCGAGCGCGACTCCATTGACCTTCCACTCACCCTTACCCTCAACGAGATTGACGCGAGCGGTTGCAGTCTTACGACGACCAGTACCGGCGGAAATTGCTTTTTTCGTAGCCATTTTTTAAATTCCTTGAATTAGAGCTTGATTTCAACCGGTTTCTGCGCGGCGTTGTTATGTTCAGCACCGGCAAACACACGCACGCGAGTCATCATCTTGCGAGCGATATTGTTCTTGGGGAGCATGCCCCAAACAGCTTCCTTGATCATACGATCGGGGTGCTTCGCGCGCATTTCAGCCGCGGAGAAGCGCTTCAAGCCATTCCTCCAGCCGCTATAGCGCTGATATTCCTTCTGCTCTTCCTTCTTGCCGGTGAGCTTAACGAGCGCAGCATTCGTGACGATGACGAACGCACCAGCATCAACCGAAGGATCAAAAGTAGGAAGATCCTTGGCACGGAGTTTGTTTGCGATTACGACTGCGAGGCGGCCGAGGGGCTGATCCTTCGCGTCGATGAGAAACCACTGGCGCTTGTCGCCCGGGTTCGGAGCACGATAGCTCTTCTGCATCTTTTTTATCTCTTTCTCTTTCGTTTTTGCGGATTTGTGCCCTTTATCCGGGGTTTTGTCCGCCGTTTACCTGCCGACACCGGTTAGCCCCCGATGACGGATAAGTGTGAAGTATATCAAATCATGCGCCAAACCGTCAAGTTGCCGAAGAAAAGCGAATGTTTAATATATAAATACTCTCAGACCTCGATTTCGATTCGATCATTGAAATTAGGACGGATGACGAATTCCTGCTTCGTCGTCTTTCCATTAGCCGTGACTTCAAGCTCGTACGTTCCGTGGAAGCCGCGAAACGCAAAGCGCCCGCCGACATCTCTCTCAAAATTCGTCCGCCATTCTTTTCCAAAAAGGTCCTTCACAACCTGATAGGCCGGCTTTGGTGACATGTCAAAGCGGCAGAGACCGCCGCGCCAGGCGTTTTCGCCGCAAGAAAAATCACCCGGCTCGGAAAAGGCTGCATACCCGTCAGGCACGTTCCAGTAGATAATTGCCTCCATGCCGCGCGCCGAGAACCAGATTCGGTATAGTTCCCGCAGAATCTCTGCCTGAACTTCCTCATCGCCGGGATCGTTCGAGTAGGCAGGAATCGTGATTTCCGTAATCTGCAAAGGCTTATTGAACTTCGCATACGTTTCAAGGACATCGAACAAACGTTTCGGATCGTAGAAGTCACTTGCTGTCTTCGCGATCTTTTCCGCAGTGTGGAACATGTGAAACTGCAAGCCGACGGCATCGATGCGCGCCCCCTTCCGCATTGCACGCTCAATCTGCATGTAATATGGGCTGCGTTCGCGCTGATACCAGGTACCTTCCCACACGCGGCAATGCGCCTCGTTGATGATAAGTTCATTAGCTGGGAAAAACTGCTCGGCAGTCTTGAAGCTCCATTCAATGAGATCCTCCTGACGATAAAGATTAGCTATGTTCCCGCCCGTACAATCGGCGTCCCACAGCGTCTCATTAGTAACTTCCCACATTCTGACTCTACTAGCATAGCGTTCCGACAACTCGCGGAAGCGCTTGACCAAGAGCCTCTTCTCCTTGGCGATATCACCGACGGCCCACTTCGGCGTTACAGTCGCATAGTTGAGGATATGTGCCTTCGGCTCAATCCCGTTCTTTTCACACCAGTCAATGCAAAGGTCTGGCGGCGGACGGCGATACAGTTTCGGAGCATTCGCCTCATATCGCGGTTTACCCTCCTCCGGCTCAAGTCCCGTCCAATAGAACGGACATGTCGCCAGGTTGAACGCCTCGGCAAAGCGGGCCTTGTATGCCGCGTTGAGTTCCGCGCTGGGCATCTCGTCGAGCATAAAAAGATCTGCTCCATATTTGAAATCGTGCGCCTTCTGCGTCACCTTGAGATGCACGTTCTCATATATCTTTCCATCCTTGTCCTTGAATGTAAAGAGCATCGGACCTTTTCGGTTCATCTCGATACCCGCCTTAACACGCGCATCGGTATCGGCGGCACGGACATGGAACAAGTCGAGAACGGCCTTTCTGTCATACTTCATAGCCGCCCACAGCGACGGCAAGTACAACCCCGCACCAGCCAATACCGACATATCCTTTAGAAAATCTCTTCTTGATACGCTCACGATCTTACATCCTTATTCATTTGCATTGCATTTAGACGCACTCTGGCACTTTCAGCCACTCGCCGCCCTTCATCGCCGAAAGGTGAGCGTAAATGCCTGAAACGGTTGTATCAAGCGCAGTCTTCAAATCGACGCACACTTTGTGATCTTTAAGAAGGATTCCTCGGAGGAAATCATCCGTCAGATACGCATGCGAACCGCCGTGACCTCCCGCCGGAACATTCGGAGGAAGAGGATGTTTTAAGACATTAACTTTTGCTGCAGCCTCCATATCAAGCCCCCAGAAAGGATCCTTGCGCGTTTCCACGTAGCTACCCTTCGTGCCGTGGAAACGGCCGATCTCGCCGCCGTAACCGGGCGTTCCCCACATTACCGCCATACGCGAAGTGCCGCCGTCGGAAGTTTTAAAAAGAGCGACTTCCGAATCATACGGGTTGGCATACGGGTTGTTCTCTGGCTGATATTGAGGACGAGAACTTTTTAAACCGATGCATGAAACATCGGTAAACCTGCCATGAGTAACGCAAGTGTAGAAACCGTTGGAATGAGTGGGATAATACTGCGGCGGAAGCCCTAAACGCCAATTATTATATGAAGGAATGCCCTCTTTTCCGGAGAAATGGAAGTATTCGCCTTCCGAATAAAGGTGCTCACCTAAGCAACCGCTCTCATAAAGATTGCGCATAGCGACACATTCCGGACGAAAAGCGGTAGTCTCATTCATCATATAAATCTTTCCGCTCTTCTTCGCGGCAGATACGAGACGCGGAACGAGATCAAGCTGATCTTTACCCAAAAGCGCGGGAACTGCACTTGCCACATGAAGGCCATGCTCAAGAGCCATAATCGCAAGTTTGATATGACTTGCCGCGTCAGTGGCGATATAGACGGCCTCAAGTTTATCTTCCGCGGCATGCTTAATCATATCTTCGCAGCTCGGATACGTTTTCTGCGCATTTACGCGCTGCTGAAGCAGCTTGCAGCGGGCAGGATCGAGATCTGTACAAGCGACGACTTCCACATTAGGATGCGACTGATAAGCGAAAGACGAGCCGAAAGAACACACGCCCTCACCTGCTATACCGACGCGCACTTTACGGTCGGAAAAAGGCTCCCATTTAGTAGACGAGAGTTTCCCTGCAAAGTTCTCATCAAAACCTTGAATAGTCTTTTTATCATTAGCAGCATGAAGCCCTGCTGCAAAAAGAGAAATCCCGGCACCAACGAATGCTCTTCTATTATACATACTACTCCTTTTTATATTTTTTATGACTACCATCCCATAGGGGATGAATATCTTTCTTTGTTTAAACTGAATAATATCAAATAATGGTGTTTTTCGTCAACCCGAAAATTCTTTTATCTACTATAAATTAACCGCCCCTAACATTTTATCGATTTATTCAAAAATACATATTCCATTGATATCATCTGTATACCCTCGGCTGTCGGCTGCGCGCTTCTATCTGACTTATGCTTCACCCTCGCGGATGAAAACGCTTGTGGATATCTTTGAAGAGCGCGACATCGACATGAGTATATATTTGCGTAGTCGATATATCGGCGTGCCCGAGAAGTTCTTGAATAGCGCGGATGTCGGCGCCGCGCTGAAGAAGATGTGATGCGTAGGAATGGCGCAGGACATGCGGCGAGATGCGATCAGGCGCGATACCCACCTCTACCGCGCGTTCACGCACGATTTTAAAAACTCCCTGCCTCGTGAACGCCTTGCCGAGCCGCGTAAGAAAAACATGACTCTCCGAACGGGAGCCTTTGAGAAACGTCGGGCGAAAAAGCGTCAAATATTTTTCAAGCTCCCTTCCTGCGACGGAACATATCGGAACGAGCCGTTCTTTCGACCCTTTGCCTTTTACCCTCAAAAGCTCTCCTTCCGATACGATATCCTCAATGCATAACGCACAAACCTCGCTGACGCGCAGCCCGCATCCATAAAGAACTTCTAAAAGAGCTCTGTCGCGCACATCGTGAGGCTGCTCACCGGAGACATTTTCCAAGAGGCTCTGGACTTCTTCTTCAGAAAGAACTTTCGGCAATACGAAATCTTTCTTCGGGGCATCAAGGCGCTCCGCAGGATTATCCTTCACGAAATTGCGTGAAACGAGAAAATTAAAAAATGACCTAATTGCAGATGATCGCCGCGAACGCGTACGGGAAGCAAGCCCCTGAGACCTTGAAGCCGAAAGAAAAGCGACTACATCTTCATACTTAACATCGCGCGATGAAACTATCCTCCGCGAGGAGAGAAAATGCATAAACTCGCGCAAATCTGAAGCGTACGACTTTGCCGTATTTTCTGAAAGCGCCCGCTCAAGAATCAACGAAGACTCAAAGAGATCGATTTCAGAGCCTAAGGATGAAGTCATCAACAAGTTCCGCCATGCGAGTTTTCGCCTCTTCCGACGCGGCGATTACCTCCGCGTGGCTCAGCGGCGTGCGTGAAATTCCCGCGGCAAGATTAGAGACGAGTGAAATACAGGCGATATTCATCTTACACGCCTTAGCAAAAGTAGCTTCGGGAACGGTCGACATCCCTACGATATCGGCGCCCTGCGCTTTATACGACTGAATCTCGGCAGGCGTTTCATACGCAGGCCCGCAATTGTAAGCGTAAACGCCGTCCATCATACGAAGAGAAAGCTTGTTAGCACCAGCGTGAAGAAGCTCGGCGAGATGCTTGGAATATACATTCGTCATATCAGGGAAGCGCTCGCCCCATTCTGGATTATGCTCGCCTATGAGAGGATTAATACCGGCTAAATTTATGTGATCGCGCACGGTTACGAAGTCTCCAGGCCTAAGAGCGGGATTTATCCCTCCGGAGGCGTTCGTCAAAAGAAGATTCTCGCACCCCATACGGCGGAGAATCTCCACCGGCATAATCACACTCTCCCAACCTGCCCCTTCATACCAATGGCGCCTGCCGCACCACGCCGCGATAAGACGGCCTGAGCGGTTGTAAAGAATAAACTCGCCTGCATGCCCCTTCACCGTCGAGCCGCCGAGCCCTGGGATATCGGCATAAGAAATGCGCACTTTAACTTCATCAATCTTAAGCGAGCGCCCCCACCCGCTCCCAAGTATAATCCCAAGAGAAGGCGGATTTTTAAAGCATTCGTCAGGGAAGACCGCAGCTGCTTTATCGAAAATTTTCTTATCCATCGATTCCTCCCTTGGATTGACGAAAGTAAAAATTTTTTACGTTCACTTCGCCGAAAACCATTTGTTTCGTGCGGCGAAATCAAGATATTCCTTCCAATCGACAGAAGTCAACTCATGCTCACCGGGACGGACATGATAATTGATACATGACCTATCCTTCCAGGCGGGAGCAGAATATTCCCAACACGCCATTTCTCCTGGAGGGCAAGCCCACCAATCGTCAAGAGCGGAGCCGATAGCCATAAGGCGCGGCGAAACTGCAGCAACAAGCCAATGTTGGTCGAAAGGAAGCGAGTAATCCTTCCCGCTCCAAAGTTTTCCCGCATTCGGCGCAAACCAATGAGGGAAGAAATTCGTTATTCTCTCAATTGATTCACCGTAAAGATTGCGCGAATGAAGGCGCGCGCCGAAACAACCTGAATTATTGGCGACAGTCATCGCGAAACGTTTGTCGTTGGCGCCTGCCCAAAGCGCAGTTTTGCCGAGCCTCGAATGGCCTACGATTGCAATCTTCGATGCATCCGCGAGACTTTCCGTTTCAAGATAATCGACTACGCGGCTTGCCGCAAACGCCCAAGCGGAAATAGCCCCCCATGAATCATCCTTGCGCTCAATGCAAGAAAGAACATCAGCTTTGTCTTTAAGAACATCTTCGTAGCAGAACGATACGGTAGATGCGCCTCGTGCAAGAATTTCGGCTATCGGCCAGCGCGAATTTGCAGTCTCGGTAGACGGCCTAAACGAAATATAAATAAACACAGGTGTTTTTTCAAAACCGTCGGGGAAATAACAAACCGCATTGAACGCTTTCTCGCCAAGAGGAGTGAGCGTGTTGATGCGCACAATTTTTCGCGTTGCAGAAAACTCCGGGACCTTCTCCGTCTTTATGACCTTAGCCTCACGCACAAAGGACGCCTCTGGCATTTTGCCGTAAACATTCTTGGCAAAAAACGAAAGAACTTCTGCGCGATTCTTATTGAGTTGCGGCGGAGTTTTGACTTCAGCGCGGCAAAACGCGCAAGCAAGAATGGCAGCAAGAAAAATTCTCAAATTCATAAATACCTCCTTTTTTCTTTTACACATCACCAACCGTGCTTCTTGGCGAACTGAATATACACGCTCCAGTCTTCACGCGTAAGTTCATGCCCCCCTTTGCGTATGTGATAATTGCAGCGGGACTGATCTTTCCATGCGTTGCGGGCAAGGAAGAAACTTGTAAATTCTCCAGACGGGCACGCCCACCAATCTTCGGTCGCGCTGCCCACCGCGAGAAGCCGCGGCGAGATTGTCGCAAGAAGCCAGTGTTGATCAAAAGGAAGCGAACGATCTTTCCCGCACCAGCGCTCGCGGCAGACAGGGGCAAACCAATGAGGAAACACTCTTGTGATACGATCTATCGTCTCGCCGCAGACATTCACCGTAGCGCACCTTGCGCCGAAAAGCCCTGAGCAATTAGGGCAAACGAGCTGGAAGCGCGTATCAAGAGCACCTGCCCAAAGCGCAGTTTTGCCGAGGCGTGAAAGGCCGACAATAGCGATTTTGGACATATCGGCCTCTTCAGTAGTCTCAAGATAATCGACTATGCGGCTGGCGGCAAGCGCCCAGGTGGAAATTGCACCCCACGAATCCGGGGCGCGGTTTACGCCTTTAAGGACATCTGCCGTATCGTTCAAGACTTCACGGTTGGTAAACGTAACCGTCGCATGCGAATTCGAGAGTGTAATGTAATCGACGGGCCACCTTTCGACGGCACCTTTATGCGCTTGAAGAAACTGCCTGATGGGCGTTTGAAAGCCAGGCGTAACCCAGACGGGTACTTTCCCCGCCTTCTTGGGAAAATACGCAGTGGCGATAAAGTTTGTCTCACCGAGCGGAGTTAAGGTGTTAATCTTAATTCTCCTGCGAATACAAGTTTTTAAGTCGACATTCTCAACGACTTCATAGGAAGGCTTAAAATCCTTCATATCAGGCCGGACGCCGTAAACATTAGTCGTAAAAAACTCAAGAACGGCTTTTCTGTCAGTATTAAGCGGCGGGATTCCGTACTTTGAATCGTTCCACTCGCCGAAACATACAGGCGAAAAAAGAGCGAAAGCACATAAGGTGATGTAAACTTTCTTATTCATAATACTTATTCCTTTCAAACCTTGTAATAACTCTCCCAACCCTTGCGCGGCGGAGGCCCTTCGAGATAAAAATCAACTTCTTTATCAGATAGAGCGCGCTTGGCGACAGGATCAAACTTGAAGGAGCGACCGAGACGCTGCGCGACAACAGCAAGGCAGAAGACCTGGGAAAGAGTTCCCGCTACACGGAACGGGCTTTTCGCCTCCGTCTCTCCGCGAACGGCGCGAAGGAAGTTCTTCCAATGATCTTCATAAGATTTCTCAAACTCAGGGACCTTTTCATCCTGCGCACCGCAACGGACTAAAGTTGCAGAATGAGAAAGCCCCTGCCATACGGTGCCGTCAGCAAGATAAATCTCTTTGCCAGGCTTAAGCGGCGGGTCGATAAGCCCGTCGTTTGCGGTTGAGGCAGGGAAAAGCCCCTTGTTGTCGACATAACGAAAACCCTTGGGTAGCTTAGGTTTATTATCAACCCCTTCGTACCACTCAATCTTCACGCCGCCTTTGAATGTCAGCGTAACGGTATCTTCAATCGGGAAGACGAATTTATTCGCGCCTGACAATGAAGATATCTTAACCTCCTTTGGGAGAGCGCCTTTTAATGTGAAGCGATGAACTGAATCAAGGATGTGCGCGCCCCAGTCGCCCATGCAGCCCATGCCATAATCATACCAACAGCGCCATTCACCGTAAGCGAGATCTTTTGAGAAATCATTATATGGAGCGGGCCCGATCCACGTATCCCAATCAAGCGTTGCAGGCATCTTTTCCGCCTTGGGGAAGGAATTGATCTTCCCTCCCCACTTGTGCCAGCGCCGCTCCATATTCATGTGGGAAACAACTTTTACGACATCTTTCAAAATGCCTGAGGCAACGTAATCGCGATATTGGTAGAAACTATTTCCGCTGTGGCCTTGGTTGCCCATCTGGCAGACGACACCCTCTTCCGCCTCCGCCTTCATGAGAAGCTCGCATTCGTGGAATGAATGGGCAAGGGGCTTTTCGACATAAACGGCCTTGCCGCGGCGAATAGCTTCAATGCAAGCGCAAAAATGCGCATGATCAGGAATGGCGACAAGAACGGCGTCGATCTTATCGTCCATTACATCGAACATTTTCCTGAAATCTGTGAAGCGAGGAAGATTGGGATACTTTCTGAGAGTTTTTAAAGTGTGTTGCGCGCCGATATCAGTATCAACGAGCGCCACAATCTCGCAAAGATCAGGATATTTTTCGAAAGCGTCAACATCCCACGCTCCTTGACCTCCGCAACCGATGACCGCGAGCCGCACTTTGGAATTAGCGACATATTTACCGAGCCCTTTACACCCAAGAAAATGCGACGCGCCTGCGGCAGCAAGCGAGCCTACAAAGAATCTCCTACTAAACAAATTGTTCATCAATCTCTCCCTTTTATTGTTGTTAAGTATACCATAAATAAAAGGGGAGTTGTGAAATATTAAGGGGGTGTGATTTTTCCGTGTAACATCCACTCCCCTTTAAGGATTTCAAAATTCGGAAAAATCACACCCAGGGGTCAGGGGTCAGGCAATGGGCAATAGGGTAGGAATCTTCTCTTCTATTCTGCCAGCGGTGTCCTACGACACGCGCTCCACATGAAACGAAGCGACATCCTTCACTATTGCCTATTGCCAAACCCCTGACCCCTGGGTGCGATTTTCTCGCACTCGGAGGTCAATGATCCGTCAAAGGGATGTCACCTGAGAAAATCGCACCCATCGAAAATTTATTTCGATTCTTCCGATAGTTTTTGGAAATACAACCTAATCAAATTACGGTACTCAAGAGGAATATCTTTTAAATCTTTCTCTCCAAGCCCGTTCTTTGCGGATCCCTTAACCTTAAACCACCCAGCATCACGAATTTTCAACTTGAAATTTTCATTCTTTTCAACTGCTTTCAACTCGCGCATCGCATTTTTAAGCTCGCGAGCAACTCCACCTGAAACACTATTCTTCTCAGAATCATCTGAAGTGCCTGCACCGCCCGAAGATTCTTGCTCATCATCTTCTTTTAACCCCAACTCTTTCGCTTCTTCTTTAAGATGCTCCTTTAAACTCTCCGCCGCTTCGGCAGCTTTCTTAGCCGAAGATGACATTTTCTCATCATTTTTTTCTGCGGTTGCTTTTTCCTCTGCGGCCTGTTGAGCATTTAAAAGAGCTTTTTCCAATTCTTTCTGCGCCTCTTGCTGTGCCGCAAGCGCTTCCTTGCGCGCCTGATCCATTTCCTTAAACGCTTCCGCCGCCGCCTTTGCGCCTTCTCCTCTTTGTTCTGACGCTTTTTTCGCTTCTATCGCCTCATCTATCGCTTCACGCGTTTGCTTTTCGGCTTCATGAAGATCTTCTCTCTCAGAGCCTTCAACATTCGCATTTTCAAGAACATCCTGCGCCGTGCTTTGCAAATTCATCGCTTGCCGCAAAAGGTGCTGAACTGAGTTGAGATTATTCTCTTTCGCCGCTCTTTTCAACGCCTCTTCAGCCTCTTTAGAGCGTTGAAGAGCATTTTTATAGGCTTCTTGCTTCATTGCCTCTTCTTGACGGGCAAGTTCTTCCTTATGTTTTTTAAGAGCTTCTATGTTGTTCGAGAGCCTTTCAGCCATCTCTGCTTCAGCCTTTTCTTTATTCATCGCATTTCCCGCGTTTTCCATCTCGCGACGCGCCTCGTCTACTTCTGCATCATTACTTTCCATAGCCACTTTTTTCGCTTGAGCGGCCGTTTCTTTTTGGAGATGCATCCATGCATCGAGAAGTTTTGGATCACTCTTCTTTTCCTCTGCCGCCTTGCTTATTTCCTCAGCCGCCTTTGCAAGTAGTTCCTGGCGCTTAGCGATGTCGCTTATTTTTTCGTAATTGCGAAGTTTCTCAAATCTTTGCTCCATCGCATTTTTAAGCTCCTCCAGTTTTTCCATTGCCTCTTTCACCTCTTTAGGCATTTCTTCAAGAGCTTTTACACGATCCTCACTTGCCGCAAATTGAGCCGTCTCCAGCTTATCCTTGATACTCTCTATCGTCTCATCAATAAGAGAATCAAGTTGTTCTTTCAATGGCTTGAACCGAGGATCTTCAGCCGCTTTTTCACGCATATCATCAAGGCGCTTTTCAGCTTCATTCATCTCATGCTCCGACAAAGCTATCTGCTTATCGGTTTCTTCGCTCGCCTTCTTTTCTCTGTTGATGTTGTCCTTCGCTTGGTTTGCCAATCGATCCGCCGCTTCCATTCTCCTGCGAGCTTCGTTAATCAGATTATTCATGTTCGCTTTTTCATCTACAAGAGACTGCATCTGATAACTTTCAGCCCTGTTTTCAAGATGCACCGTAACTGGAGTCGATGTTACGGAATGAGGCCCGCCCTTTTCTACCGGATAAGCATCGCGGACACATACGGCAAACTGAAGGAAACTTACATTTTTTAAATCAAGGAGCGAAAGATCCAAATCATCTGCGCCCCTCCAAAGAGACGCTCCCATTCTTGAAAATTTCGAAAGAGGTCTTAAATTCTGCCAATCGCCATTTCCGATTTTCACAACAATTTCATTTGAAAGATAAAGAGTGTCGTCGCTTGCAGTAACCTTAATTGGGATTTTTGCATGCGGCGGAACGCGTATTGATTTCTGCGGCTTTTCCAATACAATCGAAGGCGGATTATCAATAACGCTTTCAAGAACGCCGCCAGCTGGCTGAGCCCTAAACCCTACGGCATTCTCAAGCGTGAGCGACCAAGTGACAACTCTGTTTGAGACCATCGTCCATTCATCTCGCTGCATACCTGCTATGTTGAGAAACGCTTTATTTGCGCGATGATCAAGCTCTGTTTTAAAATGTACTTTCGAGCCTTCCAAAGCGCGTATGGCGGAAATGGCATCGTTCGAAATAACGAGCGTCTTAAGCCCGGAATATTCAGGATATTCAATACACGCCGAAAACGACTTGTAGGACGGCAACTCAAAAACGCGAACTGAATAATAGCGCGTCACAGCGGGACCTGCGCTTACGCGATACCTCCAATCATTCTCGGAAAGATTCGCTATCACGCGATAGACGCCGCCGCTCATTGAGGATGACGTCTCTTCGCTCCATCCGTTCCCGCGGCGGTGGGAAATGCGGATTTCAGGAATATACCTAAAGTCTTCATCTGCCTGCGCGTTTATTTCAATCTCGTCGCCGAGAAGCGCGTTCACATCACCCGGCTGGACTTTTATCACATCAGAATAAATATTACCGACTTCAACCCACGGAGCGACTATCCTTATGAAAAGAACGCCTGCAAGGCGAGGCAGTGCGATAAAAGAAACGATTAAAAGCCCTAAGACAATTAAAAGCGCGTAAATGCGGCGAAGAAAAGTGCGGAATGTAAACTCTTTTACGATATCAATACTCTCAACAGACAACTCCGCCTTCTTCGCGATTAATCTTATAAACGTCAATGAAGTGGCAATTCTTTTCTTATCTTGAATAAGCTCAACTAATGTTGTAAGGCATTCTTCGTTGTTTTCATGACGCTCGTCTAAAATCTTTGCGATTTTCAACATATCTATGCGCCTAAGAAGAGGCCGCAGCACCGTAAGGCACACAGAAAGCAAAGTGAGCAAATAAACGGTTGCGGAAAGCGTCCAGCGCAGAGGATCGTAAAAAATCGTAACGCAGGCGTCTAACACCATAAAAAGAAGCGTGATAAAAAGGAAAACAGCCAAGGACACCGCCGTGCCGCGCAACATATAAATGCGACGCACTCGCTTGGCCGCGCCATTGAGAACAGCTTCAACCTTCTTAGGAATTTCAATCATGCCAACCCCTTGCGTTTACGCAGAACCCACAATATTGAAAGTGCCGCGATAAGAATCATGAGAGCAGACGGATGATTCCATATCGGATCTTCAACATGCTCAACTACATCAACGGAACCAGCGCCAAATCCATTTTCAAGCAGACTTAAATCATCCCCAACCTTAAATACGCGCGAACCTGTCATGCGAGCCATTTGCTCAGGTATTTTCATATCGGCCTTTACCGACGCATATTCAACCGGCGCGAGAGTGCGGCTCGACACAAAGTAGGTGGAAAGATCAGCCGGCCAACAATCCCCGAGCGATGCGGCAACATTCTTATCTTCAATCTTGACGGAATACTTTCCTTCTTCAGCCGTATCATCGAAAATGGCATCGTAATAGCCGTTTCCGCCAGGGCGCTTGGTTAAGGCTATAGAATGTGTAGGCCCACCGTTCGGAGATGTTACGATAGCTACGGGATTAGCATTCGTAATGGGATTGAAATCGCGATCGGTAAACTTGACTGAAAGCTTAACTTCTTCACCGGGAAGTATATTCATTTTCCCCGGGCCAACTCTTACATTGGCGTTTCCGTCGCGAAGCTTCTCGCCAGAACCCCAATTTACAATATTGCCCCAGAAGCGATGATGATACCTGTCTCCCGTGCGGTAGCGCAAGCGCCAAGTCTCGTCGGTGGCGAGGAAGACCACCTTCCCTTTGCCAGTTTCGGAAGTGACAACAAGAGGCAGGCTGTGAGCCGTGGAATCGCCGGAATAGAGAAGTATTTCAGAGCCAGGCTTAACTACAAGACCGTCAAGCATCGCACGCGCCGGAGGGAGCGAGCCCCATACTCTGCCGTTTTCAGAAAGCGTATGCGAAACTGATGTAACAGGGTGGCTCATCCCTGAGGGCGTAAGGGTAAACTGCACCTCTTTTTCAACCCAGCGGGCAGTTACCTCGCCAGATGTATTAGTGATTGCTACCGGAAGAATACGCATCAAATCATCTTTAACGTACTCACACGGCATAAACCTCTCGCCTGCAATAAACACAATCATTGTGCCGCGCTCTTCAGCAACGCGGAGAATGGAGCGGCGCGCATTTTCATCGAAGAACGACGGCGGGACGTCACCGATGACAATAACATCGAACTTGCGCCAGTCATCGTATGAACGCGGCAGCAGATTCGCCTCGGCATCGCCGAATTTCCGTGTTGCATCTGCCGCGATTGGAGCTTCAGAAGCGGAATGAGCAGTTTTATCGGGCTCGGCAAGCACGTACTGGAGGTGCACTGATTTGTCTCTGGCGAAGAATAGGTTGCGCAGATACCTAAACTCCCACCTCGGGCGGCCGTCGATAATAAGCACATTTGTGCGGTCATCGGAGACGGCAACATCAAAAGGCCAAACGTCGTTCTTCTCTTCAACATCGCCTTCCAGACTATTAATGGCGACTGAATATGAATGAACGCCCTTGGTTATGGGATCATGTACGAAGCGGACGCTTTGAGACCAATCATCGGAATTTATCTCGTACTCCTTCTTTTCGATCTCTTTATCGCCCTCAAAGAGACAGACTGAAATCTTCTTGCCGTTCATCCCTGATGCGTGAACGACTGCCGTCGGGCGGATCTTATCTCCGAGATAAACCATCTCAGGAATGGTAAGCGACGTTACAGCCGCATCGACGCGGTTCGAAAGCGAGCCCACGACTACAGATGAAATTTTTGCTCCCGCACGCGCAAAGCGGCGGACAGCGGCAGAGATCTCGCCGCCTGCCGTATCACAGCCGTCTGTAATAAACACAGCTCCAGAGAGTTCATCGCTGGGAATAGTTTCAAGAATATCATCGAGGGCTGCGGCAAAATCAGTGGACGACGAGCCGAAGACGAGTTCTTCAACATCGTAGTTTTTAGAAAGGATGCCCCGAATCCGAGAAGCAAGATTGGTAGCAACAGTCAAACGCGCCACCTCGTTCGTATCAACGGGCTGATCGCTTCGTTGCATCGAAAGCGAACAGTCGGTTATTACGGCAACTCTGCGATGGATGCGGCGTTTGACATCATGCACCCAGCTAATATGCATAAACTGCCATACCATCGCAAGAACAGCGACAACGCGCAACGCTGTAAAAAGATGTGATTTTACCAGGCCGCCTCTTGTTGAATCGAGCCTGCGCGAGAAAAGGATCTCGGCAAGAAGAAGGAGAATGGCCGCTATGGCAAACGGACGCCAGATTTCAAGACCGAAACTTTTCCCGACAATTGCGGCGAGCGCATCATCGCGGCTGCGCGCCACGCCAAGATTTATGGAAACTGATACCGCGTCAAGCTGCTCGGCTGTAAGCTCAGTCAAATCACCCTCGCGGGAGCGCCAGGTATAATCATCTGAGGAAGAAACGAAATTCGTTGCAAGAGAGCTGTAGACAAGCTCGTGGACGAAGGGCACAAACTGAGGCCTCGCAGGAAGAGTCGTACAGGAGAAATCCAGCGGGAAACCGAGCGTTACCGTACGGCCGCGCCCAACGGAAGAAATAACGCCAGCACATTCACCGTTGGAATAGCGCCACGCGCATTCGCTGTTTTTTCCAAACGCGTTCTCGTCGAATGCAGCGTGAGCGATGACAGGAGCACCTTTGAATGTAACGTTTTCGACGGAATCATTCCAGTTGGTCCATTTCGCGGCAAAAAGCGAATTTGTGTAATACTCGTGCTTAGACTGAGGCCCAAGCAAGTTGACGAGAGAACCGCCATTTATGACATACTTCGAAAGATTCGTCGTCGCCACGGCGGAGAGCATCGGAACATCGCAGAGAATTGCCGCATGAACGCCTTTAAACGCTTTCTCATTTTCAAGCGAGGCGGAACGGACGACTTTGGGCCTAACGAGAAATCCGAGGTTCGTCCCCTTCACAGCGGGGCTTAAAGCCGCTTCCACGAACGCACCTGCGCGGTCATATCCGGTGGAGGCCGGCCGCCCATCCACGAGCAAGACATTAATTTCGTCCGATACTTCAACTTGATTTGTACAGATGGAATCAGAGGGAATATCGTCGGATAATGAAAGCGATGCTACAACGTTCCTCTTGCCGCTCTTATCAAACAAGTGCGTAAAGGCGAACGTTCTTGAAAGGCCGGGAAGAATCTGACCTACCGGCAAACGCGCCTTTTCCTCTCCATCAACGGAAAAGACGGCGTCTCCCGGAGCAAACGCTTCGCTTCCGGAATTGACAACGCTTACCGTGAAGGTTACGGGACGGTCGGTGCCGATTACTCCGCTTGAAGGGATGACGGCGGCAATCGCCGCGTTCTGAACTTTCTCAGGACGCTGAAAAGCGCGCCAAACCACAGGCGGGCGCACCGGAAACCTCTCGAAAACGCGCTCGACGCGCAACCACTGAGCCCTATCTTCCGTGCGCCAGCCGTAACCTTGACCGTCACCGAATATGATGACTTCCTTCAAAGGATTCTTGCCGACAGAAAGCACCTCCCCGGCCGCCACAAGAGTATTCGGCACATCCATCGCATCCGAGGAAGATTTGATTTTATGGAGAAGCTCAATAATCTCGCGCTTGTCGGAAATTGGAGAAGGCGTGAGAATAAGAGGCGTGCGCTCGCCCACAACAAGGCCGAACTTCGTGCCAGAAGGCGAAAGACGCACCAATTCCTCGGCCTCTTCAACAGCATTCTCGAACGTGGTTTTGCCGCCCGACCCCCCGAGCCGCATAGATGCGGAAGAATCAATTACTATAACTACATCTTTATCGGTTCCCGCGAGGCCGAAGAAACTTATCTCCTTCAAAAAAGGCCTTGCAAAGGCAATTACTGCGGCAATGATAAGAAGAGTGCGAATAGCGAGAAGAATGATATCTTCAAGAATGAGCCTGCTGCGCTTCACGTTGAGCGATTCGCTCAGAAATATCCACGCGCCCCAAAGAATCTGGTCCGCCGTGCGCTTGCGCAAGAGATGGATTATAACTGGTATTGCCGCGGCAAGAAGGCCTGTTAAAACCAATGGAGCGAAAAATGACATCAGCCTCTTCCTCCGTTCTGATGATACCTTATAAGAATATCGGCGAGAGCCTCATCGAAAGGAGTGCTTGTCGAAACTAACTCGCCGGTAATATGCAGCTCGCCGCACGCACGCTTAAACTCATTATGATGCTTATTGAAACGCTCAAGATACTCGTTTCTGATTGCACGCGTGTCGATATTGAGGACGGAAGAACTCTCAAGATCTTCAAAGCGGCTCATTCTGGAATACGGGAAGTTAAGCTCTTCGTCCGCAACTATCTGAACGGCTATGACTTCATGCTTGCGGTAGCTAAGATGATGAAGCGCCTTTACAAGGGAATTTATCTCGCTGAAAAAGTCGCTCAAAAGAAGAACAACTCCCCTTCTCGGTATACGCTCAGCCACATCGTGCAAGACATCGGCAGTTTGCGTCTCTCCGCCGCATTCAAGTGAATTTATTGACTCAAGAATATTTTTAAGCTGCGCCGGACGCGATTTTGCGGGAATGAAATTACGGATAAGCGAATCGTACGTGACTAACCCGACGGCATCCTGCTGATTTATCAGAAGATAGGAAAACAATGCCGCCAGATGCTTGGCGTAATTAAGTTTAGTCAACCCCGCATACGCTTTCTTGCCGCGGAAATTCATCGAACCGGAAGAATCGAGAACGACGGTGGCCCTCAGATTAGTCTCATCGACAAACTCACGGATATAAAGCCTGCGCGTGCGCGCCACGATTTTCCAGTCGAGCGAACGGATATCGTCGCCGGGCACATACTGCCGGTGTTCGGCAAATTCGACGCTCGAGCCCTTCCGCACGCTCTTGTGGCGGCCGGCGACAAAACCGTCGACGGCGCCATGCGCAAGAAACTCAAGCTTGCCGATTTTCTGGAGGCTCGCGGCGGGCAGCCACCGCATATATGCGGGAAGATCAGACATCGATCTCTTCGCTTGTACGCAGATGGTTAAGAAGCCTTAGAACAATATCGTCGGTTGTTACACCAGCAGCCTCAGCGTTGAACGTTGCGGCTATACGATGCCTGAGAACGGGGAGAGATGCCCATTTGACATCTGCGAGCGTCGCATACGCACGCCCCTGAAGAACTGCACGGGCTTTCGCCGCCGTTACGAGCGACATCCCAGCGCGAGGCCCAGCCCCCCAGCTTACAAGCTCCTTAATAAACTCAGGCGCTTCTGGTGATTTCGGGCGTGTGGCGCGTACGAAATCAGCGGCGTACTCGATAACGTAATCTGCCGCGGGGATGCGCCTTATGAGATCTTGAAGCTCAAGAATCTCTTCTGCGGTAAAAACGACATTTGATTTCTCTCCGCTCTCCCCTGTTGTGCGGCGGATAATTTCACACTCCTCTTCACGCGAGGGATAATCGACTTTAACATTGAAAAGGAAGCGGTCGAGCTGGGCTTCGGGAAGCGGATACGTCCCCTCCTGCTCGATCGGGTTTTGCGTTGCGAGAACGAAAAAGGGATTGCCCAGCGGGTGAGACTCGCCACCAACGGTGACAAAACGCTCCTGCATCGCCTCCAGAAGAGCCGCCTGAGTTTTGGGAGGAGTGCGGTTGATTTCGTCCGCAAGAAGGATATTCGTAAACACAGGCCCTTTGACGAACCTGAAAACGTGCTTGCCCGTGACGCGGTCTTCATCGAGAATCTCAGTGCCCGTAACATCGGCAGGCATAAGGTCAGGCGTGAACTGAACGCGCTTAAAATCGAGCTGCATGGTCTCGGCGATTGTTCTAACAAGAAGCGTCTTGGCAAGCCCGGGAACACCGGTGAGAAGCACATGACCGCGCGCAAAAACGGCCGTAAGCACTTCATCGATCATCGCCTCCTGGCCGACAATCGTCTTAGCCAGTTCGCGTTTCAACTCAACGAACTTCGCGTGGAATTTTTCCATACGGGCGATGTCCGCCTCTGACTGTGTCTCATTCATCAATTTTCATTCCTTTCTTCTTCGTCGTCGACAGTTTCGTCGCGTTGATAAATAGGCAACATACGATACGGCACTGCCAGCGCAAGAGCCGTCATTGAAGTGGCATAAGGCTCGCTGCCGACAGAGTCGCTCTGCCATGAGCCGTCAGGTTTTTGACGCTTAAGATATTCCTTATGCATCCAAGATTCAAAATTGCGCCAATAATCACCGCCTAACTGGAAAAACCCCTGCGATGTGTAATAAAGGGCATAATAGCAATAACCTGAATGAAGAAGCGTATTCTTGTATACGTTAGAGAGATATTTGGCGGCTTTCAACGACGCGGGATCAAGATGGCGGCCGCAAAGCTCAAGGCAGAGTATTCCCGCCCCTGATAGCGTCTCGGCATAGCCACCATTGTTCTGATAGGAAAAGCGCCCATCTTGCGTCTGAGTGCGCTTAATATAAAGAACTGCTTTTTCAATCGCTTCATCAGGTATCTTCGCACCATTCAAACGCGCACTTCTAAGCGCCATAAGGGCCCACCCGCTGCACGACAAGTCGCTATCTTGGGCATCTGGCTGATACCTCCATCCGCCGACATCAGCATCGCTTCTCTTCTTGATATTCTGAGCGTCGACAATAAGCTTGATTGCATGAGGTAAAACTGCATCAATGCGCGCTTGGTACTCATCATTGACCATACCACTGATTTCCGAAAGGAACAAGGTTCCGATGGAATGAGCATACATAGCTCCTTCACCGCCCATAAACCCGGGGAAGCGCGATTTTGGATTCATATCGGCTAACTTGAGAACTGAATCCAAGCACTTGTATAAAGTCTCAGAATATTTGCCGCTCCCCGGCAGATACCCCTTGGAAAGAAAAGCCATGCCTGCAAGAGATGGAATGGCGGCTGTATTGCCGTACCTTCCGTTAAACGTCCCATCCTCCTTTTGGCTTGACGAGAGATATTGAAGAGCCCTTTCAATCGATTTGTCGACATCATCTGCCACAGGCGAATAGATTGACCTTCCTCCTGCAATACGCCAGGAACGCGCGTTCAATACAGAAGAATCAATTTTTGAACTTGGCTTTTCCTCTGGAGCTTTATTATTTAAGGAATCGACAAGAATTGAAGTTGTTCCCGCGCCAATCGCCCCTAAAGCGAGCAAAGAGCACACAATCGACCACGCACGCTTATAAAGCCACCCTTTCGGCCGCGTAGCCTTAACAAGCCTATCGGCAAATTCAGGAGAAAGCTCCGTATCCATGAGCATCGCATAAAGCGCATCCTTCGCGTAATGTAGACGGCTACGGACAGTTCCTTCAGGAATGCCTGAAATTTTTGAAATTTCAGCCGTCGACATCTCTTCGAAATATTTTAAAATGACTACTTCGCGATAGCTTTCCGGAAGGCGTGTAACGGCTTTGCGAACAGCCTCGGCACTTCCCCTAAAGGCAAATTCCTCAAAAATGTTCTTTTCATCCTGCACTTCAGGAAGCTCCCCCTCGCAAAGCGAAACCTTGCGAGAGGCTTTTTTCCTAACATCCATGCGATGAAAATTCAGAAGAATAGTGTATATCCAATAATAAAACGAGCCAGTTGGACGAAAATCATCAATCTTCAATATAGCCTGCTCAAAAGCTTTAAATACGAGATCTTCCGCTTCGCTTTCATCGCCGCAAAGCATTTTTGCGGCTGTTTGCAGCCGCGCCCGATACTCCGAAACGAGCATTCTTGCACCCGCTTCGCGATCTTTTTTTATTAACTCGTAAATCTCCATTCATTATCTAAATGTGTGACAACAAAAAATGTTCAAAATTTTTTCATTTTTTATTTGCCAGAAAGCATTTCGATAAGACGCGCCTCATCGATGACGATTGTACCGAGTTTTTTGGCTTTTTCCGTTTTTGTGGCACCGACATTTTCGCCGGCAATAAGATATTTCGTCTTTGAAGTAACCGAACTTTGAACAATGCCGCCTGCTTTTTCTATTAGCGCGGCATATTCTTGACGCGGCCGGCTTAAAGAACCTGTAAGCACGCACCCTGCCCCTGAAAGAGGACCGGAAGAAGCGGGAGGATTCTTCTTTTCCGACATCGGATTTATCGAAAGGCTTTCCATTCTGGCGAGGAATCTTTGACCGTACTCACTTTCGAAGAATGCGAGCAACGATTTAGCCGCCTCAACTTTAATAGGAAGAATAAGCCGCTCTTTACCTTTTTTAAGATCATTTTCGAGCACATTTTTCAATACTGAACTGCCCGGAAGATCAGTAAACTTTTCGTGCGCCAAAGCTATTTCTTTTGCTGCTGAAACGCCGATACCGGCAATCCCCATCGCATAAAGCCATCTATGAAGAGGTAATGAGCGAGATTCTTCAAGAGCTTTTAAGAGATTCTGCGCATTCCGCCCGAATTTTCTGACAGGTTTTGAAAAAAGCCCGGGAAGCTCGCATTCTTTTATTTTTTCAGACCGTGAATCTTCCGCGCTCCCTTCTGCGAGGTCGAGATTTTCAAGCGTGGAAAGCTCAAGAGAGAATAAATCAAGAACATCCTTCACTAAGCCTGAATTGACGAGTGCATCGGCAACGCGCTCTCCAAGAGCTTTAAGGTCAAGCGCGTTGCGAGAGGCAAAGTGTTCAAGGCGCCTGCAAAGCTGTGCTCTGCAACCGGGATTTATGCATCTTAACGCAACCTCCCCTTCTTCACGATGCACCTCGCCGCCGCATACAGGGCACTTTGAAGGCATTTTGAAAATGCGTTCTGAACCAGTCCTTTTTTCCGTAATGACACTGTCAACGGCAGGAATCACATCTCCCGCTTTCACAATCCAGACATGATCTCCGATTCTGATATCCTGGCGGAGAATCTGATCTTCATTATGAAGCGTTGAGCGAGAAATCGTAGAACCTGCAAGAAAGACGCTTTTTAATTCCGCTACAGGAGTGAGTATGCCTGTGCGCCCAACTTGAACTGTGATGTCTTCTACTACTGTCTCAGCCCTCTCTGGCGCATACTTATACGCGCGCGCCCAACGCGGGCCGTGAGCTGTCGCACCAAGGACATTGTAAAACTTACGCTCATTTATTTTTATTACAGCCCCGTCGATTTCAAACTGAAAAGTATGCCTTAACTTTTCAAGCTCGTCAATCGCAGAGAAAACCTCATCGATATTCGCCGCTTTTTTTATCCAAGGCGTCGTAGGAAAGCCCCACTCGGCAAAGGCGTTTATCATTTCGGTATGACTTGAAAAACCATCGCACCCAACTCCGCCGGCATTGTATATGACAACATCGAGCGGGCGCGAAGCCGTCACCTTGGGATCAAGCTGTTTGAGAGAACCTGCACAGGCATTGCGCGGGTTCGCGAACTCTTCAAGCCCGTCGTCAGCCTGCCTTGCGTTGAGAGCGAGAAATCCTTCACGCGTCATGTACGCTTCACCGCGCACTTCAAGCTCAGCGGGAGCCGTAGGAGGAAGGCGGCGCGGAATCGACCCTATTGTAAGAACATTCGCGGTTATATCATCTCCTACAGCACCGTTGCCGCGGGTAGCCGCCGTTACGAGGACTCTGTCGGAATATTTAAGCGAGAGCGAGACCCCGTCGACCTTAGGCTCGATTACGTACGAAAAACCTGAAACGGATTTGCCGATAAAGGAATCGAATTCAACGAGCTCGCCCTTTGCATGTGTCTTGTCGAGAGACTGCATAGGCGGATCGTGGCGCACTTTTTTAAAGCCTTCCTGAAGGCCGCCCGAGACGCGGCGGACAGGAGAAGAATCAGTCTTAAGAAAACTAAACTCCTCTTCCAACTGAAGAAGCTCCCTCTCCCACATATCATAATCGCGGTCACCAACCGTAGGGCTGTGAAGGTCGTAATAATCATGATTGGCCTTCTCTATGAGCGCGCGCAGAACTTCAGCACGGCTTTTTGCTTCGGAATCTGTCATAATTAAAACCCTCTTACTCTCCGCTGCCTTGGCTCAGGAGTCTCGTCGCGAGACCATTTCATCACTGGTTTCGGCCGCCCGACGGCCGCCGACGAGGAATGCTTTTGGGTAACCAATATTGCGCGGGTGTATCCGGCTTTCGTCAGGCACGATAAAAGTTTTTTCCCGTAAGAAAGGTCTCTGACGGAACTATCAACGAGAATATGAATCGTCCTCGTGCGTGGAATATTCTCGCCCCGCAGAATATCTACAACATCTGCTGGCGTGACAGACTTATTTTTGAATCTGACGCAATCATTGTAAAGATGAAGCTCAGTGCTGGAATTTGAAACATCCACATTCTGCGTTGCGCAACCGCAGGAGAGAGCGCACATGTAAAAGACTGTTCCGGCGAGAATAGAAAAAAGCGGCCTGCGCTTTAATGCATGGATAAAAACAGTAATAACGCCTGCGAGATACGGATAAACGCTTTTCCATTCAAGGTCGGAGTAGGAATAGATAATAAGAGATGCTATAATCAGAGGCGCTGCTATATCGTTGTAAAGCGAAGTAAAACGAGAAGTGCCGCCCTTCTTTGAATGAGGAAGAAGGAACGGAAACAGCCTTATCGAAAAAGTGACAGCCCAACCGATTGCCACCATCATAAAAAGCTTCAAGATGTTCTCATCCATTTTTATCCCCTTTTCTATACCGCACCAAAAGGTCTCTCACTTGATCTGTAAGAATCACAAGGAAGAGGGCCGGCATCGCAAATTCAATTCCCTTCGAGGGCAATTCAAACGCCGCGCCCACTACCGCACCTGTCGTAGTGCCGAAAACCCAGTAAACCACATTGAAAAAATGATTCCATAGACAGTAGTACCTGTTCTTGAGAGGATCTTCTTCTCGATGGGCAAGATCAAGCGCGAAAATTTCATCGGCTAACGAATGAATGAGAAACCATTTCTGGAAAAACGGCACGCCTCTCCATCGTTCACGCATGGAAAAACCGTAAAAAACATACCTAAAATTAACGCATAGCGTAAGAAGCGCCGTAGAAAGAGCTGAAGCGCCCGATGCCATAAGAGGAACCATTGCGAAAGAAAGCGTGCCCGACACTGATGAAAGCGCGATGAGCGCCGCCCAGAGAGGCGGATACGCGACTGAACCTTTGACCGCCATTAAGACACCTGCCGCAAAGCCCATAGTCGAATACCCTGCCAGAACAGGCAGCGATGCAACGAAGGCAGAACGGATTATCTTACGACGTTCTTCAAGCTTGATTACAGCAAACTCTCGCACAGCGATTCTCCAGAATCTTCGCAACGCGCTCGGCATCTTCAGGAGTGTCAACGCCGACGCCCTCATCATCTGTGCGAACGACGGCTATTTTCGCCCCCATCCAAAGCGCTCTCAACTGCTCAAGCTTTTCAGTCTGTTCAAGCACACACGGACTTTCAGAAACATACTTTTTGAGGAAGAGTCCCCTGTATGCATAAATACCGAGGTGACGAACATAGAGGCCTGAAGATAAATCAGGTTCGGAATCACGATCGCACGGGATGGGGGAGCGGGAGAAGTAAAGAGCGCCGTCATCATTATCAAGAACGACCTTCACAACTGTTTTGGCGCGAAGGTCCTCAACAGACTTGATTGGCGTTACCGCCGTAGCCATCGCCCACTTTTCGTCGTTTTTAAGCCGCGCAACGAGCGCTTCTATAAGCGCAGGGTCGATAAGAGGCTCGTCGCCTTGAATGTTCACGAGAATATCGTCATCATCGAAATCGCGCCCAAGAAACTCGCGCGCCGCGCAGGCGATTCTATCAGTTCCGCTCGGAAGGTCGCTTGGCGTCATAACTGCCACCCCGCCGTATTCGCGCACTGCCCCAGCGATGCGCTCGTCATCTGTCGCGACGAGAATTTCATCAAGCCCTTTCGCTTTCGAAACAGCTTCAACCACCCATGCAACGAGCGGTTTGCCTGCAAGAACCGCAAGAGGTTTTCCGGGAAATCTGCTTGAGCCATAGCGGCTTGGGATAATACCGTAAATTTTCATAACTTGATAGTCTTATTTTTCTGTCTTTTAATTTTCTACGCGTTAAATCTCGTCTTTAAGTTCGCGCAACATAATCGACTCGACGGCCTTAGTTACATCATACCCTTCGTAACAGGCTCTATATACTAAGTTGCAAATAGGCATATCAACTCCGAGCCGCTTGGCTATTTCGTGGACGACCTTTGAATTCCAAACGCCTTCCGCAACCATTTGCATCGAACTTAAAATGGAATCGATGCTCTCGCCTTTTCCGAGGCGCTCGCCAACGGAATGATTGCGCGAATGAACAGAAGTGCAGGTTACGATTAAATCGCCCACTCCCGCAAGGCCTGAAAGAGTCTCTGGCTTTCCTCCGTACGCAAGGACAAAACGCTTCATTTCAACTAAACCGCGAGTGATGATTGCGGCGCGCGTATTATCGCCAAATCCCATGCCATCGGAACAGCCTACTGCGATTGCAAGAACATTCTTTACCGCTCCGCCAATCTCCACGCCAGCCGTATCAGATGAGGTATACACACGCATCCGCGGACCTGACCATATTTTTTGGACTTTCTTCGCCTTCTCTTCATCTGCACATGCCGCTACGATTGCCGTCGGTATGCCGCGGGATACCTCTTCCGCATGCGATGGCCCCGCCAAAGCGACAATCGGCCCTGTACCGAGGATTTCGGCAGCAATCTCGGTCATGCGCTTGTTTGTCGATTCGCAAAGCCCCTTCGTCAACGATACGACAAGCATCTCAGAAGTGATAAACTCCTTAAAAGATTCGACTACAGATGCGAAAAATTTTGACGGCGGAGCAAATACCACAACATCCGCGCCAGACACAGCCTCTTGAATATTGGAGGAAAGGCGAATGTTTTCAGGAAGAGAAACGCCGGGAAGATAACGCGAATTTACTCGCGTCCGTTTCATCTCTTCTATATAATCGGGAAACGCACCCCAAAGCGTGACTTCATGCCCATAGCCAGAAAGAAGAATCGCATTTGCGCTTCCCCAGCCACCGTCACCTATAACAGATATTTTCATGTTTCGCACTCTTATTTGGACAGACCTTTTCCTGCCGTTATTTTCTGACAGTATAGAAAATAACGCCATTGCCTTCGAATGACGAGGTCAAAGAGATATATCCCTTTTTGTCGACTTTCATTTCAAATTTGCGAGGCAGGACTTTCTCCGCTTTCTTCTGATACACCTTCTCAAGTTTCTCGACGAAAAGCTTGCGGAATTTTTCCGTTACAAGCGTACGCTTTGACATAACGGCAAAGTCATCGTAGCTCCAGTCGAAATCGCTGTCTTTAATGCCGTAAAGTACGCGGTCCTTTTCCCAATCGCAGAACCAATTGTTGCGGTTATCCAATATGAACTCATCAATCGTAACTGTTGTACCGGCAAACTCTTTCGGGAGGCGCAGCCGCACCATGGAAGACAAACTGTTCGTCCATGAAAGATGATCGTAAAAACGCCCTATGCAAAAGCGTACAATAGAGGAATCTTCAGATGCACCTGCAAAGACTTCCATGCTCTCGCCATCGGGGAAGTCGCCGGTAATTCCCGCAGCGGCTCTCTTAAGCCCGGCAAAGCGGGCAAATTCCCTTGAAGTGAAATAATGATGGCTTGGAAGGCCAATCGAAATAGGTCTTGGGCCTGAAAAATATTCCCATGTCGCAAAATAATCTGCTCCGGCATCTACAATGCTGCGAACGATTCGAAGGTCGATGGGGGCCTGATAGCTCTGCCCTAAGGCGCGAGAAACAATATCAGCCGCTTGCCGGCCCTTGCGCGAGCAGATAACACGCCCTTCATCAACACCCGTAACCACATTCGTAAAACCAGCCTTGTGTACTGCTTTTACAACTCGCTTCATCGGGTTAACATACCCTTTCTTGTCGCTGTGAGGCGAACGCGTATCAAAGTAATAAGAAATAGTCAGGAGTGACATAGGTGAACCAATGCCACCTGTCGCGGCATTTTTCCCTGTTGAACAATGCTTCAGAAAATCTTCAATAGTAAATTGAGAGAAATACTCGTCATCCGGGTTTAGCATATGAGTTCCAAAAACGAGATTTTTTCCAAGCTCTTCCTCGAATGCCTTTGCCGTGTAATCGTAAAGCTTGAAAAATTCTTCCCGCGTTTGAATATTCTGCTCACGCTTCGTCTTTTTGTCGCTCTTCACACTAAACCAGCCGCAGTTATCAGCCTCGGTTAGAACTGCATAGCGCCACGAGCGGACTTCTTCAAGCCCAAACTCCGCCTTCAGCGCCGCAGCACAAGCTTTCATGTAGCGGTAATGAACGAGATGATCAATAGGCGGGCGAATATTCATACTGAACTCGCCATTATCAACATCCTTCGAAAATTTCGCCGGAACATTCCCCAGTTTTAAATAAGGCTTTGCTCCAGTTGAGAGAATCCCGCGGCACATTTTAATCAGATGGGAAAAATCGTAATCGTCAAGAACGGCCGTATTCGAGGGATCCTTAAGAAGATCTCTATCATCGTTTCCTCCGGTGCAGGCCATAAGCTCAATGTATTCAACGAAATCGCGCGTGCTGTAATTTTTGTTGTCGAAATTCTCCCAGTCGACGTTTCTGCCGTTCCAAACGGTTCTGACTTGCGAGGTGTTTGGGATTTTCTTCCCTAAACGAGTCGCGTCAACGGAAACGACAATATCTTTTTTCGAGACCGCGCTCGGAGGCGTGTAAACGACAAACTCCTTTATGCCCTTGATTGCGGCATCTGATTTTAAAATTATTTTATGCTTTGAATTGGTGCAGTTTTGAACTAAAGTCACGCGTTCGCAAACGTCACGAGGAGTGAACTTGTCGCTGAAAAGACCTATGCATTTCCATGTGATGGTATCTCCTGCACGCGCATATTTTCCTTGCGGCTTTTCATCTTTCTTCAATGAACGTTTGATAAAGTAGTCATACTGCCAAATTGCCATGAACTCATCTTTTTTAATGACAGCGCGCCCCGAGCGGGATGTGAAATCGGCATCACTCCTGCCTTCGCCGTCAAAGCCGGTCTCCGAGCCTTCAACTTTATAAACCACCGGCCCGAACGGCTCGGTGCCTTCAATATACGTAAGAGTCCAGTCTTCGACCTTGGGGAATGCATCTGCCTTTCGCTCTATGATATTTATCATCGGCATCCACGAAACGTATGCAGAGGGGCGCGTAAAGGCGTACATTTCACGATATGCGGACGGCACTTTGCCGTCAAGCAAAACTGAAGTCTCTCCGCCGCATTCGCCTGAAGTCACAGCCACGACTCTATTGCCGGTAAAGTTAAGCTCTACCGTTCCATCCTTGTTTTTCTTCACACGCGAAGAGGAAAAAGGAATTTTCTCTATTTTCCCGGACAGGTAGCTTTTTCCTTTCGCGCCTTTTATGCGGCAAAGCTCTTCACCGATAAAACCTGCGTAGTAAATTTTAGCATTGCTGTCCTTCTCGCTTTTGAGATGAATCGTATCGGCGAGCAAGTATTCAGCCTGCCAATTGTTGTCAATAAGCATCTTGCACCATTTGGAGCGAAGATCAATGAACATACAGCCGTAGCGCGAAGCTATTTCGCGGATCTGAACGGAACGCTGATCCATTTTCTCCATAAGCTTCTTAGGATCATCGCTCGACCTGAGATGAGAAGACCACAACACGATTTCCGCACTCGTAGTCTCGCGCGTCTTCTTTATGATCTGCTCGTATTTATCAATTGGGCCGTAAACGTGAAAGAAGAGAATATCCGGATAAAACGGATAAAGATCGCTCTCTGCCGTTTTGATAAGCCGAGGCGACTCATACCCACCGATCGCCCTGTTTTCCACATCAAAGACAACGGTCGGGTACTTCTTTTTAAGCCGCTCCATCAGATGAACGTGCCACTTCTGCCCGACGATCGACTGACCGTAGAAAAGCACTCTCACGTGAGAAGGATTTTCCTTGGTAGAATCCTCAAGTGCCTTCATCGTGCGCTGGATGTGAATCGCGCTTTTGTTCTCTTTAACACCTATCTCGCATGAAGGAATACTTTTTGCGGAATCTGCAAAGACATTCAATGACGCTATTGCGAATGCCGCAACCGCCACAATTTTCATATTCCCTCCTTCTTTTTTATTGAGAAAATCTTATATTAACCCGATTTGTTTCAGGGTCGACGCCAACTGAGCTTTTTTCACCTCATCCGTTCCACAGAGAGGCAGGCGGAAAACGCTCTCGCACTTGCCAAGCATTGCAAGCGCCTCTTTGACCATAATAGGATTGACATCAATGAAAAGATCGCGGAAAAGCGTGTAATATTTAAAATGCATCTTCTGAGCCGCCGCATAATCGCCTGCAAGAGCGCTTCTTACCATATCGCCCATCTCGCGGGGAATGACATTCGAAGCGACGGAAATAACGCCTTGAGCTCCGACTGAAATCATAGGCAGCGCAAGCGAATCATCGCCTGAAAGAACTGTAAAATCAGGCAAAGCGTACTTAATCGCGCTTACGCGATCGACAGAACCTGCCGCTTCTTTTATTGCGACAACATTCGGGTGAGAGGCAAGGCGCTTTACGACATCGAGAGGAATCTCTCTGCCGCTGCGCCCAGGCACATTGTAAAGGACTACAGGAAGGCCGAGATCCGCCAACGTCATAAAGTGACGGTAAAGCCCTTCTGCATTAGGCTTGTTGTAATAAGGCGTTACCTGCAAACAGGCATCTGACCCGCCTGCCGAGATTGCTGCCTTAGTAAGGGAAATCGCCTCTTCAGTTGAATTCGCGCCTGTGCCGGCAATTATTTTGCACTTGCCTGCCGCAAACTCGATCGTTTTTTCAATAACTTTACGATGCTCTTCATGAGAAAGCGTGGGAGACTCGCCCGTTGTGCCTACTGAACAAATACCCTCGATTCCCGCCGCCGTCTGCTCTTCTACAAGAGCTTTAAGTGCGCCATAATCAACAGAGCCGTCTTTAGCAAATGGCGTGATTAAGGCCGTAATAGTTCCTGAAAGTTGCATAGTATTCTCCAATTAAGCTTTTTTCATCTGAGGGAAAAGAACGACATCGCGTATGGAATCGCAGCCCGTAAGGAACATGACGAGACGATCGACGCCGAAACCAAGGCCGCCGGTCGGCGGCATTCCGCACTCAAGCGCGGAAATAAAATCTTCATCAATCTTCTCAGTATCCTCGCCTGCCTGGTCTTCAAGCGCGGCACGCTGGGCGATAGGATCGTTCTGCTCCGTATACCCGGGACAAAGCTCGCGCCCTGCAACGACAAACTCAAACACGTCTACGAGCGAAGGATCGTCCTTGCACGCCTTGGCAAGCGGAACAAACTGACGCGGAATGCGCGTTACGAAAGTCGGCTGCATGATATTGCGCTCGATAAGCTTATCGTACACTTCATGCGTGAGCATAAGTTCGCTATTCACACCATCAAGCTCGAGATTAGTCTCCGTCTCGCGCCCTTTGGCCTTTGCCTTTTCAAGCTGAGTTTCAAACGGAAGATCAAACCAGTCTTCGCCCATAAGCTCTTTGACAAGATCTTTATAAGCGACGCGGCGGTAAGGAGGATTGAAGTTAATCAAAGTCTTATTCTCGCCATATTCAATCTCGCGCTTTCCGATGACTGTATCGCAAAGATGAGGCAAAAGCCCTTCCATGATATCTTCCATCGAGGTGCGGTCGCCATAGGCTTCGTAAATTTCGCAAACGGTAAACTCAGGGTTGTGAGTGCGGTCGATGCCTTCGTTGCGGAAATCCTTGCCGAGCTCAAAAACCTTGTTCATGCCGCCCACCAAGAGACGCTTCAAATAAAGCTCCGGCGCGATGCGCATTACGCAATCCTTGTCAAGCGCGTTAAAACGGGATATGAACGGCTTTGCAGCAGCTCCGCCCGCCTGATCCTGAAGAATAGGCGTTTCAACCTCGACGAAACCGCGGTCCCAAAGATATTTGCGGATTTCCTGAATAAGACGCGAACGCGTGAAAAAGCGGTTGCGCGACTCATCGTTAGTCATCAAATCGACATAACGGCGGCGGTAACATTCCTCTTGATCCGCAAGGCCGTGAAACTTCTCCGGCGGCTGCTCAAGCGCCTTGGCGAGCATCGTCCACTCCTTGACAACGAGCGACTTCTCGCCCTTCTGAGTGGTAAAAAGCGTACCTTCCGCGCCGATGATATCGCCAAGATTGAGAAGCTTGAACGCGGCGAACATCGCCTCTGAAAGTTCGTCGCGCTTGAAGATAAGCTGGAATTTATCTGTGCCGTCGTTCATGGTGCAGAAATTCATCTTGCCCATGCGACGAATCATCAGAAGGCGGCCGGCGACGCGCGCAGTCTTACCTTCTTCAAAACCTGCTCTGACTTTGGAAAGATCGTCATGATCGTACTTGCAGCCATACGGCTCAAAACCAAGTTCCGCAAGCGCTTTCATACTTACG
The DNA here is from genome assembly GCA_018384485.1 of Kiritimatiellia bacterium. GTDB lineage: Bacteria > Verrucomicrobiota > Kiritimatiellia > RFP12 > UBA1067 > UBA1067. The sequence continues at coordinate 52,980 of JAHBAE010000051.1, forward strand.
AGCCTTTGCTCGCGATATTCATTATTTTCCTGTGCCATATCTTTATGCCTTAGAGATTTAAATCGTTTTTATTCTTCAGCTCTTCACGCCCAGATCGCTGAGCTTCATGGAGATTACGCGCGAAACGCCCTTCTCCTGCTGTGAAACGCCGTAAACCAAATCAGACCCTGCAATCGTGTGCTGATTATGCGTGATAATCAAGAACTGCGACTGATCGAGAAACTCCTGCAGCTGCGCTACGAAGCGGCCGATGTTTGCATCGTCGAGAGCCGCATCAAGCTCGTCAAGCATACAGAACGGGGCGGGCTTGATCATGAAGATCGAAAAGAGTAGCGCAACCGCCGTCATCGTGCGTTCGCCGCCCGAAAGAAGCGAAACTGATTGAGGGCGCTTTCCTGGAGGACGCGCGATGATGTCAATGCCGCACTCAAGAGGATCTTCCTCGTTTTCGAGAAGAACGAGCCGCGCCTCGCCGCCACCGAAGAGCTTAGAGAACATCGCTTGGAAATTGCGGTTGGCAGTTTCGAACGTCGTCCTGAACATAGAACCGGAAGTATCATTCAGGCTGCCGATAAGCTCCATAAGCTGAACCTTGGCGGCTTGGAGATCTTCCTCTTGCGCTTTCTCGCGCGCATAACGCTCTTCGAGCTCGCGGCATTCGTCTACCGCTACCATATTGACGGGACCGAGGGCGGCTATTTCCGCCTGCAGCCTCCCGACAGTTCCTTCAAGCTCCGCGATTGGAGGCGGCTGGCCGCCCTTCCATTCAGGATCGCTTTCGCGCATAACCGCATCGGCAAAAAGGCCGTACTCATCTTGAAGATGCTCGTAGACATTCTGACGGCGCATTGTTGCCTCAGCCGCCTGCACTTCAAGCTTGCCGCGAAAATCTCTCGCCTGATCCAGCGCAAGGCGCTTTTCACTAACCTTGGCATCTGCCGCGGAGATTTTCTGGAGCATCACGGCGCGCTCTTCCTTCGCCTGCTGGATGCGCGAAGAACAGTCTTCGGCACGCGCCTTAAGCTCGTCGAGACTGTCAAAAAGCCCGCCTGATTCTTCCGTGAGCCTGTTGATGGAATCTCTATATCCTTCTATCTGGCTTAAGCGCATTGAGATGGCATTATCAATCTCGCTCCTGCGCATGGAGAATGAACCCTCCTGCTGGCCAACAAACGAAAGCTCCTGCTCCATCTGGCTTACGGCAATGCGCCTTTCGGTAAGCTTTTGCGAACAAGGAATATGGCGCCTCTCCATCTCGTGAAGCTCATCCTCTGCCGCGGTGACGATGGCCATGAGATCCTCACGCTTCATCATCGTCGTAACCGACGTGCCTGCTTTCCACACTTCAATGGATTCGTTGCGCTTGACTTCACTGTCGGAAACGAGTGTGCCGGTGCGTGTCGTATCGGCAACTTCTCTGCGGCGCGCAGCAACTTCGGCGCTCTTTGCGTCGATATCAGCCTGAAGCGCCGCAAACTCCGCTTCCGCATCGGCTAACGAATCGCGCGCGGCGGCGAGAGAATCGTCAAGGAGCTGTTTTTTCTGACCGAGCGATTCGGCCTGCATTGAAATTTCTTCAAGCGTTCTTTTTGCCGCTTCCACCTCGCCTTCGTCGCGCGCTATGTACGACTTATATTCTTCGACGCGAGTTGCGTTGACGCCGATAACCTCACGCGCACGCGAATAGGCGCCCTCGGCGGCGGCCTGCTCGGAAGCGAGCGATTGAAGAGAATCTTCAAGAGCGTGAATTTCAGCGTGAAGGCGTTGCGCCTCGCTCTCGGCGGAGGCGACAACTTCACCCGCCTCTTCAATCGCCTTGGTTATCTCGTTGCGGTTTAACGCATTTTGCTCGAGCTCCTGATCGTACCCGAGAATGCGTTGACGCGAAACGTAAACATCAAGCCCTCTGAGCTCATCACGCAATTCTTTATAACGGCGAGCCTTGCCGACCTGGCGCTGGAGAGAGGCTATCTGGCGCTTCATTTCGCGAAGAACATCCTGCTCGCGCAAAAGGTTCTGCTCAGTCTGCTCAATCTTGCGGAGCGCCTCTTTTCTGTCGGCTTTAAATTTAGTGATACCCGCCGCCTCTTCGAATACGGCACGGCGGTCTTCAGGGCGAGAAGAGAGAACTGCGTCAATCTGCCCCTGGGCCATTACGGAATACGAACTTGTGCCGATACCCGTGCCCATAAAGAGATGCTGCACGTCTTTAAGGCGCGAAGGTTGCTTATTGATATAATACTCACCTGTGCCGTCACGATAGACGCGGCGTGTAATCGTCACTTCGTGGTAATCGGTGCCAAGTTCTTTTTCGCAATCGGCAAATGTAATAGAAACTTCCGCAGCCCCAATAGGCTTTCTTGTATCGGTGCCGTTAAAAACGACATCTGCCAATTTAGAGCATCTCAATGCTGTTGGCTTTTGCTCTCCGAGCACCCATCGTATAGCATCGGAAACATTCGACTTGCCGCATCCGTTAGGACCGACAATTGCGATAAGGCCAGGATCAAAATCGAGCCTTGTTTTATCGGCAAACGATTTAAACCCAATAATCTCAAGTTGCTTTAAGTACATTCAATGCGTATTATACCATATTTCAGGGCAACAAGTGGCTGACAGATGAGGGAGTATGGAATTGGTGATTTACCTCGAATGTATAAAAAAAGAAAAACCCCCTTTTCGCGGGGTTTTTAAATGGAGGTGGGAAGCGGAGTTGAACCGCTGTAAGCGGATTTGCAGTCCGCGGCCTAACCGCTCGGCCATCCCACCGGTTAAGTGGTGTGTAGTATATCAAAAACTCTTTGCACCTGTCAACCGCGAAAAGCTCTGGGGTACGGCCAACGCATTAAAAGCCGATTCTTCCCCTTTTGGGCCCCTGAATCGTTTTTAATGCGTTGGAAGTGTCTCAGCAACCAACAACCAGCAGCGCAG